>NC_014145.1:3000000-3347500 GCF_000253115.1 Thiomonas arsenitoxydans
CTGCACCTCGCCCTCCTGCTCGGCGTTGAGCGTGCGGCCGCTGCCCACCGGTCTGCCGCCGCGGTCGACGTCAACCACCTTCCAACCGCCGGCCTCAAAGGCCTTCACCGCCGCGATCACCGTCGTGCGCGACATCTCGCATTGCGCCGCCGTGTCCTTCAGACTCGCGCCGTCCAGCCGCATCTTCACCGCACGTCGGCGGCGCTCGTTGAGCGCATCCACCGGCAGCGTTCGGGAGTCGATCTTTTCCATGCTCGATCTGACTCTACGACCTGCAATAAGTTCAAATGTTTAGTGCCGGATCAATAATTGGAGAACTGGTCTACATGCGCTTGATACCAAAGTTTGGTAAGGCCCCATCTACTTGCAGTTAGAGCATGGATAAATCAACCCGACACAGGGTGCAGCCGACTTTTGATATTTCGTGCAGTCGTCTTCTAAAAACGACAATGCTGGGTCCAGGCAGGCCTGTGGTGATGTCGCCATTTACGGAAAGCTCAATAGCTAACTCGATGCTCGAGGTCGACGCCATGCGCGAGGTGCTCAAAGGAAAGTAGTGGCCGTGGCGGTGCGTCGCGAGGTCGTGCGGCAGTTGCAGGAACGGGGCTTGCGCCCGATGCAACCCAATGAGGTGTGGAGCATGGACTTCGTGTTTGACGAACTGACCAACGGCTGACGGGTCAACACGCTGACGGTCGTGGACGACTGCAGCAAGGAGGCGGTGTAGATCGCCGTAGACACGTCGATCCCGGTGCTGTACGTCACGCGGGTGCTCGAGCAGGTCAAGGTCGAGCGCGGACTGCCCAAGGTGATCCGCACCGACAACGGCCCGGAGTTCGCAGGAAGAACCCTGCAGACCAGGGCCGCCAAGAACGGGGTCGAGCTACGGTGTTGGCGCCGACCGAAAACTGAGCCACTTATGAGGGTAGTGCCGACCCAAAACTGAGCCAGGTGAACGACCTACTCTGCTGCTTTTTTGAGCAGCAGAGGACCAGGAGTGATCACCATGGACATGATTGGCAGGATCCGGCATTTGCATGCCCGGAAGAACAAATCGGAGCGCGAGATTGCGCGCATGACAGGGCTCTCGCGCAACACGGTTGCGAAGTGGTTGCACGGCGAGGTGGACGGCCCACCGAAGTACCGGCGCGGAGAGCAGCCCAACAAGCTCACGGCGTTCCACGACGCGCTCAGGCAAGCGTTGAAGGCCGACGCGCGGCGGCCCAAACACGAGCGGCGCACGGCCAAAGCGCTGTACGCCGAGATCAGGCGCGCGGGCTATGAGGGTGGCTACACGCGGGTGACCGACTTCATCCGGGCGTGGCGCCAGGGCGAAGGCCAGGGGTCTGCGGTCAACGCTTTTGTGCCGCTGGCCTTCGAGCTGGGCGAAGCCTTCCAGTTCGACTGGAGCGAGGAAGGCATGGTGATTGGCGGCATCTACTACCGGGTGCAGGTCTCCCACATGAAGCTGTGCGCCAGTCGGGCCTTCTGGCTGGTGGCCTACCCCAGCCAGGGCCACGAGATGCTGTTCGATGCCCACACCCGGTCGTTCGCGGCGCTCGGCGGCGTGGCGCGCCGGGGCATCTATGACAACATGAAGACGGCCGTTGACAAGGTCAAGAAAGGCAAGGGACGCATCGTCAACGAGCGCTTTGCCACCATGTGCGCGCACTACCTGTACGACCCGGACTTCTGCAACGTGGCCAGTGGCTGGGAGAAAGGGGTGGTGGAGAAGAACGTGCAGGACAGCCGTCGGCGCATCTGGATCGACGCGGCCAAGATCAAGTTCGGCAGCTTCAGCGAACTCAACGCCTGGCTGGGCCAGCGCTGCCGCGCGTTGTGGGACGAGGTGCGCCACCCCGAGCACACCCAGTTCAGCGTGGCCGAGATGCTCGAACACGAGCGCGCGCGCCTCATGCCCATGCCGGTGCCGTTCGATGGCTACGTCGAGAAACCCGCGCGGGTCTCCAGCACCTGTCTGGTGTCGGTGGCGCGCAACCGCTATTCGGTGCCGTGCGAACGGGTGGGGCAGATAGTCAGCACACGGCTGTACCCGGGCAGCGTCGCCATCGTGGTCGACGACACCATCGTGGCCCGCCACGACCGGCTCAGCAACGCGGGGGAGACCCGGTACGACTGGCAGCACTACATCCCGCTGCTGCAGAGGAAGCCTGGCGCGCTGAGGAACGGCGCGCCTTTTGCCGACATGCCCGAGCCGCTGCAGCGACTGCGCCGTGGGCTGCTGCGCAACCCAGGCGGCGACCGGGTCATGGCGCAGGTGCTGGCGATCGTGCTCAGCGCCGGTCTGGATGCGGTGCTGGTGGCCATCGAACTGGCGCTGGAGAGCGGTCCACCGGGCAAGGTCAGTGTGGAGCATGTGGTCAATGTGCTGAGCCGACTCAACGCGCAGCCGGTGCCGCCCACGGCGGCTACGCTGCTGAGAGTGAACACGCCGCCGCTGGTGAACACGGCGCGCTACGACAGCCTGCGCTCGGACGCCGCGGGCGCCATCACCGAGGGAGCCGGCCATGAAGACTGATGTACTGCTCGAACTCAAGGCTCTGCGTCTGCACGGCATGGCCAGCGCGTGGGCCGATCTGGTCGAGCAAGGCGGCGGCGAGGCAGGCGGTGTGGGCATCGAGTCCTCACGCTGGCTGATCGAGCATCTGCTGCAGGCCGAGGGCACAGACCGTGCGATGCGCTCGGTCAGTCACCAGATGCACGCGGCGAAGTTCCCGGTGCACCGCGACATGGCGGGCTTTGACTTCGAGGTCTCGCCGGTGGACCGCAAGCTAGTGGAGACTCTGGCCACCACGGCCTTCACTGAGGAGGCGCACAACGTGGTGCTGGTGGGCGGGCCTGGCACTGGAAAGACCCATCTGGCCACGGCCATGGGCGTCTCGGGCATCACCCGGCACGGCAAGCGGGTGCGGTTCTACTCCACGGTCGATCTGGTCAACGCACTGGAGCAGGAGAAGGCCCAAGGCAGGGCCGGGCGCATCGCCACCAGCCTGCTGCGCATGGACCTGATCATTCTGGACGAGCTGGGCTATCTGCCGTTCAGCCAGGCCGGTGGGGCGTTGCTGTTCCACCTGCTCAGCAAGCTGTACGAGCACACCAGCGTGATGCTCACGACCAACCTGGACTTCGCCGAATGGTCCAGCGTGTTCGGCGACGCGAAGATGACCACCGCACTGCTGGACCGGCTCACGCACCACTGCCACATCGTGGAAACAGGCAACGAGTCGATCCGGTTTAGCCGCAGCACGGCTGCAGCCAAGAAGCGAATCAAGGCCCGCGAGCAGGCGCGCAAGGACGTCTCGGCGCAGGCAGAACCCGCCCCATTCTGAGCACGCTCCGCGATGGGCAAGCCGCTACGGGCTACGCCCTGCGCGGCTTGCCCATCGGCTTCAACACAACAACAAGGAGGTCCCCGAACCAGCACAGCCCCTACACTTATCCACAGCCGACCCTCTCAAAATCGGCTTCCACCCCTGGCTCAATATTCAGTCGGCACGGTGGCTCAAATTTGAATCGGCGCCGACACGCAACACATCATCGCGGGTTGCGTACGCCGCCAATGCCTTGCCGGAGAGCACGAACACCAGGCGGTGGTCAGGCGACACCACCGCCACGCGCCCACCCGGGATGCTCTTGAACTGCCCGACCGGTTTGTCTGTACGAAGGTCGATCACATCGGTGGTCCCGGCAAGACTCGGGATGAAGACTTGGTGGTCCTGCGCATTCACACCGACAAAAAAGCTATTCCCCTTGGGTGTTCCAGCCTGGCCAAAATTCAGCACATGCGCAGCATTGCCGGGCCAGCGCACCACCGCCATTTTGCCCGGGCCTCCCCCCATGGGTGGGGCCTGGAAGGCTCCGACCAAGAACGCGGATGCGCCCGCCGGGGAGGCATATGCAGGAGCGGCTGGTGCCGCCACAGCCATCAGCGCGAGCAGGGCAAGGCTGGACAGACGCAAGCGGGGTTTCATCGGGCAAAGTTCCTTGGGGTTGGGAGGACGGGGGGAACGACGGCTGCATGGACTCAAGTTACCTCGAGCAAGCGCAAATCAATCGACGCGGGGGAATATCGGTGGCATCCTCCCCAGTGGATGGGTTGGAACAGGCTAAAGTTCCTGACACCGCGATAGGCATGAAAAAGGGCGGTTTCAATAGTGAAGTGCAACACCCGTTGGTTATTGAATTGAGGAGGGAGCTTCGTGGGTATTGGCCAGCATTTGCGCGAAGACCTCCAACGGGGAATGGAATGCATGGGTGGCCCTTGGTCTGCCGTTGAGGCTGTCGGCAATGGCGTCCAGGTCAGCCTGGGAGTACACCGACAGGTCGGTGCCCTTGGGCAGATACTGGCGCAGCAATCCGTTGGTGTTCTCGCAGGTGCCGCGCTGCCAGGGGCTGTGGGGGTCACAGAAGTACACGCGCACGCCGGTGTTGGCGGTGAGCTCGGCATGGCGGGTCATCTCTCGACCCTGGTCGTACGTCATGCTCTGGCGCAGTGGCGCAGCAATCGACCGCAGCTTGGCCGTAAAGCCAGCCAGGGCCGAGGCGGCCGTGGCATCGGGCATCTGGACGAGCAACAGCAGACGGCTGGAACGCTCGACCAGCACGCCCACGGCGGATTTGTTGCCAGCCCCCTTGATGAGGTCGCCCTCCCAGTGTCCCGGCATCAAGCGGTCTTCAATCTCGGGCGGGCGCACATGGATGCTGACCATCTCGGGAATCTGGCCGCGGCGGTCGGTGCCACGCGAACGCGGCACACGCTTGCTGTGGCCCTGGCGCAGGCAGGCCATCAACTGCCGTCGCAACTCCCCGCGGGCATGGGCATAGATGGCGGTGTAGATGGTCTCATGCGAGACCTGCAGCTCGGGGCGCTCGGGATACACCCGCAGCAGTGTGCCAGCAATCTGCTGGGGCGAATACTTCCAGTCCAGCAAGGCAGTGACCACGCCCCAGAGGATGCCGTCCCGGTGCAGCTTGGGAGACGGGCGTGCGGCATCCCGGCGCGTCGCACAGCGCTGCTGCGCCGTTGCGGCCGCATAGGGCCTCGTGTCCTCGCCATTGCGGCCAAGCTCCCGACTGATGGTCGAGGGCGCACGCCCCAGTGTTCGGGCCATGGCCCGAACACTGCACCCCTGCTGCATCAAACTGGCCATCGTCATGCGCTCTTCCGGTTGAAGCTGTCGGTACGTCGTCGTCCTTTGCATCGCAACACCTTACAGGCTTGGGGTGTTGATCGCGGTAGAGATGCCCGTTACCGGCCACCCCCCGCACAGATCCGTACGGGCCCGATTCGGGCATACGGCTCCTACCTCGGGTGCTTGACGGCAAAGCGCTGTTGAGGCCATGGATGAAGGATTCTTGGGATTGGGAGCCAGTCTTCTGCGATTCGCGTCATGCGCTCCCACGTCAAGTTTTGCCTTTGACTGCGGCGCCGCAGCGTTCGCAGCCAGAGATTCAAGACGTGGTGTCGAAACGCCCCGAGTGCCCGGAAATTCGTGGGCACTGCGTGGTAGGCGAAATAGCCGTTGAGCACCGACGCGAGCCACCGCCCCTGGGAAGGGATCGGTGCATGCATGCGCTCACGCAACGTCGCCTTGATCTCCCTGAGCCTCGCTCGCATCCGATCGCCCCGGGTCTTTCGGTGGAGCAAGAATGCGCCACGTCGGGACCGACCGCAGATGAAGACGAAACCCAGGAACATGAACGTCTCAGGTTTGCCCAGACCGCGCCGCGAGCGGCGCTCAGCCGCGTAGCGGCCAAACTCCAGCAGGCGCGTCTTCTCCCCGTGCGGTTCGAGCCCAAACTGCTCGAACCGCGTTCGCATCGCGTCCCAGAAGCGCCGTGCATCGGCTTCGTGCTGAAAGCCGACAACGATGTCGTCGGCATAGCGCACGACAATCATGTTGCCCGTTGCCTCCCGCCCTCGCCACTGCTTGGCCCACAGGTCGAAGACATCGTGCAGGTACACGTTCGCAAGCAGCGGTGAGATCACGGCCCCCTGCGGCGTGCCTTCGGCACTGACGCTCCACTCCCCGTCGTCCAGGACGCCCGCCTTGAGCCACTTGCGCACAAGGCGGATGACGCGCTCGTCGCCGATCCGGTGGCCGAGGAAACGGAGCAGCCATTCCTGGCTGACCGAATCGAAGAAGCTCCGAATATCCGCGTCGAGAATCCAGTTCACCGGGGTGCCGCTGATCGCCACCGACAGTGCATCAAGCGCATCGTGCTGACCCCGCCCAGGCCGAAACCCGTACGAGAACCCAAGGAAGTCTTCCTCGTAGATGGCATTGAGCACCGCAACGAGCGCACGCTGGACGATCTTGTCTTCCAGCGCGGCGATACCCAGCGGTCGCTGCTTGTCGGTGCCAGACTTGGGTATGAACCGTCGCCTGACGGGCAGCGCCCGATACCCTCCGCTATGAACCCGTGCATGCAGGTCGAGGAGGTTGACCTCCAGACCCGCCTCGTAGTCCTGCCATGTCAGACCATCAACCCCGGGAGCGGCACGGCGCTTGAGCGCCAGGAACGATTCCCTCAGCAGGTCAACACTGACGTGGTGCAGCAGCGCGGTGAACTTCTCCTTCTTCCGCTGCCTTGCAGCTTTCCGTACACAGTCCAGCTCCTGTGACACGCTATCGCGGCTCTGTGTCCGTCGCGTGTGCGGCTGTTCCGTGTTCCCCTTGGTCCCGGTCCTTCGCTCCACCCACTCCGCAACCGGCGGACCGGCCTTGTTCGCGGGCTTCACAGCTACTACGACCGAGTCTGACTTCTCGGGTCCGTTCATCATTGGCTTCGGCTCCTCGCCTTCCCAATGCGGGCCAGCCCGTACAGCGGCTGGTCAGACCCGAGATCTCCCGGTTCCCGTGCCAGGAGCGTGCGTACATGCCAGGTTCTACGACCACGCCGGGTCCAGCGGGCGCTTGCGTTGACGCACCCGTCGATGTTGCCTTCCACAGAAGTGACGGTGTCGGCACCCGGAATAGAAATCCTATCGCGGCTCAATGGCTGGCCTGTACGTCCCCCTGCCGACGCTTCGCCGACATCCTCACGGATGCCTGCGCACGGCTCGGGGTCGATGCGGTTCGCTATTCCTTCATCGCAGTGGACTTGCACCACCTACTCCTTGCCGGTCTCCCGGCGCACCACTTCAGATTTGAGGCCGCCATGTATCCGCGTGCTACCGCCGCTTGGGGTGATGGCGCCGTGATCACGTCACCCCGCGCAACACGACAGTTGCGTCACATCCTTGGTAAAGGTCTGGGCGGCCAGCTTCAGCCCCTCCACCATGGTCAGGTAGGGAAACAGCTGATCGGCCAGTTCCTGCACCGTCATGCGGTTGCGGATCGCCAGTGCCGCCGTCTGGATGAGTTCGCCGGCCTCGGCGGCCACCGCCTGCACGCCGAGCAGTCGTCCGGAGCCGGCTTCGGCGACCAGCTTGACGAAGCCGCGCGTGTCGAAGTTGGCCAGGGCTCTGGGCACGTTCTCCAGGCTCAGCGTGCGGCTGTCGGTCTCGATGTTTTGGCGCTGCGCCTCGGCCTCGGTCAGGCCCACCGTGGCCACCTGCGGGTCGGTGAACACCACGGCCGGCATGGCCGAGAGGTCGAGTGTCGCATCGCCTCCGGTCATGTTGATGGCCGCACGCGTGCCCCCGGCTGCGGCCACATAGACGAACTGCGGTTGATCGGTACAGTCCCCGGCGGCGTAGATGTGCGGCACGCTGGTACGCAGATGGTCATCCACCACAATCGCGCCGCGCGTATCAAGCTTGACGCCGGCGGCTGGCAGATTCAGCTCCGCCGTGTTGGGTGCGCGGCCCGTCGCCACCAGCAGGCGCTCGGCCCGAATCTCGCCATGGTTCGTGGTCAGCGCGAAGCTGCCGCCGGCATGAGCCACCGCGCTGGCCTGGGTGTGGGTCAGGACGGTGATGCCCTCCTCGCGGAACGCGGCGGCAACGGCTTCGCCGATGGCCGGATCTTCCTGCGAGAACAGCGTGTGGCGCGCCAGGACGGTGACCTGGCTGCCCAGGCGGGCGAAGGCCTGGGCCAGTTCCAGCGCCACGACAGAAGAACCGATGACCGCCAGGCGCGGCGGAATCGTGTCGCTTTCCAGCGCCTCGGTCGAAGTCCAGTATGGCGTGTCCCTCAAGCCCGCAATGGGTGGGATGGACGGGCTGGCGCCGGTGGCGATCAGGCAGCGGTCGAATCCGAGCCTGCGCTCGCTGCCGTCGTGCAGCGTCACGACCAGCGTCCGGGCGTCTTTGAAGCTGGCCTTGCCGCGCAGGGTGGTGATGGCCGGCTGGCCTTCGAGAATGCTTTCATACTTGGCGTGGCGCAGCTCGTCCACACGCGCTTGCTGCTGCACGAGCAGTTTGTCGCGCAGGATGGTGGGCGTACAAGGCTGGATGCCGGCGTCGAACGGGCTGCGGCGGCGCAGATGGGCGATGTGCGCAGCGCGGATCATGATCTTGGACGGCACGCAGCCGACGTTGACGCAGGTGCCGCCGATGACGCCACGCTCGATCAGCGTGACCTGCGCGCCGCTGCCGGCCGCCTTGATGGCCGCCGCCATGGCCGCCCCGCCGCTGCCGATGACGGCGATGCGCAGGTCGCTGCCATCGCCGCGCCGTGCAGGGCCGGTGGTGTCGCCGGGCTGGCCGTTCGGCACCTCGGGCGACTGGGTCGCTTGTTTCGCCGAGTAACCGGCCTTGGACACGGCCGCCGCCATGACATCCAACGACACCCCAGCATCGGCAACAACCTGGGCTGAGCCGTGCGGGTACGAGACCTGCGCGGATCTCACCCCGGGCAATTGTTCCAAGACGTCCTTGACATGCATGGCACAGGTGTCGCAGGTCATGCCGCTGATGCTCAGGGTTTGCATGGGTTTGTCCTTGGGGTGAATGGTTTCGGTTCGGGGAAGATCAACGTCCGGCTTGGTCCGCCAAGGCGCCGCCATCAGCGCTGCAGCGGCGGTGGGCGGGCGAGACGAGATCCCAGATCGCCACGGCCAGCATGACCGCCAGCCCCAGATACACGATGCCTCGGATGAGGCTGTAGCGTCCAATCAGCACCAGCACCGGGCCGATCATGCCGAGGGCCGTGCGATGCCATTGGCGGTGCGCGAACCAACCCAGGCCGTTGGCCAGGATGACGAGCACGGCGGACAGCGGCAACACGACGTGGAACAGAACACCTTCCCACTGGCTGAGAAAGCCCAGGCCAATGGCCGCGCCGAGACTGGCGATGGCTGGATAGCACACGGCGCAACCCATGGCCGAAGCCACCGCGCCGAGGGAGCCGGCTTTGTCGCCGAGACGTGTCAGAAAACTCAAGGGGTTGGCCATGACGGCATCTCCAATGCACAACGTTGTTTCGAGGGGGTGAAGGACGGTACGTGCCGCCTCGGCGGCATGGCCGGAGCGACAGTCAAACTGTCGCGTCATCGACTTACTGGGAGACCACCGAGGGGTAGCCGGCGTCGGTGGTGGCCTTGATCAGGGCTTTGACGTTGGTCTTGGCATCGTCGAAGGTGACTTGGGCTATTTTTTTCCCAAAATTGATGTCCACCTTTTCGACGCCAGGTACGGTGTGCAAAGCGTTGTTGACGGTGATCGGACACACCGGGCAGGTCATGCCGGGCACGGCGAGGGTGACGGTCTGCACACCAGCCCAGGCAGGGGCAGTGCAAGCGGAAATGAGTGCGATGGCAGTCAGGAGCTTGTTCATGAGGGTTCCTTTCAATAGAACAGGGGAGCGACGAGGGGGAAAGCCAGGGCGACGACGACGAGCGCCGCCACGACCCAGAACAGCAACTTGTAGGTGGCGTTGACCTGGGGAATGGCGCAGACCTCGCCGGGCTTGCATGCCGCAGGCGCCCGGAACAGGCGGCGGTAGGCGAAGAACAAGGCGACCAGAGCGGCGCCGATGAAGATCGGCCTGTAGGGCTCGAGCAGGGTCAGATTGCTGATCCACGCGCCGCTGATGCCCAGCGACAGAAGAATCAGAGGCCCCAGGCAACAGGTCGAGGCCAGGATGGCCGCGAGCCCGCTGGCGAACAGGGCGCCACGCCCATGGGGTCGGGTCGGTTGAGGCATGCACGAACTCCGTTCGGTTGACGATGGTGGCACTGTAGGGCCGTACCAAAGTCCGGAGTCAAGCGGCGCTGCGCCATGGTTGACAAGGTCTTGTGGCCTTGCCCCGCCCCGACGCATCAAGGACGCGTGAGATCGCCGTGCTCAAGTGTCGCGAACACGGGCATGCAGTGCTTCGATCAAGGGGCAAGACGTGGATCCGAGGCTGGAGCCGCAGTCGCGCACCATCCTGGCCAGAGCCGCTTCGATGCGGTGCAGACCGGCTATCTTGACGCGAACATCCATGAGCTTGCGTTCGCCCAGTTCGCGCGCTTGGTCGCAGTGCATGCCGTCGTCGAGTTGCAGCAAGCCGGCGATCTCGTCGAGGCTGAAGCCCAGGCGCTGGGCGGATTTGATGAATTGCAGGCGGGCGACGTCATCGGGTCCGTAGCGGCGGAAGCTGCCCTGCGGTCGCTCGGGCTCGCACAGCAAGCCCTTGCGCTGGTAGAACCGGATGGTTTCGACATTGACCCCTGCCGCCCGGGCGACGGTGCCGATGGTGAAGTCATCCGAATCATGGTCCATGGTTTATCCCTCAAGGCGCAGTGCGCAAGTTTGACGCAAACTGCGATCTGGTGTCGCGAAACCGCAGTCATGCGGAACGAGCGCAGTGACCGTTTCGGGTCGGGACGCTGCCCGTTGGATGATCGGATCTCGGTGGTCGCTGAGCACCCATCGGCCGACACAAGCTTGCCGCGAATGCATACCTGCCGTTGTACCGCATCGTTGCTTTCAGATGGCCAAAGCCGGCATCCAGGCGTAGTAACCGTTGAGCAGATAGACCCCGAACAGAATCAGCGTGATGCCGCCAGCAGCCTCAAACAGGCGTCGGTAGGCATCCAAGCGCCGGAGGTTCTGGAGCCATCCCAACGACCACGCACCCACGGCCACGGGAATCGCCCGGCCGAAGGCGAAGGCCAGCAGCAGACCCACCCCCAGCCATGGTGATCCCGATGCGGCAGCGACGCCGATCAGCACAGCCAGCGCAGGGGTACAAAAGGGACACACCGCAACCGAGAATGGGATGCCCAGGGCAAACGCGCCCCATAGCCCCTTGGGGCGGCGCGCACGCAAGGCCAAGGCCGGCAGGGGCAGGCGGATCCAGCCCGGCCATAGCAGGCCCATCAGAATCAGCAGCGGCCCGAGGAACAATCCCCATTGGCGCCCCAGCAGATGCTCGACCCAGGCGCCGCCCAAGCCGGCGATCAAACCCAAGAGCCCGTGGGTGAGCAGCATGCCCAGGATGAACATGGCGCCGAAGGACCAAGCCTGGCGGGCCTGCCTGGCCTTGGTGACATAGGCCATCGAGACAGGAATGGCGGCCAGCGCCACGGGATTGATGCTGAAGGCCAGCCCGGCCACGAAGCTGACGCCCAGAGCAGCCGGGCCAGCATGTTCCAGGGTGGTGCGAAACAGGGATGGGTCCATCGGTCAGCGCTCGTCCCGCGCAAGCGGTTCCAGGGCCGCACAGAGCTGCTGCGGCGTCGGCAGTTTGGGGAAGAGCAAATCCCCGTTGACGGCCAGCGCCGGCAAGCTCAGGACGCCGAGTTCCACGGCACGGTCGAGTGCATCCAGCACATTGCATTCGCGCCACTGAACTTGCGGGAAGCGCTGCAGGGCGGCCGCCTTGAGTTGGGTGCGGGCTCCATCACACTGGGTGCAGCCGGGGGAGTAGAACAGTTCGACGTGCATCAAAGTGAGCCCCTGGACGCAGTCAGTTCAGCGCCTTCGAGCGCGGCCAGAATCGGGCAGGCATCCAAGGGATAGCGTTCCTGGTTGCAATCGGCAATCAGGCGGTCCAGGGCATCGGACATGGCCTTGAGAGCCTTGATGCGGCTTTCGAGCTGCAGCTTTTTCTCGATGGCCCGCTTGCGCATATCGCCGCAACAGGCGGCATCCGTGGCACGCAGCTCGAGTAACGCGTGGATCTCCGCCAGCGTAAAGCCGCAATGCTGGGCCTGCTTGATGAACCGGATGCGACGTGCAGCGTCGGTGTCGTACAGTCTGTAGCCCCCTTCGGACTTGGAGGTGGGGGCGATCAGGCCCTCGCGCTCGTAGAAGCGCAGGGCATCGGGCGTGGTTTGCGCCAGTTCCGCGAGTTTGCCGATGGTCAGCATGGGTTGTCTCTGCAGTTCAGGATGGAGGCATGCCCGACCCCAGCATCATCGCGGGGCCAGGCGATGCAAAACCCTAGCGCGCCTGACCGAGACCCGCCACGCGCAACACGGCTTCGTCGACACCGCGCCCGGCGCAGCAGCCGGCGAGCTGGCCGTCGATGGCGACCGCGGGAACCGAACGCACGCCCAGCGTCTTGGCACGCGCCGCAGCCTTGATGTCGTGCATGTCATGCACGACGATGTCGCAAGACGTGCAGGCAACGCGCTTGACCAAAGCCACCACATCTTCGCACACGGCGCAACCGGCGCTGAAGACCTCCACCTGACGTTGTGTTGCCATGTCAGAACTCCTTCGTTTGAAACACACCCATCTGTCTTGGCATGATCCCCGGGTGAACAAAGACCTGCCGTATCGCGATGGATGCACTCTAGACCTTGGAGTGAGGTCCAGTGTCAAGGAATTTTTTGGCATGCTGTTCATCTTCGGGATGACTGCCTTCATTTTCATCACCGATGTGACGGAAACTTTTCGGCCGACGTCATCCCATTGCGGCAATTTGGTCAAGGCATGCCACCCTAAAGAGTTTTCACAGAAATTCATCCCTGAATCAAATAGGATCGGTATGCGCTATGGTGCGTCGCACGCATGGTCGCGGCCGCCTGTGGGACGAGGGCAGCACCGTAGTAGCAGTATGCACACTGAGAACCAATTTTTTCTGGAACTTCGGCAGGTGTGCAGGACCCTATAGCGATTTGCATGATGACGCTCGCTTATATCCGCTTGCTTTTCTCAATAGCCTGATTGCATGAACGCCTTGCGTGTCGTCCTGCTCACCGTCCTGCTGGCTTTGCTGCCGCTGCAAGGCTGGGCCGCTATGGGCGATGCCACGACGTTCACGACCATGCTGGGTCACTGCCCAGACGAGCAAGGCCAAGCATTGATGACGGCGTCGCGCACTGGCATGTCGGCCGCAGACCTGCAACAAGCAAAGCCGCAGCATTACCTCGACGCCTTAGAACGCAGTTGGTCGATGACGCCGGATGTCCGCCTGAGTCACCCAGTAGCTGGGCATGCCCTTTGCCCTGTCCCCTGCGGTATCGCGTTGGCGATGGCCTCCACGTCACTCGCTTGGCACATTGTGCAGAGTTCAGCCCCCATGCCGGAATTTCATACACGCCTCGTCGCCAGTGCGGCGCCGGACGCCCCTTATCACCCGCCCAGGGTCTGATCACCCCTCAAAGCCGGTATTCGCCCGGCGCTGCAATAGCAGGTCAATCTGCGAGGTCGCTTTCTGTCCCCGGCTCATCCCAACGACCAGCCTCCGGACCCGGTCCGAGAGCATCGTTCCGCGATGAAACTGGGCGAACCGATCGCCACAGTCTTCTTGAAAACATCGATCGAGGTGAAATCATGCGTGTGCGTTTCACAATTGCCGCCATCGTGGCGTTCGTCATGGCCGTCATGGCCTATTTTGTCCTGGCCAGGAAGTCGACTGTCCCGCAGGCGACGTTTGTGCTGCTGTCTGGAAGAACGCTTTCAACCTCTTCCCTGCGAGGCCAGGTCTATCTGGTGAATTTCTGGGCCACGAGCTGCGCCACCTGCATCAAGGAAATGCCCCAAATGGTCAAGACGTACGAGCGATTCAAGGGAAGGAATTTCGAGTTCATCGCGGTGGATATGAGCTATGACCCGCTGCCCTATGTCACCGATTACACCTTGACCCGGCATTTGCCGTTCGAGGTTGCAAAAGACGTGGACGGCCGTCTGGCTCGCGAGTTTTACGACGTGCGCCTGACTCCGACCACGTTTCTGGTCGATAAGCAAGGGAACATCGTCAAGCGGATTCTCGGCGAACCCGACTTTCCCGAGCTTGATCGACTGATCCAGCATGAACTGGCTAAAAACGCTTGAAAGGACCAAGCCCCATGGACATCTCGCTCATCCTCGAAGTCCTCCTCGCGCTCGGCGCGGGCGTGTTGCTCAACCTGACGCCATGCGTGCTGCCCATCATTCCAATCAAGGTTCGAGTCATCCTGCGAGCTGCCGGCGAAAAACCAGCGGCCCGTGCTTTGTCCGCTGGCCTTTTCGCTGCAGGGTCCCTGTTATTTTTCGCACCACTGGGGCTGGCGACAGCTCTCTTGCATCTTCAGTGGGGCGTGCTGTTCCAGTCGCAGACCGTGCTGACTGGCTTGGTCATCATCCTGCTGGTGCTGGCCGTGATGAATTTCACGGGACGCGGATTGCCGATTCCGAGCGCCATCGCAAAAATGGGCGGCGGGCGTTTTGCCGAGCCGCTGATCTCCGGCTTGGTCAGTGCCCTTTTGTCGACGCCCTGCACCGGCCCCTTGCTGGGTGGGATTCTTGTGTTTGCCCTCACCCGGCCAACCGTCGACATCGTGATGATATTCATCGCGATTGGTCTTGGCATGGCTCTGCCCTACGCCATTCTGCTTCTGAAGCCCGGACGTCTCGATCGGCTGCCACGTGGAGGGGCTTGGACTGATGTCGTGCGTCAAAGCTTCGGTTGGCTGCTTGCCGGCGCCGCGATCTTTTTCGCGCAAAGCCTGTTTCCCGCCAGCGTCGACAAGACACTATGGTTCGCATTTCTTGCCGGGGTCATGCTGTGGGTCCTCGCAACGAGCCTTCGCGCCGCAGATCACGCCTCACGCTGGGCCGCGCCACTTTCGAGCTTGCCCGCACTGGCTTTGGTTTATCTGAGTGCAGGACTCTGGCCGACATCCGCGCAAGGCATCCCCTGGCAGCCGCTTGAGGCAACACAGATCGCCGAGATTGCCAATCTGCATCGCCCTGCGCTGGTCGAGTTCACCGCGCAGTGGTGCCTGAACTGCAGGTTTCTGGAGCAAACCGTCTATGGCGACGCGCGCGTTGTGCAAGCCCTGCGCACCCGCGGTGTCGTTCCCTTGCAGGTCGACCTGACCCGCCCGAACCCAGAACTGCAAAGTCTCCTTGCCGCCTACGGCGGGGCTGGCCTGCCGTTCGTGGCGATCTTGAATCCACATGGGCGAGAGATCGGCCATCTTTCCGGACTGTTCTCGGCCGACGCGCTCGTCCGAGGTTTGAATGCCATCCACCCATAAAGGAATTTCGATGAAGCCAAAACTCCGGCGCATGGCCGTCGTCTCGCTCATTGCCCTGACCGTCTTGATCGGCGCTGCATTGCTGTTCCATGCCGCGCATCCCGACCCTGGCTTGACCCCGGCTGCCGCCGGCGATCTGGTCGATTCCTCCGCCAAGGTTCGTGCCAGTGCCGCGATCAATGGCCACAATGCGGTGGTGACGCTGCACATCGACCGAGGCTGGCATGTCTACGCCAATCCGCCGTCGGCGCCCTACTTGATTCCTGTCACGGTGGTCGCGCAACGCAGTGGCCGTACGTTAGCGATCCAACCTCTCTATCCACCCGGTCAAGACATCGGCCTACATATCAACGGCAAGACCATACGGGTCTACGAGAACGGTACACGCATCGCTCTGCCAGGTCTGTCAAGGCTGCGCGATGTCCGCCTACAGGTGCAAATCCAGGCTTGCGCCGACAAAGGGCTATGCCTTCCACCGGCGACGATCGTTGCGACGACCCAATGATCTCATCGCTTCAGCGCTTTTCCGCCCGTAGAACGGGCCCCGTTGCGCGTTTTTCTCACGGAGTTGAACGATGGATGGTCGTGTTTTTCCCTTGCTCGTCGCACTCGCCTGTGCCGGTCTTTCGTCAGGCGTCCGGGCCGCGAATGCCACCCCGGCAGCGGCGGCAAGTGCGGCGCAACCGTCGTGGACGAACGCCAGGCACGCCTTCACCCTGCAGTTGATGCAGCTCGGCCCCGACAATGTGCGCGCCTTCTACGAGAACATGGGCTATCCGCCCAAGGCGATCGCCTCCATCGCCCAGGTGTGCGTGTTCGGAACCTCGATCCGGAACAACGCCAAGGCACCCATCACGTATGACGTGGCGGACTGGATCGCCGTGACCCCGGATGGCCGGCGGCACCCGCTGATCACCAAGACCCAGTGGCTGCGCCGCTGGCAGCCCTGGGGCGTGAGTTCGGACTGGTCGATCCTGCCGGCGCGGCAAACCCTGCAGCCCGGGGATTGGGCCCAGGGGTTCACCACCGTCGACTTGCCGCGCGGCACGCGGTTCAAACTGGTTTATTTCTGGAGAGAGCATGGAACGCAACGCCAAGCCACATTGGCCGGACCGCAATGCGCAGCAGAAGCCCGACATGACCAACACTGAACGTCGCCGGATGCTGTCCTGGCTCGGCGGCGCCGGGCTGCTGGCCATCGGCAGCGCCGCGCGCGCCGCCGACCCGGTGCAGGACCATGCGCTCGCGGTGCAATGTGTTCGCGTATATGGCGCAGCTCAACCCCTCGCCCACCTTCCCGGTGTTGCTGGACCAGCATAGCCAGGTGGCGCATGCGTTCGGCGTGATGGACATTCCGACGACCTATCTGATCGACAAGCAGGGCCTGATCGTCCGGCAGGCCGTCGGCGGCCGGGATTACGACAGCCCCGCGATTCGGCAAACCATCGAGGCCCTGATGCGCTGAACGCGCGTCGGATCCGGGGCGCTCAGGCCACGGTGAACTGGCCCATCATGCCGCTCGCGATGATCGAGCCCATCATGCCTTGCAGGCTGATGTGCCGGACGGAGGCATCCGGCCGCAGCGTCGGGATGGAGGCGATTTTCGCGGGCAATCGGCTCCGCTTTGCGGCGGGGGTCACGGCACGGTGCGGTAGAGGTCGACACTTGAGCAAGATTTTTGAGAACGCCAAGCCGCTGTTGCAGAGTGCTACCCCTGCCACTTCGTGTGGAACGCTTACTCCACCAGAATCTTGCCTACCATGCCAGCTTCCATATGCCCGGGCATCGTGCAGGCGAAGTCGACGGTCCCGGGCTTGCCGAAGCGCCAGATCAACTCACCCTTGCCTCCAGGCGGTACGGCGACCATATTGGGCTCGGCTCCATCGGGCATATCAGGCATGGCCGCCATCATCTTTTCGTGCTCCTTGAGCTCGGCCATACTCCCGATCGTCATCTCGTGCTTGATCTGACCACGGTTGATCAAAACAAACCGAATCGTTTGTCCTGGCTGCACATGGATAACGTCCGGCGTAAAACGCATCGAGTCGTCCATCGTGATTTCCACGTTTTGGGTGGCGACCGTTGCTTTACCAGGATTGCCGGTGGAAGATGCGTCGGCGTCCGCGTCGGCATGAACCGATGCGTGGGGGGCAGAGGCCGCATTTGTGGCAACCACTGACATGTCCATGCCTTGCATGTTCATACCTTGCATATTCATGCCCTTCATGGCACCAGGCATTGCGGCAGCCTCGGAGGACACGCTTGCGCCACTCTTCGGCATGGCCTCGTCTGACCGATTCTCGACTCCAGACGCGTTCGTGGCGGCAAGTGCAATTACAGGCCATGCGCCAAGCAGAAGCATGGACAGCCGGATTTTCTTCATCTTCATATGGATCCTTTCATCAGCCTTAAAAGTACAGCAGCGAATCCGTTGAAAACCAACGGGTCAGAACCAGAACCGCAAACCAGCGACGATGGCCGTCTGGCGTGTCCTTTCGCCGGCGATGCGAGCGAAGTCCGCGCTGCGGCCAAATTTCCCGCTCCATTCCACGCCGACATAGGGCGCAAACTGGCGCGTGAATTCGTAGCGAAGACGCAATCCGGCGGTTGCGTCCGAGACCCCACTTCCGATTTGGCGTGCGGGGTCATCCTTGCCGTACAGGTTGGCTTCGATGCGCGGTTGCAGCACGACGCGCTGTGTGATCAACAAGTCGTAACTCGTCGCCAGACGCAGCGCGCTACGTCCCTCGTTGCCCAAATAGCCTGTGGCCTCGACATCGAACCAATAGGGCGCCAGGCCCTGCACCCCGAACGCCAGCCAGTTGCGGTCGGGCCCGGAGCCGTTGTCGTGACGCACGCCGACCTGCGTGTCCCAGAACGCGGCAACCGCGTGATCCCAGAGAAGCTCGGTTCGGGCGTCCTGCAGGCGTCCTTGTGAGACGTCGCCCTCGGCCTTGATCATCAGGCGGTTGAAATCACGGCCGAACCAGGCCTGCACGTCATAGGCTGTCCAGTTGCCGTCGCGCGTATAGGCGCGCTCTAGGCGATCGACCAGCACCGAGCCGAAATTCTCCTGGTCCGCAAGGCGCGGCGGCTTGACTCCAGGCGGGATAAAAGGCCCGGTCGTCAGCGTGTAGCCACCGGAGTACGCATCGGCGCTGCGCGGTTGGTTGGGAGCCGCCCCTTTCATGTTCCCGTCAGCCGTCGCCTGCGTGGCCGCGCCCGTCCCTTGCATCTGCATCCCCGGCATGTCCATGCCTTTCATGTCATTCGGCGCTGCGGCGGGCTTTGAAGAGGGCGTGGGAGTTGCCTTTGACGAAGACGGGGTGGTTGCATCCATTCCCTGCATGTTCATGCCGCCCATGTCGCCAGACATTGGAGGTTCCTTCGTCGGCGAAGTGGGACGATCGGCCGGGGTGGAAGCCGAAGCAGCAGGAGCTCCCATCCCTGGCATGCTCATCCCTGGCATGTCCATGCTTTGCGCCCAGACCGGCGCGATCGCCAGTCCGGCGATCGCCAATGCCAGAGCTTTGTTGACGTGTTGCAGTCTCATTGATTTCATCTCCTATTGCCGCGGTGGTCACGACACCAGAATCTCGCGGAACATCCCCGCATCCATGTGCATCATCAGATGGCAGTGCCAGGCCCAACGCCCCAGCGCGTCGGCGCTGACGCGATAGCTGACCTGCTGCGCCGGCTGGACCGGGATGGTGTGGCGGCGCACCTGGAATTGGCCATCCGGACTCTCCAGTTCGCTCCACATGCCGTGCATGTGCATCGGGTGGGTCATCATCGTGTCGTTCACCAACACCATGCGCAGGCGCTCGCCATAGCGGAAATGCACCGGTGTCGACTCCCCGAACGGCACGCCGTCGAACGACCAGGTGTAGCGCTCCATGTTGCCCGTCAGATGCATCTCGATCGTGCGACCTGGCGCACGCGGATCGATCGGGCCGCCGATCGTGTGCAGATCAGCAAGAGTCAGCACGCGTCTGCCGTTGTTGCGCAGGCCCACACCGGGATCGTCCAGATTGGTCCGTGGGTGATCGACGCGGGCGTCGACGCCGGGACCGTACTCGGTCTGTGCGTGTCGCACGGCGGGGCCCGTGTCCATGCTCATCCCCCCCATGTCCATTCCTGGCATCGAGCTCATGTCGTTGCCCATCATGTCGGCCATGGTCAGTTGCTGGCGGGGGTCCAGCGGCGGAACGGGCGCGGCGAGACCCGGGCGTGCAGCCAGCGTGCCGCGCGCATAACCAGTGCGGTCCATCGATTGTGCGAAGATGATGTAGGCCGAGTTTTGCGGGCGCACCAGCACGTCGTAGGTTTCCCCGGGACCGAAGCGGAACTCGTCCACGCTGACCGGTTCCACATCCTGCCCATCGGCCGCCACCACGGTGAGCTTCAGGCCAGGGACGCGCACGTCGTAAAACGTGTTGCCCGCGCCGTTGATGAAGCGCAGCCTGGCGGGCTTGCCCGGCACGATGGGCGCCGACCAGTTGCCCGCCGGGGTGACGCCGTTCATCAGGTAGGTGAGCGTCGCGCCCGAAAGATCCGAGAGGTCGTTCGGACTCATGCGCATCTGCTCCCACATCGCGCGCTTGTCGAGTGCCGCACGCAGTCCCTCGCGGGAGACATCGCGAAAGAAGTCCACCGCCGTCGGCTCATGGTAGTTGTCAAAACCGCTGTCGTCCTTGAGCTTGGCCAGGACGCGCATCGGGTCTTCGTCCATCCAGTCGGACAACAGCACCACATGATCGGTCTCGGCGTGTATGGTCTTGCCATGCGCGGGCTCGATGATGATGGCGCCGTACATGCCGGTTTGCTCCTGCATGCCCGAGTGCGAGTGGTACCAGTAGGTGCCGGCCTGCTGAACCTTGAAGTGATAAACGAAGGTCTCGCCGGGCGCGATGCCCTTGAAGCTCATTCCAGGCACGCCATCCATCTGAAAGGGCACGAGCATGCCGTGCCAGTGGATCGACGTCGAGCGGCTCATACGGTTGGTCACACGAATCGTCACCGTGTCGCCTTCCTTCCAACGCAGCGTCGGCCCTGGAATCGATCCGTTGATCGTCGTCGCGACCCGAGGTTTTCCGGTGAAATTGACCGGTGTCTCGGCCACCACCAGATCGAATTCGCGACCCCGCAGATCTGGGGCCGTCCCGGTTGCGGTGGGCGCCGTTTGCGCGCGCGCCGCCCACGGGGCCAGCCCCAGCATGACGCCGCCAGCAGCGAACCCTTGCACGAAGCGCCGCCGTTGAACATGGACACCTTCTGGTCGGATGAGGAGGTTGCGTTGCATGGTTTCGGCTGCTCCTGTTCAATGGAAAAATTTGAATGTGAAGTGTAGACAGGGTGTGCTTTCACGCAGATGACCACGGCATTACATTGATGTCATCGTCCTGTCATGGTCGCGGCAGATTCGGCGGACTACATTGAGAGCATGCCTCGGTCTTGGGGCGCCGGCGAGGTAACGCAGATGAAACTTCTGATCGTCGAAGACGAAGTCAAAACCGGGGAATATCTACAGCAGGGTCTCAGAGAATCGGGGTTCGTCGTGGATTGGGCGCGCAACGGCCTCGATGGCCATCATCACGCGATGATCGCGCCGTATGACCTGATCGTGCTCGATGTCATGCTTCCCGACATCGACGGATGGCGCATCCTCCGATCCCTTCGCGAGTCGGGCAACAATACGCCGGTGCTGTTCCTCACCGCGCGTGACGCGGTGGAGGATCGCGTCAAGGGCCTTGAACTCGGGGCCGATGACTATCTGGTCAAACCATTTGTCTTCACCGAGTTGCTTGCACGGGTACGCACCCTGTTGCGACGCGGGCGCGCCCCAACGCAAATCGATCAACTTGAGGTCGCCGATCTGGTGCTCGATTTACCGCGGCGCCGCGCTACGCGGGCCGGCACCCGAATCAACCTCAGCAGCAAGGAGTTCGCCTTGCTTGAATTGCTGATCCGTCGTCAGGGCGAAGTGCTGCCTCGGTCCCTGATCGCATCCCAGGTTTGGGACATGAACTTCGACAGTGACACGAATGTGATTGATGTTGCCATTCGTCGGCTGCGAGCGAAGGTCGACGATGGTTTCGAGCCCAAGTTGATCCAGACCGTGCGCGGTATGGGTTATACCCTGGACGTCCCCGATGGGCGTTGAGAAGCGAACACGCCGCCCCATGTCGCTGGCGGTTCGCGTCACAAGTCTGGTCGGCTTGGTGACAACGGCGATATTCGTACTCTCTGCATGGGGCATCGAATATTCGATCGAGCGGCATTTTTCCCGGATGGATCTGGCCGAACTGCAATCAGCTTGGGCATCGGTGGATGCAGCGCTTCGTCGAGATGGGGCTTCTTCGTCTGGGGCAGCACAGTCCCACGAGCTCGCCGACGCGATCGCGGGAGGCCACGATGTGTACTTTGTCGTCCGTGATGCTGATGGCCGGCGGCTGTACGGAACGACTGCACCAGATCTCGATGCCTTGGGCGAAAAGGTGCCAGCCACCACGCATTTGGCTTTAGATACGCTCCATATCTGGCGAACCGATCACCACGTCTACCGAGGAGCGGTCTTGCGCAGTGGCGACAAAACGGTCGTCGTCGCCACTGCGATCGACTTCCACCTCCAGTATTTGCGGGAATTGCAGAATGCTCTTTGGGCGGGGACGTTGATGGCAAGCCTCATCAGCGTTCTTGTTGCAGCCTTAGCCGTACGCCAAGGGCACGCGCCGCTGCGCCGCATCAGCGCGCGCATGCGAGAAATGACAACTGAGCGCTTGCACACACGCCTCGATCCAAAGCACGTTCCAGTCGAACTCGTGGATCTGGCGGCCGCCTTCAACGCCATGTTGACCAGGATCGAGCAAGGCTTCGCGCGTTTGCGTAACGTCTCGGCCGACATCGCTCACGAGCTGCGCACCCCTGTGACCAATCTCACGACGCAGACCCAGGTCGCGCTGTCAAAGGCCCGGGACGTGGATGCCTACCGGGAAATCCTGTATTCGAACCTTGAAGAATTCGAGCGTATGGGCGCGATGATCAGCGACATGCTGTTCCTGGCGCAAGCCGAGCAGGGGCCGATGCGACGCGACGCCGGGGGAATTGACCTGCATGCGGAAATACGCAGCCTGTTCGACTACTTCGAAGCCTGGGCGGAGGACCGTGGGGTCTCGCTCGAACTGAACGGGCAAGTCGGTCGAGTCGAGGGTGATCGAGAGATGTTGCGCCGCGCACTCAGCAACCTGATCGCCAATGCCGTCCGCTACACGCAACGCGACCAATCCGTCGACGTACGCCTGTCGCGGAATCAGCGATGGGTCACGATCGAGGTCTGTAATCCCGGGATTGGCATTCCATCAGAACATTTGCCGCATCTGTTCGATCGCTTTTACCGCGTGGATCCCTCGCGCCAGCGACGCGGCGAGGGTGCAGGCCTCGGACTTGCCATCGTCAAGTCGATCATCGAGGCCCACGCTGGGAAAGTCTCGGTCACCTCTACATCCGGAATGACGTGTTTCAGCGTCGACCTGCCGGCCGGGCACATTCTGTGAAACCCGTCAGCTCCGAAAGTATCCAGGTCGCGGTCAGTGCGTCGCGGCTTTCAGTCTACGGCGCAGTGCCAGAGGCCGTTGTCGATGGGGGTTTCGAAGGATACGCGAGAACCGTCTGAATCTGTTGCTCTGCCTGCAGGCGGATCTGAACAAGCTGGCGTAACGTATCCGCGACGCTTGTCGCTGCCTGAGATTGAGCCTTCGGGTCGGGCTTGGCTGCTGAATTCAAGGCCAGCAAATTTGCTCTTGCGGCGTAGAGCTGCGCCTGCAACGCACCTTCCTGACGCAGAGCGCTTGCCTGGATCTGTCCAATGCGGACCTGCTGCGCAAGCGTCAGATTTGCCTGCCAGGCCCGTCCAGCCCATGGTGCAGCTCCATCCATCATGCCGTACCCGCCATACGGTCTGTCGCGAGGGGCTGGACGCTCCCAATACCGGAGGGCACCACCCATCATGCCCATGCCGTAGGGCCAAGGCCCATTTTCATGCCACGGCGCCTGTGCGACGCCGACTTCCCATCGCTGCCCCCAGAAGGGAAACGGACCGAATTCTGGAACCAGCGCCAAGTAGTAGGCGAACAGCACGATGCCAAGCGCGAGCACCCACTTTGAAATCTTGCTCATGATGCACCTCAACTTTCCAGCTCGCGCCGCATCCGCTCATAGGTTTCGCGGTCAATATCCCCGCGGGCATAACGTTCCTTGAGGATGTCCATGTGCTTTTTGTCTACCGGGCGTGACTCTGAACTGTTTGCGTGGCCCGTAAACAGCCATCGGATCAAGCCCACCACGAGCGCGAGGATCACGACCCACCACAGCACCATGAACACCCACCCCAGGCCGAATCCACCCCAACCACCCATCATTCCATAGCCATATCCCACGATGACGCTCCTTCAATCCGAATGCGAGAGCCCCCACAACGAGCCAAAAACTTGGCGGCGCTGTACTTACGACTGCAGGGACTGGGCGACACGCAGCAGTTTGGTGCGCACTTCCCCTCCGAGCCGGTCGATTTCAGACTGCCCGACCATGCCGAGCACGGCGGCCGGATCCATGAATACCACGCTGACCTTTCCGTCTGGTTCCTCTCGCACGACGACATTGCACGGCAGTAGCGCGCCAATGTCGGGCTCCACTTTCAATGCCTGGTGGGCATAGTGGGGATTGCAGGCGCCCAGGATGCGATAGGGGCGCTCATCGATCCCAAGCTTGGCCTTGAGCGTCGCCGCCACATCGATTGTGGTCAGCACACCGAAGCCCTCCTCTTTCAATGCATCGGTCGCGGCCTGCACCGTGGTCTCGAAGTCTTTGTTGCTCGTGACGGTAAACACATAAGAACTCATGACGATTCTCCAATGAACGATGAAAGAGAGGCCTGTCTGGCCTGGGCCCAGTTTTTCAAATGCGCGCGCGCCTCAGGCGCAGGGCGTTTGCCACGACCGAAACCGAGCTGAACGACATCGCCGCCGCCGCGATCACCGGTGACAACAGAATGCCAAAAAACGGGTACAGAATGCCCGCAGCGACGGGCACGCCCAGGCTGTTGTAGACGAAGGCGAAAAACAGGTTCTGCCGGATGTTGCGCAGGGTGGCACGGCTCAGGCGCCGGGCGCGCACGATGCCGCGCAGGTCGCCCTTGACCAGGGTGACGCCGGCGCTCTCCATCGCCACGTCGGTGCCGGTGCCCATGGCGATGCCCACCTGCGCCTGCGCCAGCGCCGGGGCGTCGTTGATGCCGTCGCCGGCCATGGCGACGAAGCGGCCCTCGGCCTGCAGGCGCTTGACCGTCTGCGCCTTCTGGTCCGGGAGCACCCCGGCGATGACCTCGTCGATGTCGAGGTCGCGTGCCACGGCCTTGGCCGTGGTTTCGCTGTCGCCGGTGAGCATGACGATGCGCAGGCCCTCGGCGTGCAGTTGCCGGATCGCCTCGGGCGTGGTCGCCTTGACCGGATCGGCCACCGCCACCAGCCCGGCGGCCTGGCCGTCCACCGCCAGGAACATCGCGGTGCGCCCCTGCGCGCGCTGCGCCTCGGCCGGCGCGGCCAGCGCTGCGGTGCCCACGCCGTTGGCCGACAGCAGCGCCGCGTTGCCCAGCAGCACATGCGCGCCCGCGATCGTCCCGGTCACGCCCTTGCCGGGCGCGGCCTGGAAGTCCGTGGCCGGCTCCAGGGCGAGTCCCTTGTTCTGCGCACCCTGCACGATGGCCGCCGCCAGCGGGTGCTCGCTGCCGCGCTCCAGGCTGGCCGCGAGGCGCAGCACCTCGTCGGCCGCGAAGCCTTGCGTCGGCATCACCTCCTGCAGCCGCGGCCGGCCCTCGGTGAGCGTGCCGGTCTTGTCGACCACCAGGGTGTCGACGCGGCGCAAGGTTTCGATCGCCTCGGCGTTCTTGAACAGCACCCCGGCGGCGGCTCCCTTGCCGGTGGCCACCATGATCGACATCGGCGTGGCCAGGCCGAGCGCGCAGGGACAGGCGATGATCAGCACCGCCACCGCATTGATCACGGCGTACCCCATGGCCGGCGCCGGCCCGAACACCGCCCAGACGGCGAACGTGAGCGCGGCGGTCACGACCACGGCGGGGACGAAGTACGCCGAGGCCAGGTCGGCCAGCTTCTGGATCGGGGCGCGGCTGCGCGAGGCCTCCGAGACCATGTGCACGATCTGCGCCAGCAGGGTGTCGGCGCCCACGCGCTGCGCCTGGATGACCAGCGCGCCACTGCTGTTGACGGTGGCCCCGACCACCTTGTCGCCCGCACCTTTTTCCACCGGCATGGGCTCGCCGGTGATCATCGACTCGTCCACCGAGGACGCGCCTTCGAGGACGACGCCGTCGACCGGAACCTTCTCGCCCGGGCGCACGCGCAGCCGGTCGCCCACCTGCACCTGCTCCAGCGGCACGTCGGCCTCGGTCCCGTCGGGCGCGATGCGTCGCGCCAGTTTGGGCGCCATGCCCAGCAGCGCGCGGATGGCCGCGTTGGTGCTGCTGCGCGCGCGCAACTCGAGCACCTGCCCGAGTAGCACCAGGGTGACGATCACCGAGGCCGCCTCGAAGTACACGTCCACGTGGCCGCTGGCGGGGTCGCGGAAGGCCGGCGGAAAGATCTGCGGGACGACCTGGGCAATGACGCTGTAGGCGTAGGCCACGCCCACGCCCAGCCCGATCAGGGTGAACATGTTGAGGTTCCACGTCGCCACCGAACGCCAGCCCTTGACGAAGAACGGCCAGCCGCCCCACAGCACCACGGGCGAGGCGAGAGCGAACTCGATCCAGGGATAGGCCGCGGCGCCGGGCAGCGCGGCGGCGTGGATCCCCGGCAGGTAGTCGATCATCGCCAGCGCCAGCACCGGCAGGGTGAGCGCCAGGCCGACCCAGAAGCGCCGGGTCATCGATGCCAGCTCGGGGTTGTCCTCGTCCTGCGCCTGCACCGTGAGCGGCTCGAGCGTCATGCCGCAGATCGGGCACGAACCCGGCGCGTCGCACACGATCTGCGGGTGCATCGGGCAGGTGTAGCGCGTGCCGCCGGACGCCGGGCGAGCGCTCAACGCGGGTCCGGGGTGTGCCTCGTGCGGGTGCAGATGGGTCGTATCGTTCATGGTGTTCGCTCTCCATCGGGCGGAGCCCGCGCGTCTCCGACGGCGGCCCAGCAAGACCAGTCTAGGCGGTCGGCGCTTTCAGGCAGATGACCGGATCATGACGTCGATGTCATGTTCGCCGCCGGCCGACGGTCGGCCTTCGCGCCGGCGGGCAGGCGAAGCGTCCTATCGCGTGCGCCCGGCGGCGGCGATCTGCTTCCAGCTCCGTCCTCCGTCGAGGGAGAGATAGACGTCGCGCCGGAAGGTGGCGATCGCCAACTCGCCGCGGCGCGCCGGGTTCTGCGCGACGTACGCGACCGCGTCCTCCCGCAGCGGCGGCAGCGCGACGGCCTGCGGCGCGCTGGACCCGCCGGCGAAGGCGATGCGCGTCAGGTGCGGCTGGCCGTCGTAGCTGCCGTACCAGAGATGCTTGCCGTCGAGGTCGAACGCCACCGACAGGAACTGGGCGTTGCCGGCGACGGCGCGGAAATGCGCGCCCGCGTCGGTGGACAGGTACAGCCCGCTCTTGGTCGCCGCGGCGACGATGCGCGGATCGGTGGGATGCACGGCCAGCGCGAACACCTCGCCCTCGAGGCCGTCAGCGGCCGCATGCTTCCAGACGAAGCCGTCGTCGACCGTGCCATACAGCCCCGGCTCGGGCATGCGGCTGTTGCGCTCCATGGCCATCGCGTAGACCGCGTTGGAGGCGTATCCGGCCGCCATGACGTGGAAGTCCGACTCGCCGCGCAGGCCGAGGGTGTGCCAGGTCCGGCCGCCGTCGGTGCTCTTGACCAGGCCGATGGGATTGACCGCGTTCGTCCCCGGCGCCGGGTGGCCGCTGCTGTAGAACGCCGTGCGCGTGGCGGTAAAGCCCATGTAGTCGTTGGACGCGCTCGGCAGCGTGGACCAGCGTCCCGCCGAGTACACCGCCACGCCGTGGTGGTCGGGGATGTAGAGCCTGGTGCCGTCGGGGCCGAAGGCCAGGCCGTGCACGTGCATCAGCTCGACCGGCGCGCCCGCGGCGGCGATGCCCGCCATGGCCGGCATCGCCGGGCCGGCAGCCCAGGCCGGAAGCATCGTCGCGGCTGCGGCCAGCAAGGCGGCTGCGAGCCGCCGGGTGGGGAAATGTCTCATTGCAACTCCTTTTCGGTTGGGATCAAGAGAAAGCTGAAAAAAGTGGATCGCCTCACCGCACCGCGGCGCTCAGGGTCGTCGGCGGTAGGCAAAGGTCCTTGTCCTCGCAGGCTTGCCAGGCCGGGCAGGCCGATGCGCGCGTCGTTCTCGTAGACGAGGATGTCGCGGCCGTCGATGCGCAAGCCGATGGTCGTGCCGGGCGGATAGCTCGGCCGCCCGTCGAGCGCGCGCCCGTCGCTCAGCACGCGCACCGACACGGGGATCAGGTAGGGCGCCGAGGGCGGATTGGCGTAGACGTGCCAGCCGCGGGCGATGTGCAGGATCACCGTCGCGCCGCCGGCTGCCGCAGTGACGCTCGCGCTCACCTCCGACGCGGAGTCGACCGGCGCGGCCATGCCGGCCGTCGAAACAGGTTGCAGGGTGGAAAGCCGCTCGATCAGCGTGCCGGCGGTGAACAGCCCGGACAGATGCCCCACCTCGCGTCCGTTGCGATCGAGGATCGCCAGGAACGGCATGCCGGCACCGCCGTACTTCGCCAGCAGCCGCTGCAGGACGGGGTCGGGGCGGGTGAGGTCGGCCTGCAGCGGCACGGCGCCGGCCGCGCGCACGGCGCGCGCCACCGCCGGGTCGCGGTACACGGTCTTCTCCAGGATGCGGCAGTTCAGGCACCACTGCGCGGTGAACTCGACCAGCGCCGGCCGATGCAGCGCGCCGATGGCGCCGGCGTCGCCAGCGCGCAGCGGCTGCCAGGGGATGCCCTGTCCGGCAGCGGGCCAGAACCCGGCGCCCAGGTAGGCGATGGCCGGCGCCGCGGCCCACCGGGTGCGCCGGTCAGTGGCGCGCAGCGCGGTGACAGCGGCCCACGGCACCAGCGCGGCGAGAAACGCAATCCACGCTGCATCAGCGACCCATGCCGGCAGCAGGCTCTGCGCGAAGAAGACCGCGCCGCCCAGCAGCAGCCAGCCGAAGCTCTTGCGCACCACCTCGGCCCAGGCCCCGCCTCGCGGCAGCCGGGCGAGTAGGGCAGGCCGCAGCAGCAGCACGACGTAGGGCAGCGCCATCCCCGAACCGATGGCCACGAACAGCGTCACAATGTCCGCCGGCGGTCGGGTCAGGGCGAAGACCAGCACGCCGCCGAGCAGGGGGCCCGTGCACGGCGTGGACAGCACGCCGCCGACCAGACCCGACACCAGCGGCTCGAGATGGCGACCACCGCGCAGGCGCGCGACCGCTGCCGGCACCGGCAGGCTGCGCGCGGAAAAGCTCGCCGCCGCCAGCACCAGCATCACCACGACCAGCCCGACCAGCACCGCGCGCGACTGGAACAACACCCCCCACTGCAAGTGCAGCAGCGCGGTGGCCAGTCCCAGCGCCGCGAAGAACGACACCGAGCCGAGAGCGAACAGGGCGGCGGACACGGCCCGCGCTCCGATTCCCTCGCCGGCCTCGCGCAGGATGGTTCGGACCTTGATCGGGATGACCGGTAGCACGCACGGGGTCAGGTTCAGCAGCAGGCCCGCGGCGAGGGCCAGGGCGATTTCGAAGAAAAGGGACATGTCGGTCGCACCTATCACGAAGCGGCCAGCTCGCGGCGGATGAGGCGGTGGAGTTCCGGGAAGTCCGGTTCACCGAGGATGCGCTTGAGGATGCGCCCGCGCTTGTCGACCAGGAAGGTGGTGGGCGTCATCCGCACCCCGAAGAACGCGCGGGCCGCGCTGCCGTCGGCGTCGCGGGCGACGTCGAAGGGCAGGCGGCGCGTGCGGGCGTACTGCTCGACGAAGTCCGGCGGGTCGTAGCTCATCGCTACCGCGACGAAGGCGAAATCCCGCCCCTTGAAGCGCTGGTCGGTCTGGATCATCTGTGGCATTTCCTTGATGCAGGTGGCGCAACTGGTCGCCCAGAAGTTCACCAGGTAGACCTTGCCGCGCAACTGCGTGGTGGTCAGCTTCCGGCCAGACAGCAGGACGAAGGTCGCGTCCGGCGCCGGCGGGTGGTCGGTGAGCGCGACATAGGCCACGGCGACCAATGCGGCGGCCACGCCGGCCGCAACGACGGATCGCAGACGAATGCGCATGGGAAAACCTCGATCGATCGTTCACGGGGACGGCCGCGGCGGATGCCGGCGTCCCCCGGAAGGGACGGCCACATGGCCGCCCCGCAGTGAGGCGTCGGGAGATTCAGGCCCGGGGCGGCCGGTAGGATGCGTCGGGCGGCGCGCTGGGGAGGCGCTGGTCGTCGGGTTGCGGCACAGCCGCTGCGGCAGGCGGCAGGAAGGACACGGCCGGCGCCGAAACCGTCGCCAGCGTCAGTCCGCAGACGACATGGCAGGTCGACTGGCCGCCGGCAGGACAGCCTGCGCCGTGACGCACGAACGGACGCGGCGGTGCGGCGAGGCTCGTGGCGCGCGCGGCCGACCCGTGTCCGAACGTTGGAGCCGCATGGCCGCATGCAGTCCCAGCCATCGCCGTGGCGGCCGCGGGCATTACGGCGTACGCCCAGCCGTGCAGTGGCAAGACTGCCAGCACAAAGGCGATGAAAGCGATGCGCAAGGCGCTCATGCGTTCGGGGAAGTGGGAATGGCCGGACCGTTGCACCGAAAATCATAGGCTCTTCGAATCCCCCGACGCGGCCGGGGCTTTCTCGCACAGGCGGGGGCGGGAAGCGGCGAGGTCGCGCCGGAGATTCCGTACCTCCTCGCGCAGCAACCGCAACTCGTCCTGGATGTCGCACTGCGCCTTCTTCTCGCTCTCGCCCACGAAGAACGCGGCGACGCCCGCAGTGACGAGCGAAAACACCGCGTAGCCGCCGGTCACCACCAGCACGGCCAGCGCCCGCGAGGCCGCGGTGGTCGGGACGAAGTCGCCGTATCCCACGGTGGCTGCGGTGGTGAACGCCAGCCACACGCCCTGGCCGTAGGTGCGGATGGTCGGCTCGATCCGGTAGAAGCCCACTCCCGCCAGCAGCACCGCTCCGGCCCCCAGCAGCACAGCGTAGGGAATCACGCTGTCGGAGAACACACGGCGGACATGGCCCAGCAGCCAGGCGAACACAGGGCGATGTAGAGCAGGTGGAGCAGGTGGACGATCGGCATCCAGCCCCGGTTGGCGCCGAGCAGCGCCAGCCCCGAAACCAGGACGATGAAGACCTTGAGCCAGTTGGCCGCGAGGTAGCGCCAGCGCCTGCGGCACAGCGTCGCCGTCAGCGCGGTCTCGGCGGCGAAGGCGGCGAAGATGAGCGCGTCGATGCGCAGCCCCCAGCCTGCGTACAGGGCATTGCCTTGCAGGTCCTCGAGGTAGAACGAGGGCATCGCCAGCAGGGCGATGCCGATCATCCACGGCGCAGCGAACCTGCCGAGCGCGCGGGCCGCGCGTCTCTCCCCCGCGGGAACGCCGTTGAAGCCGATCCAGGACGTGCGCGTCTTCATACCGTGCCGACCGCGGTCAGCGCCGCGGCCGACGCTGCTTCACCGACCATGGGACGCGCCTTTGCGTGTCGCGGGTTTGGCGGCAGCGGCAGGCTGCCCGGCGCCGTACAGCAGGGCGAACATCCGCTCGTCCTGGCCATCGCGCCATTCGCGCCATGCACCGATCGCCGCGCCCGTCCGGCGCACGGCGTCGCTCTCGCTGGCCATCAGCGGGTGCTCGGGCGGCAAGGGTTTGCGCCGCTGCCCGACCTGCCGGGCGAGTTCGCGCACCGCGCCCATCCACGGGTTGAACTCCCCGGACAGCAGCATGCGGCTGGTGCGCATGGGGTGCAGTCTCTCCAGGACCGCGGCGCTCCATGGGTTGGCCAGAGCGCGCACCAACGGGCCGGCCCAGTCGCGGTAGAGACGCTCGTTGGCCTCGGAAACCTGCCGCACGCGCTCGAACGCCTCGGGCGTCGCGGGGAACTTCAGGTCCTCCACCTCGCGCGGTTCGAAGCGCACGGCGTAGGCCGGTTTGCGCGAGTCGGGATCGCCCGAGGGATTGTCGATGCGCATCTCGTACAGGCCGGGCTCGAGCGATTCGATCTCGGCGAGGCTTTCGAGGATCGCGCGGTGCTCCAGCCGCGCCACCTTGGCCGAGACGAAGATGCCCAGGTGGCCGACGTGCGGGTCGATCAGGTAGACGATACGCTGGCCGGCGGCCTTCAGGTCGGCGGTGTCCTCGTAAACCGCCGGGATCCAGCCCAGCGCCTGGTGCGGCGGGGTGATGTTGTCGCCGTGCGAGGCGAAGATCACCAGCGGATTGCGGATGCGCCGCAGGTCGGCGAAGCAGCCGTCGCAGATTCGCACCCCGCCTTCCTCGAGCCGGTTGCCGATGAACAGGTTCTCGACGATGGAGAGGATCTCCTCGCGGCCGAGGAAGTAGAAGCTGCCCCACCAGCGCTCGAACTCCAGGAAGCGGTCGCGCTCGGTGTCGACCGCGACGAACAGGCAGGCGTATTTTTCCCACACCGCTTCCGGCTTTAGGGTCTCGAAGTTCTGCACCAGCCAGGCGCCGTCGAAGCGGCTGTCGCCGAGGTCGGCGAGCAAGTGGGTCATCCAGGCGCCGCCGACGAAGCCGCCGGCGATGCGCATGGGGTTGACCCCGGGCTCGCCCGCCCAGTACGACAGCGGCGAGCCATTGAGCACCGCCGGCCCGGCCAGCCCCTGGCAGTCCGCCGACAGCAGGGCAATGGCCCAGCCCGCCTGGCAATTGCCGTAGAGGACGGGTCGCGTTCCGGGGTGGCGCTCGGCCACGACCTCGACGAAGCGCCGCAGCGCATGCAGCACGTCGGCCAGCGTCTGGTCCGGGCAGGGCTCGGGGAAGAACACGACGAAGTACACCGGATGGCCCTCGCGCATCGCCATGCCGACCTCGGAGTCGCGCTTGAACCCGCCGATCCCCGGGCCGTGGCCGGCGCGCGGGTCGACGATCATCACCGGGGGCTTGGACGCGTCGGTGCAGCACTCCTCGCAGCGGTCCTCGCCAATGCGGGTGATGCGCAGCAGTGCGTAGTTGGCCGGGCGCTCGAAGCGGCGCGCGTCGAGCAGCGTCTCGTAGTCGAAGTCCAGCAGCGGCGGCTTGCCGGCGCGCTCGTGGGCGATCAGGTCGTCGGCGCGCTGGCGCAGCGTGTCCCAGAACAGGATCGAACGCTCGACGACGTCGCGCGCATAGTCCAGCGGGAGGAAGCCGGCCGCTGCCGGCGGTGCCGGGTTCGGCTCCGGCGCCGCCGGCGTTGCGGCGACGGCAGGCGCGGGAACCGGCGCGGGCGCAGCGGCGACTTGCGTCGGGGTAGCGGACCGACGGGGAGACTTGCGTGGGATCGCGTGCATGGGAAGCTCTTCCGGGCGCAGCCTCATTCGGTCAGCCGGGCAGCGAAGAAGTTGAACAGCGGGCCGAAGATCAGCGCCACGTACCAGCCGTAGCCGAAGCTCTCGCCCAGGCCGAGCAGGAAGCTCGGCCAGCTCAGCCAGGTGAATCCGGGCAGCAGCTTCAGCCAGCTCTGGTACATGGCCTGCCCGGGAACGAGCAGATCGAAGCCGACGCAGGCGGCGAAGGTGATGGCCAGGAAGATCCCCAGGCTCATGCCAAGGGCGACCACCGGCAGGCGCGGGCGATTGGCGGGACGCCAGGTTTCAGTGGGCATGGGAGTGCTCCTTCTCTTGGTCCGCCATGGCGTAGCGCTCGGGCGCAGCCTCGAACTGGTCGCGGTGCTCTGCGGAGCAGAACCAGTACGGCCGGCCGCGGTAGACGGCCGACCTGGCGGTGGCGGTGTCCACGCTCATGCCGCAGACCGGGTCGACCGCCTTGTCCGGCGCCGGGCCGCCGGAGGCGCCGCCAGCCCCTCCACCAGCGCGGTCGTGGCCCTCGTGTCCGCCGTGGCCCATGACGTGCGCCCCGCAACCGAAGCGCATCATCACGAAAAACACGCCGGCGATCAGCAGTAAGTACAGCAGTGTGCCCATGAGCCTGCCCTCCTCAGCTTGCACCGCGCATCGCAGACCCGGCCCATCCGCAGTCAGTGCGCGATTTCCGATTGCTCGATCCGAGTATAGGCATCCGTCGCTGTCCCGCGCATGACCATCCCATGACATCTGCGTCATGAATTTGCAAGGCGAAGCCGGACCCGATGCGGGGCTACCGGACCAGCACTTTGCCCAGCATCCCGGCCCGCATGTGGCCGGGCATGGTGCAGGCGAAATCCACCGCCCCGGCCTGGCCGAAGTGCCAGACCAGTTCGCCCTTTCCTCCCGGCGGCACGGCGACCATGTTGGGTTCGACGCCGTTGGCCATGTCGGGCATCGCCGCCATCATCTTCTCGTGCTCCTGGAGTTCGGCCATGGTCCCGATGGTCATCTCGTGCCGCATCTTCCCCTGGTTGACGAGGATGAAGCGGACGGTCTGCCCCCGCTGCACCTACATCGCGTCCGGTGTGAAGCGCATCGAATCGTCCACGGCGATCTCGATCGTCCGCGTCGCGTCGGCCACGACGCCCGGAACGCCGACGGCGGATAGCCGGCGAAAGGCCGCAAAAGAAGCGTGACGTTGCACAACTGAGCTATGCGGCTTTGAGCTGCCGCCGCAGCAGTCCCGACTTGGGTTCTTCTGACGCTGTACACAAAGGGCAAGGCGCGCAAGCCCTACGAGTTCGGGGTCAAGACGAGCATTGCGGGCGCCCATCAGAGCGGGCTGATGGTGGGCGCCCGGACCTTCCCGGGCAACCCCTACGATGGCCACGTGTTGAACCCGCAACTGGAACAGACGGGCATTTTGCTGGAGGGGACGGGCAAAGTGCCCAAGCAGGTGGTGGTCGACTTGGGCTATCGGGGCGTGGACAAGGACAACCCTGGCGTGGAGATCATCCACCGGGGCAAGTACAAGCCGCTGACGCTGCAACAGCGCCGATGGCTGAAACGCCGGCAGGCGGTGGAGCCGGCCATCGGGCATCTGAAATCGGATAACCGGATGGATCGCTGCTGGTTGCAAGGGGCCACCGGCGATGCGTTGCATGCGGTGCTCTGCGCGGCGGGCTACAACCTGCGCTGGTTGCTGCGGGCGATGGTGCGTCTGGGGCTGAAGGTCCTTTTATTGCGCCCTGAATTCGTGGCCGGGTTGGCCCACTTCCTGGGCTCCCCTGCGTCCGGTAATGTCAACGCGCTTAGATATGCGTTCGCTCATGCCAATCTCGGTGGCATCAGATGAATTTTGCAGGGCCGACTACTTCGCGTCAATAACGTGCCACTACAAACAGTTTCGGAAAAACACCCCACGGTGACATTCAACCCATTGATTCAACACATCTATCAACCGCCGACCATCGCTGAAATCTGCTCAGAACGTCGAACTTGGGTTGCCCAGGCCGTCGGGACGTTTCTTGATCAGGCTGCGCTTGGTGGCCACATGCCAGTTCACGTTCGGTGCGATCCGGCCGTCTTGCTGCGCGGCCGTGACCTCGTCGCGCTTGTCCACGCCGGTGTAACCCGCATCGGCAAAGACGTCCGCTTCCTCGCCATGCAGCAGTTCAGTCACATGCGACACATCGGCTGCGTGGGCAGCGGTGGTCACCCCCGTATGCGCCAGCCCCGACTCGGCATCGACGCCGATGTGCAGCTTCAAGCCGAAGTGCCAGTTGTTGCCCTTCTTGGTCGAGCGCATCTCGGGGTCGCGCGTGCCCTGCGCGTTCTTGGTGGAACTGGGCGCCGCGATGATGGTAGCGTCGATCAGCGTGCCACGCTTGAGCAGCAGTCTGCGCTCTTGCATGCCGGCGTTCACCCCGTCGAGCAGTGCGCGCGTGAGGTCGTGGGTTTCCAGCAGGCGGCGAAACTTCAGCAAGGTCGTCGAGTCAGGGGCGCGCTCGGTGCGCAGATCGATGCCGACGAAGCGCCGGAATGCCGCACTGTCGTACAGGGCGTCTTCCACGCCCTCGTCGCTCAAGCCAAACCACAGTTGGATGCAATACAGCCTCAGCATGCGTTCGGCGCCAATGGGCGGGCGACCGCGACGACCGCTCTTGGGGTACACCGTCTCGATGGCCTGCACCAGCTTGTCGCTGGCGTCGATCTCGCTGTTGGACTTGGCTGCCAGCGCCTTGAGCCTGGCATGCTGCGCCGGTCAAGATCGGCAGAGTCTTCAGCGTGTGGCTCACGGTTTTGCGCTTCATCGTGTTGCCTTTCGGTGCGGTCGGCGCGACGTGCCGAGATGGTGCGGATGATCTCAATGGGGTGGCCGTTCTCATCGGCCTTGCGCACGGTGTGCGTCACGCTATATCGTCATGTTGTCACTTTCGAGCACTCAAGCCGGGGACTGGCGGCGTGCGTGGGTGACGGCGAGCATGTCGATGCTGGTGGCCGTCACGCGGTAGAACACGATGTAGGTCGGGTGGACGACCATCTCCCGCGGCTGTGCAAACCAGTCGATGATCTTGTACAGGGGGATGCTCGGGTAGCGCCTCGGTGAGCTGGGTGATGCGCTCCAGCGGCCTTCCGGCAACAATCAGGGCGCACTCGCCGATGTCATCGATGACCTGGTGCAAGTTACAACGCCTCTTGCTCGGTAGAGTCGAACTCGGACACGGACACGATGATCAGACCAACCTACGCCATCGCAGAGACTGAAGGCTCAGCCCCTGGCCCCGGCTTCCAGTCCATGTCGCGCGCGTTGATCGGCTCGGCGCACTGATCACACACCAAAACCGGCTGTGACACCTTGCCGCAGGGCCTGTGCATCAACACCAACGGCGGCCCCTTGTCCTCGTCCAGCCAGCGGTCACCCCAGCGCATGAGCAGCACGATAGCTGGGTACAAGTCGACCCCCTTTTCCGTCAGCCCGTATTCGAAGCGCGGAGGACGCTCCAGATATTGATGCCTCTGTAGCAGGCCGTTGGCGACCAGCTTTTTGAGACGGTCGGTCAGGATGTTGGGCGCGGCCGCCAGGGTGGTCTGGAATTGATCGAAGCGGCGCACGCCAAAAAACGCTTCCCGCAGGATCAGGAAGGTCCAGGCGTCGCCAACCTGCGACAGCACGCGCTCGATCGAATCCACCCGCGGGCGTCGCTGCGCGACCGGGACCTCGGGGCGTGATCCGGTTGATTTCTTTTTATTAACTTGCATTTTGATAGCGTCTGTGTAACTATTCATTCGATTGTGACTGGTTGTGCGCCCAGGTGCAAGCCCGTCGCTGCAACACATCCCGAACTCAAGGAGCAAGCGGATGAGCAACGATCTGATCATTGAACAAAGCGGTGACGCCATGCTGCTGACGCTGAACCGTCCGCAGCGGCGCAATGCGCTGTCCATGTCCTTGTCCGCCGAACTGGTCGGCGCCTTCGAAAAGGCGCGCGACGCCACCGACATCAACTATCTGATCATCAAAGGCGCGGGGGAGCACTTCTGCGCCGGCGACGACATCACCGAAATGCCCAAGTGGGGCAATGCCAACGACGTCATGCGCCGCGTGCGCTACTACCAGCACATGGCGAATACGCTGGAGGAGTTGGACAAGATCACCATCGCAGCGGTCGACGGCATGGCCGTCGGCGGCGGCTTGGAGATCACCATGGCCTGCGATTTCGTCATTGCCACTGAGCGGGCTCTCTGGGGCATGCCGGAAGTGGATGTGGGCATTACCCCGGGCTGGGGCGGCACCACGCGCATGGCGCGCCTGATCGGTCGGCGCATGACCAAGGAGATCAACCTGATCGGCGCCTTGCACGGTGCGCGCCGCGCCGTGGACCTCACCCTGTGGAACCGGGTCGTGCCGATCGGTGCACTCGATGCGGAAGTGAACCATTTGTTGGAGGTATTCCGGGTGAAGAATCACCAGGCCGTGAGACAACTGAAATTCATCATCAATCGGGGAGTGGAGTGCGATTTGTACACCGCGCAGGGCTTCGAGGCGTTGTCGGGCGCGCTCTCCGGCGCGGTCAACGGCGCCTGGCAGGTGCCGGATGCGGATCAGGGCAGCGGCGTCGTCGATTTCGCCAGCAAGAAGGGCAAGTGGGATCAACGGCGGCCGCTGGCGCGCAATTTCTGGGTCGACTGCCCATCAATGCAAACACACCCACGGGAATAACAATGAGCCATTGGACAACGGCCGACATGCCGGATCTGAAGAACAAGCTGGCGGTCGTCACCGGCGCCAACAGCGGCTTGGGGTTTCACACGGCGCTCGAACTGGCGCGCAACGGGGCGCAGGTGGTGCTGGCTTGCCGGGGACGCGAGAAAGCCGAGTCTGCAATGAACGCGATCAAGGTTGCAGTGCCCGGTGCGCAGCTCGAGTTCATGGCGCTCGACCTCGCCGATCTCGATTCCATCGCTGCATTTGCGAAGGCTTTCAAAGCCAGGCATCAGAAGCTGGATATCCTGCACAACAATGCCGGCGTGATGGCGCTGCCGCTGGTGCGGACCAAGCAAGGCTTCGAGATGCAGATCGGCACCAATCATCTTGGCCATTTCGCTCTTGCCGGCCTGCTGCTGGATGTATTGCTGGTGGCATCCGCCGCCCGCGTGGTCAGCACAGCGAGCCTTGCGCACAACTGGACGCGCAGCATGGACTTCGGTGACCTGAACTGGGAGCGCAAGCGCTACAAGAAGTGGGACGCCTATGGCAAGAGCAAGCTGGCGAACCTGCTGTTCACCTACGAGCTGCAGCGGCGCCTGAGCAAGGCGGGAGCCCGGGCGATCAGCGTTGCCGCGCATCCGGGTTACGCCGCCACCAATCTGCAAACCGCCGGGCCCACGATGGAGAAGTCCGCCTTGGGTCGGATGTTCATGCGGATGGGCAACGCGCTGCTGGCGCAATCCGCCGAAATGGGTGCGTTGCCCCAGCTCTACGCAGCCAGCATGCCGGATGTGCGCGGCGGCGATTACTACGGTCCGGACCGCATGGGCGGGAATCGGGGCTACCCCAAGAAGGTGGGCTCCAACCAAGCCTCGCGCGATGAAGACTCCGCGCGCCGCCTATGGGAGCTGTCCGAAAAGCTGACCGGCGTGCGCTATCTGAGCGAGTGATCCTTCAACTTGGGAACTGGTGTCGTCGCCTGCGGTAGATTGGATTGGTCTGCCCCGAGCGGGCAGTCGTCAGCGAGCGGTCGGGGGCGTGTGTCGCTCGGTCCGCATTGGCGCCAGTGAACCGCCTCGGGTTTCCGGAGGCGTTTTTGCTTGAGTCAAGCTGCAACAGCTTGCTCAGCAAGTTGACGATCGTAGTTGTCGGCGATGTCTCATCTGAGTTGTTCGCGCCGACGTCAGGTTGACCAAGGGGCCGAAATTGCGGTGACCAGGGAAGAATTGCGGGTGTTTCCTGTCGAGTGAGGACATGTACCCAAGGCGCATGGATCAACGATGCGTCGGCACACTGGTCAAATCCGAACGGTATACACATCCGCTTCAGTTCCGGGGAAACCACGACTCGCTCGATAAGCAGCTACTACCAGCTCAGGCGTGTACAGCGAACAATGGTGGAACCACATGCTCCAATGGAGACAATCACGATGAGCAAGATCCTGATGCTGTGCGGCGACTTCGGCGAAGACTACGAGGTGATGGTTCCTTTCCAGGCTCTGCAGGCTGTAGGCCACACCGTTCACGCCATCGCGCCCGACAAGAAAAGCGGCGATCACGTGATGACGGCGATCCACGACTTCGAGGGCCAGCAGACCTACAGCGAGAAGCCTGGCCACCGCTTCACCCTCAACGCCAGCTTTGGGGACATCGACCCCACCAAGTACGACGCACTGGTGGTGCTCGGCGGTCGTGCGCCCGAGTACCTGCGCATGAACACGCGCGTGGTCGAGATCGCGCGGCACTTTCTGACCAACAACAAGCCCGTCGCCTCCATCTGCCATGGCGCCCAACTGCTGGCCGCCACCGGCTTGATCAAGGGCCGCAAGCTCAGCGCCTACCCCGCCTGCCAGATCGAGGTCGAGTTGGCCGGTGCGGAGTACGTGGGCATCGCCATCGACGCGGCCGTGACGGACGGCAACCTGGTCATGGCGCCTGCCTGGCCAGCGCACCCGGCGTGGATCGGCCAGTTCCTGGCCGTGCTCGGCACGCGCATCAGCCTGTAGCATTCCAACCCACGGCCTCCTGGAGCCCAGCCATGTGCAAGATCTTCATCAGTGCCGACCCCACCAGCTATGAAAGCCGTACGCGATCCGTGCGCTTGCATGGGGTGGTCACCAGCATCAGGCTAGGTCGTGTCGTCACGAGATGCGCAGCCAGAGGACGATGCATCGAATTTGCACGGCGGCAACGAATGAGGCGACGTTTTTCGCGTAGCGCGTGGCGATGCCCCTCCATCGCTTGAGATGTAGGAAGGCGTTCTCGACCAGATGGCGCAGTTTGTAGAGCGCCTTGTCATAGGCCCTGGGTTGCTTGCGGTTCTTGCGCGACGGAATGACGGCTTGCGCACCTTGCTCTTGGGCTTTCGCCACGATGGCATCGCTGTCGTAGCCTTTATCGGCAAGTAGACACTGCATCCTGAATCCATCCATCAACCGCTCAGCCTCTGCGCAATCCGCTCGGGCACCTTCTGTAATAACCGCTCTGAGCGGCAGACCATGCGCATCCACGGCCAGATGTATCTTGGTGTTGAGCCCCCTTTTGTACGGCTCATGGCCTGATTGCCACCCCGCGCTCCTGCGGCGTGTGGATGGACTTTGCAATGGCTGGCATCCATCATGAGCCATTCGAAATCAGGCTCCACAATGAACTGCTCGAGCAGCGACTCCCAAATGCCCTGGTCACGCCAGCGGCAAAAACGCCGATGGGTGTTTTTCCATCCACCATACGAGGCCGGCAGGTCTCGCCACGGCGCGCCGGTGCGAAGAATCCAGAACACGGCATTGATGAATTGGCGGTTGTCCTGCGCAACCCCACCCCAAACCCCCGCTCGCCCCGGCAGATGGGGCTCGAGCAATTCCCAGTGCCTGTCTGATAGGTCGTGTCGATGAAGAGTCTCTGGCATCTCAATAGCGCAGTCGTTGCGAACAACGCCATCATGCCATATCTCGTGACGACACTATCTAGGGTTCCGCATGGCATTCGCAGGGCTCGCCAGCCGCAGCGTGCTGCAGGTTCTGCATGATGCCGCATGCGCCCGCGGTTCGATTGGCCTGGCAGGTTTCGCGCAGCGCGTGCAACTGCTGCTCCAGCAGGCGCAGCGATTCGACTTGATGGTGGATACGCGCGATCTGCCGGTCGATCAACTGGTTGATGGCGCCGCACGCCGATTCAGGATGCTCCTGAAAGCTGCGCAACACGCGCGCGTCCGGCAATCCCATGCCCAGCGAGCGGCAGTGACGAATGAAGTTGAGCTGCACCAGGTGGTCATTGGTGTAGTTGCGATAGCCGTTGCCCTCGCGGGCGGGCGCGTCCAGCAAGCCCTCGCGCTCGTAAAAACGCACCGTCTCCACGTCGCAGTGGCCGCGCCGCGCCAATTCCCCGATTCGCATGATGTATTCCCCTGCCGTGCAAAGGCACTTGACCCTGTAGCTGCTACAGGCTGTTCAATGATCGCACTGTTCACCGAGATCCGCCATCATGAGCCAGCACGACCCCACCAGCACAGCGTTACGCCTGCCTGTCCAGGCGCAAGACCATGAGCCCGCATGTGACCACGATCATGCGCACGATCATGGTCACGACCACGGCCCTGATGCGCATACCCATGCCCACGCGGCGGCCGATGCCTGCTGCGCCCCAACGACACAGACCGACTGCCTCACGGGGGTGTGCAACACCAATCCGGCACCCGAAGGGACCAGCCGGGTGCGCTACCGCATCGACAAGATGGACTGCCCGACCGAGGAGCGCCTGATCCGCAACAAGCTGGAGGCCATGCCCGGGGTTGTGCAGCTCGACTTCAACCTCGTGAATCGGGAGCTCACGGTGTATCACCGCTTGGATCAGCCCCAGGAGATTGCCGTGGCGCTGGACAAGCTGGGCATGGCACCCAATTTGCTGGAAGCCAATGCGCCGGTGTCCGTGCTTCCCCCCGCCCTGAGCCGAAGGCAAAAAGGTCTGCTCGCCGTGGCTGGCGCCGCCGCCGTCGCGGCCGAGGTCATCGCCTGGTCGAGCGGGCAAGAAGCCTCGTGGATGGTGATGGCGCTTGCCGCCGTGTCCATCCTCAGCGCCGGTCTGCCCACCCTCAAGAAGGGCTGGATCGCGCTCAGAAACCTGACCCTCAATATCAACTTCCTGATGTCCATCGCCGTGGCCGGGGCCGTGGCGCTCGGCAAGTGGCCGGAAGCGGCGATGGTGGTGTTCCTGTTTGCCGTGGCCGAGGCGATCGAGGCGCTGTCGCTGGAGCGTGCCAGGAACGCGATCAAGGCGCTCACGGCCATCGCGCCGGAAACTGCCGAGGTCAAGGCTGGCGAGGCCTGGGAGTCCAAGCCGGTGGCCGGGGTGGCGGTCGGCAGCCGCATCCGGGTGCGCACCGGCGCGCGGGTGCCGCTGGACGCACGCGTCGACTCCGGCCGCGCGGCGCTGAACCAGGCGCCGATCACCGGGGAAAGCCTGCCCGTGGACAAGCAAGCGGGTGACCTGCTGTATGCCGGCAGCATCGTGGCCGATGGCGTGGTGGAAGCCACCGTCACGGCCTCGGCTGGTGACAGCACCTTGGCCCGCATCGCCCTGGCCATCCAGAGCGCGCAGTCACAGCGCGCGCCGACCCAGCGTTTCGTCGATCAATTCGCGCGCTACTACACCCCCGCGGTGGTGGTCTTCGCCATCGCCGTGGCCATCCTCGGCCCGCTGCTGAGCGGCGGCGGCTGGAGTTCCTGGCTGTACGAGGCCCTGGTCATGCTGGTCATCGCCTGCCCCTGCGCCTTGGTGGTGTCGACCCCGGTCACGGTGGTCAGCGGCCTCGCGGCGGCGGCCCGGAGGGGCATCCTCATCAAGGGCGGGGTGCATCTCGAAGGCGGCCGGCTGCTCAAAGCCGTGGCGCTCGACAAGACCGGCACGCTGACCCTCGGCAAGCCCGCGCTGACCGATGCGATCCCGCTTGGCGATATGCCGATCGCGCAAGCCCTGCGGATCGCCGCCAGCCTCGATGACCACAGCACCCATCCGGTCGCCCAGGCGCTGGTCGCCGGTTGGCGCGCGCAGCAGCCGGGCGCCGCAGTCATGCCTGTCGATGATTTCGGCGTGCTGCAAGGGCGCGGCGTCAAAGGCAGCATGGACGGGCAGGTCTGGCATCTGGGCAATCACCGCCTGGCTGAAGACATTGGGGTCTGTTCGGCCGCGCTGGAGGCGCAGCTTGCCGTGCTGGAGCGTGCCGGCAAGACCGCCATCGTTTTGTGCGACGCGGTCGGCCCGGTGGCCGTGTTTGGCGTCGCCGACACCCTCAGGCCGGAGAGCGCGCAGGCCGTTGCGGCCCTCAAGTCGCTGCATGTCGAACCCGTCATGTTGACCGGCGACAACCCGGCCACGGCACGGGCCATTGCCGTCCAGCTCGGCATCAAGGATGCGCGCGGCAATCTGCTGCCGCAGGACAAGCAGGCCGCCGTTGCCGAACTGCATGCGCGCTACGGCTCGGTCGGCATGGTCGGCGACGGCGTGAACGATGCGCCGGCGCTGGCACGCGCCAACATCGGCTTCGCCATGGGAGCGGCCGGCACCGCCACCGCGCTGGAAACCGCCGATGTGGCCATCATGGACGACGACCCGCGCAAGATCGCCGACTTCATCCGCTTGAGCCGGCACACCGCCATGATTCTCAAGCAGAACATCGCCCTGGCGCTCGGCATCAAGGCCGTGTTCTTCGTGCTGGCCCTGAGCGGCGTGGCGACCCTGTGGATGGCGGTGTTCGCCGACATGGGGGCCAGCCTGCTGGTGGTGTTCAACGGCATGCGGCTGCTGCGCCGGCGGAACGTGCAGCGGTTTGATTTGCTTGGTTCATGGTTTCACAACAAGGAGATGCCATCATGAAATGCCCCGTCTGCAAGGAAAGTACCCTGGTGATGACCGAACGCCAAGGCATTGAAATTGACTACTGCCCGCAATGTCGCGGCGTTTGGCTCGATCGCGGCGAGCTCGACAAGATCATCGAGCGCAGCCAGCAACAGGAGGCGGCCAGCGCACCACAGCAAGTGGGCCGCCCATCACCACAGCCTGAAAGTTATGGCCAAAACGACGGCCACCACGGCGGTGGGAAACATCAGGGGCGCTATGGCCCGATGCAGGGCCGAAAATCGTTCTGGAAAGAAATTTTCGACTGAGCGTGCAAAGCTCTCTTGACCGCCCAAGGGTGCTGGTGAGGAGGGCATGCGCAATTTCCAACAAAATGCTCGGTCCCGGCGACCATTTTTTGCTGCGCTTGCGACGGAACTCTTGCTCGAAGTGATGCGCCGGGCGTTGCCGCTCCTCACGATGGCCGGATTTTCCCTTGGTGTGGCGGTCATGCCGGGGCTGAAAATGCTGACGGAAACGCCAGCGCAAAAAGCCTGGAGCAGGCGCCGGCATTTTTCCTTGGCTTTCTCGTCCCGCTCGTGATCGAGGTGCTCGTCCGGCGTTGGTACATTCAGCCGCCTTGCATCCGGGGCTGCAGGCCACGCCGGGTTCGGAGGCGGCGAGCCAAGCGTTCGACTCACCGCCCCGGTGTGCGCAATAGGACTGTGCTGGACTTGCCGTCGACATGACTCTTGCGCTTGGTAACGGATCGAACTGCGGCGTGAGCCGAGCGCCAAGGCGCTCAGCCGCCCGTTGATCTCAGAGTCTGTGAACATTTGATTTTGATGGCACGAATGCTGCGTGTCTTTGGGCATGAGCAATATCACGAACGAAGCGGGAACGAACGGGCACACAGGTGCCCTGTTTGAGGGCTTGGCGGTCCCTGCGGACAGTGCGGCTGCTCTGAAGCGCAGTAAGCCCCAAGGGACGCCGCGGGAGCAAAGCGCGATGCGCAACCAAGTCGAATGGCGGGCCTGCGATCTTGACTCGACGCTGCCGGCCGATCATCAGGCCCGTGCCGTCTGGGCCTTTGTGCAGTCGCTCGATCTTCAAGCCCTGCACGGACAGATCCGCGCCGTTGAGGGCAGCGTCGGACGCGCGCCCATTGATCCGGCCATTTTGATGAGCCTGTGGCTGTACGCGACGCTCGACGGTGTGGGCTCGGCGCGCGAACTGGGTCGGCTGTGCGACAGCGACGACGCCTACCGCTGGCTGTGCGGCGGGGTGGGCGTGAACCACCACACGCTGGGCGACTTCCGGGTCGAGCTGAACCGGGTGGCCCACGACGGCATGCGCGTGCGTGCCCAGGCGGGTGCGGCCAGCTTTCGGCGTCGCGAGACCTTGGAGCAACTCATGCAAGACGCGCAGGCCCAGGTGCAAGCACTCAAGCAGGAGGTGGGCGACGATCCCGGGGCCGGCACCCGCCGCGTGCGTGCGGCGCGTCAACGTGCGGTCGTTGAACGCGAACAACGCATTGCGCGCGCCATCGAGGCGATGGCCGAGATCGACAAGAGCCTCTCGGCCAAGGGCAAGAAGGCCCGAGCCAACAGCACGCAGGCCGACAGGGCACAAGACGAGCCGGCGCAACCCCAGGCGGCCCCGACCACGCAACCCGTGGGCGAGCAATCCGCCGAGGAACAACCCAACGAGGCCAGGCGCACCAAGAAACCCAAGGAACCGCGCGTGAGCACCACCGACCACGAGGCGCGTGTGATGAAGATGGCCGATGGGGGCTTTCGCCCGGCGTTCAATGCGCAACTCGCGGTGGACACCGCCACCCTGATCATCACCGGCGTGGACCTCATCAACTCGGGCAGCGACATGAACCAGATGCTGCCCATGCACGCGCAGCACCAGGACCGCTATGGTCAAGTGCCCGCGCAGTGGTTGACCGATGGGGGCTTTGCCCAGCACGCGCACATCGAGGAACTCGATGCGCGCGCCACCCAAGCGTTCGCGCCTGTGGTGGCGCCCAAGGCCCCGCAACGTGATCGCTATGCTGCGCTGCCCGGCGACAGCCAGGCGCTGGGCCAGTGGCGCCAGCGCATGGGCACCGAGGCGGCCAAGCGAATCTACAAGGAACGTGCTGCCAGCATCGAGTGCGCCAACGCCCGTTTGCGCAACCGCGGCTTGCAGCGCTTGAACGTGCGCGGAATGATCAAGGCGCGCGCCGTGTTGCTGTGGCATGCGCTGGCCCACAATTTGAAGCGGATGATGGCGCTGAACTTCGCGTTCGCGCCCTGAGAGGCCGGCAAGGGTCGGCGCGGGCTGCGTTTGCGCTCCACCAGGCCCTGCATCAACGCCAAGCTCGTCCCAACAAACAAACGGCGGCTCGAATCGACTCGTCGCGCCCGTCCGCAGCGCATGGGCGTCTCGATGCGTTGAGATCATCGCGGAAGTTGAAACGTTCACAGGCACTCACTCGGCATGGCCGGCAAATCCCATCTGCTGTCCGCCCATCATGCCCAGGCGCTGGTTGGCGATGCTCCTTTGCTCGGGACTCAGCACGGCGTAGAGATGCTTCAAGGCCTTGGTCATGGCCTCCATGCCGGTCAGGCGTTGCTGCAACAACTGCGTGCGCGCCTGCATGCGATCGGGGGCGGTTGCGTTCGCCTCCCGCAGCTTGCCGCGCATGGTTTGCATGGCCTCGGCTTGCTGCTTGGCCTGGGTGGCGAAGGCTTGCCAGGCGGGTTCCTGCGCGGCGGTGATGTTCAGCGCGGCCTTGGTGTCGGCCAGATGGCTGTCCACCATCGCCGCGGTATCACCCCAATGCATCATGCCTTCGGCCATGCCGCGCTGACCCATGATGCCCTCGCTCATCATGCCCCCGCCCATCATGCCTCCACCCATCATGGACCCCGGCTCCATGCCGGCGGCGACGCCCGACATGCGATATGCGCCCATGCCGCCGGATTGCGCAAAGGCCGTACCGATGGCGGCGGCGGACAAGACGGCGGTGATGCCGACAATGACTTTCTGACTGCGTTTCATGGTGCTGCTCCTGTCTGAATTGAGCGAATGGTCCGTGGGACGATCCCGCCGGGCCAGATGGAAGGAAGTCCTTCGCAACGGTTCCCATTTCAGCCTCGGCATGTAAGCGCGCCATGTCAACAAAACACTTTTTTGTATCGCACTGCCCGCAATCCTGGCGTTGACATGCTGCGTTACATTGTTTTTTCCTGGGCACCCGGCCAGCCGGCCAAAATCGGCACATGGAAACCTCCGACCACATCCTGATCGTCGACGACGACGCCGAGATTCGCCGCCTGCTGAGCGCTTATCTGCAGAAGAACGGCTTGCGCGTGACGGCTGTTGGCGATGGGAAGGCCATGGAGCGCGCGCTGCTGGCCTCCGGCGTCGACCTGATCGTGCTCGACCTGATGCTGCCAGGCGACGACGGCCTGACCCTGTGCCGAAACTTGCGCGCCAAGTCCGACATTCCCATCCTGATGCTGACGGCGCGCGGCGAGGAAACCGATCGCATCGTCGGTCTGGAAATGGGTGCCGACGACTATCTGCCCAAGCCCTTCAGCGCGCGCGAGTTGCTGGCGCGCATCAAGGTCATCCTGCGTCGTGCCCGCAGCCTGCCGCGCAATCTTCAGCCGGAAGAGGCGCGCCAGGTGCGCTTCGCCGGCTGGACCCTCGACACCGCGCATCGCCACCTGGTTTCGCCCGCCGGCGTGGTGGTCGCGCTGAGCGGCGCCGAGTACCGGCTGCTGCGGGTTTTTCTGAGTCACCCGAACCGGGTGCTCAACCGCGACCAGTTGGTCGATCTGACGCAGGGCCGTGAGGCCGATCCGCTCGATCGCAGCATCGACGTGCAGGTCAGCCGCTTGCGCCAGCGCCTGGGCGACGACCCGCGCGACCCCGCCCTGATCAAGACCGTGCGCGGCGCCGGCTATGTCTTGTCGGCCCCGGTCGAGGGAACGGCTTGATGCGCCTGCTGCCGGCGTCGCTGTTCGGGCGGATGATGCTGATCCTGTTCAGCGGCCTGGTGCTCGCCCAGATCCTGAGCGCCTCGATCAATTTCGCCGAGCGCGATCGCCTGCTGTTGCGCAGCAGCGGCATGCAGTCGGCGCAGCGCATCGCCGACATCGTCAAGCTGCTCGATTCCCTCGGCCCTGCCGAGCAGCAGCGCATCGTCACCATCCTCAGCGTGCCGCCGCAGGTGGTAAGACTGGAGGCAGCGCCGCAGGCGCCGAGTGCCGCGGCGCTGGACAACCCGCATGCCGCCATGTTCTCGGCTGCGCTGCATGTCGCGTTAGGCGATGCGCGGCCGCTGCGGGTTTCCGTCCGGCAGGCCGCGCCGGGCGCCAGGCCATCCGGGCTCGAGTCCGGCCGCCAGGGCATGATGGGCGAACATGCGGGCATGGCAGCGGCGATGTCGGCAGCCATGCCGGGCATGCCGGGCATGCCGGATATGCAGGCCATGAGGCCCTTCATGGCATCGGGCTTGATGTTCCTGACCCAGGTGCAACTGCGCGACGGCAGTTGGGTCGCTTTCGACACCCAGTTGCCACAAGGCCCGGCCAGCACGCCGTGGCGACTGCTGCTGACCCTGTTGGTGCTGCTGCTGACGGTGCTCGTCCTGTCGTACGCGGCGGTGCGCTGGATGACCCGGCCGCTGGCGGTCCTGGCCTCCGCCGCCGATGCCCTGGGCAAGGACATCAACCGCCCGCCGCTGCCCGAGACCGGGCCGACCGAGGTGAGGCGTGCCGCGCATGCGTTCAACATCATGCAGTCCAGCCTGGTGCGTTTCATTCAGGACCGCACCCGCATTTTCGCCGCCATGTCGCACGATCTGAAAACGCCCATCACCCGCATGCGCCTGCGCACCGAACTGCTGGAAGACGCCGACTTGCGCCAGCGCTTCGACAAGGATTTGCGCGAGATGGAGCTGATGGTGACGCACACGCTGGATTTCATGCGCGGGCTTGAGCCACCCCAAGTGGCGCGGCCGATCGACATCACGGCGCTGCTCGAAAGCCTGCAGGCGGACAACCAGGACATGCACCGCGAGGTTCTCATCGAAGGTCGCGCACGGGCCCCCTATGTCGGCGACCCGGAGCGGCTCAAACGCTGCATCTCCAACCTGATCGACAACGCCATCCTCTACGGCAGGCAGGCGCGCATCATCGTCGAAGACGGCCCCGCGGCCCTCACCCTTCGCATCCGGGACCAGGGCCCTGGCATCGCGCCAGACGAACTCGGCAAGGTGTTCGAGCCGTTCTACCGGCTCGAAGCATCGCGCAGCCGCGAGACCGGCGGCACCGGCCTGGGGCTCGGCATCGCCCGCAACATCGCGCGCGCGGCCGGTGGCGATGTGACCTTGCGCAACCACCCGGATGGCGGCCTGGAGGCCACGTTGCACCTGCCGCGCAAACCCGGCTATCTGAATGCTTATTGATTCGGTCCTATGAAGATTGAACTGTCAGCCATTCGGCCGTCCCCGCTGGGACGTGAGCCGGGTGCCGGGCGTGTACTGAAGCCCGAGCAAGAAGAGCAGACACGTCGCACCATGATCGACAAGCGCCCCGAGCAGTTGAGGATGGATTTCTGCCCAGGGAGCCGTGCTGCCGTGGACCTGCTCATCGAGCGGCAGCATGGCATCAAGCGCCCGTGCGCACGGTGGGCAAGTACTTGGCACGGTGGGGATTTACCCCCCCAGAAGCCCATCAAGAAAGCCTACGAGCAACCCACGGATACGAGCTTGATTCATCGCCGCGCCTTGCCACGCCGCATCACCCGGCCGATCTGAATTCATCCGCAGCACATGACATTGGCGACCACACGAACGGCCGGCCGCAAATCCCAAGCCGATCGCCTATCCTGCACGGCCCTTCAGGGATATTTCGCCATGCCATCCCGACGCATCCCGGTGCTCATCGTCTTCGCCGCGGTCCCTCTTGGCCTGCTGGTCGCCGTCACCCTCGACTGGCTCGAAGAACGCGAGCTGCGACGCGAAGAACGCCGCGCACGCCTGTCCCGTGCGCAGAACCGCCCAGGGCCTGCGTGGCCGCCGCAGACCTGAACCGGCCCCCTGAGCGCGACTTGCATCGCGCAGATCGCATGCTGTGATGGTGATCACCAACCTTTTCTGGAGATCACCATGCAAACCGATTTCGATTTCGATTCCGACTCTGCTTCCCTCCCGCATGCAGGCCTCGCTGCTCGGCTGCGCGACCTGACCCTGGCCCTGTTCTGGAGCGACGCCGCAGCCGGCGTGCGCGGGTGCCGGCGCCTGGCACAGCGCGCGGCCCGCGCCGGCATGCCGCTGCAGCAGGCCCGGCTCCGCGCCACACACCGCCTGCTGGCTGGCATGGTCGTCGTGACGCTGTGCACGCCGCCTCTGGTCATCGCCCTGGCCGTGGCCGGTCATGTCTTGGTGGGCAGCTCGGCGGAAGGACGCCACCTGCTGCTGGCCCTGAGCCTGGCCATCGGCCTGCTGTACGGCCATGGGGTGCTGCAACTCGGGCGGGCCGATGCCTGGTGGCGGGCGCTGTATCGCAACGCGGGGATTGCTGTCCAGGCCCTGCCCTTGCGCAGCGTGCTGGCGCCGTGGCGGCCCGAGGTGCTGGACGCCTCGATCCGGCATCCCTGGACGCAGGCACGCCGCTGGGCCTGGGCTGCGGGGGTCAATTTGCTGACCTGGGTCGGCATCCTGGCCTGGCTGCCGGCCGACAGCCCCCGACTGGTCAGCTTCTGGCTGGCTGGCCTGGGGGTTCTGAGCATGACCTGGCTGCTCGAGCACCATCACCGCTGGATGCTCCGGGCAATCGAGGCCTTCATCGCCGCCGACGATGCTGTGTGGCGCTGAACCCGTTGATTTTCGTCGCGCGGCGTCTGCCATGCATCTTCCGAAACGACCTCTCCATGAGGACGATGACCTGGCTCCGGACGCGCTCGCGGTGCGTCCGCAAGGTTGCCCACGTCATCCGGAGATTCGCATGTGTGAAGACCGTCCCTCCGCTCTGTTGATCCCGCTCGTTGCCGCAGGCGCCCGCAGCGCAGCGTCCACCCGCAGCGGCAGACGCTTCGTGCTCGTCGTCGGGCACGAGCGTCAACCGATCAGCCAGCGCTGGCGCGCAAACTCGAATGCGAGGGCTATATCCGGCCCCTGTGCCGATGGAGCGGCAAGACCCTTGGTTGTCCAGCACCTGAGGCGCCGTGCGGGCGAGGTGATCGCCCGAAGGCCGATCCACGCGCGCGCCCCTGACCAGGGTACGAATGCGAAAAAACACGTCGACGATCTCACTGTTGCATCCGATTGCATCTTTGGCTCTTGCCTTCATGGGCCTGACACGCGCGATACCTAGCGTACGAGTTCCCAGTTGTGCCACTCATCGGAGGAATCCATGAATCTCAAGTTTGGAAAGACTTTGCTCGCCGCTGCAATGCTGTCCCTTGCCGTTTCTGCCAGCGCTGATGCAATGCATGGCCGTGACCACGAGCGCGAAATTCCGCGGTTCGACCACGTCTTCATCATCATGATGGAAAACACCGGTGCCCAGAACGTGGTTGGCAATCCCCAGATGCCAATGATCAACCGCCTGATCAACACCTTCGGCTACGCCGACAACTACTACGGTGTCACCCACCCGAGTTTGCCCAACTACGTGGCCGCGATTTCGGGCTCGAACTGGTGGAGCCAGAGCGACGATCCGACACAGCAGTTCAATCACAGCAACATCGTCGATTCCCTGAATGCGCGCCACATCTCTTGGGCGGCGTACATGCAATCGATCCCCTATGCGGGATTCACGGGGCAGTTTTCTGCTGGGGGTGCAAGCTCTGCTTTGTACGTCCTCAAGCATGATCCATTCATGCTGTTCAAGAACGTCTACGCCAACCCGCAGGAAGCATCGCATGTTCAGCCGCTTCGAAATCTGACCCAAGCCCTTCGTATCAGTGATGTTGCCAAGTATGTTTGGATCACCCCTGACGTTTGTCATGACATGCACGGCATGTCAGGTTCAGCGTGCCCCTACAGCAACACCCAACTGCTCTACAGCCAGGGCGACGCATTCGTTGGTCAGATGGTCAAGGCGATCATGCAGTCGCCGATCTGGAACAACGGCAACAACGTCATCTTCATCACCTGGGACGAGGGCGACTACGACGGAAACACGGCTAACGGAGGCTGGGCCAATACTCAGGGCGCTCCGGACAGCCCTATTTTGCAACCGGGTGCGCAGGTCTTCCCACAAGGTGGCGTCTACGGGGGAGCCAATGTGCCGCTGATCGCGATTTCCAGCATGCATCCATATCACATGGTGGATCATCAGGCGACGAATCACTATTCGATGCTCAAGACGATCGAGGAGTCGTGGGACCTTCCCTTGCTCGCCTTCACCAGCGACGACCAGGTGAGTGACTTAGCCTCATTCTTTGCAAACTGATACGCCGATCTATCCGCCCTTGAACAGGGAGCTTCTTGCTTTCCATTCGGGGCGAATCGGCAATGTCGGCATGGAGTGTCTATCCAGCCAACTTCCTTATGCTCACTCCAACGCTCGCGGCGTCCAGCTTGGTGGTAACGCGCGACACCATGTGCATGATGCAAAGCTGCACCAGGAACTCGGGGAACAGCCGGAGACACCGTCCACCAAGTTGACTGGCCCAAACTTCGGGCCATCCCAAGTGATTTTGGGCGTCATGCATGCCTTCAGTTCATCTGGCACATCGACCTCCTCGCCGAGCTTCGATGCGACGTAGCAGCGCATCGCGGCGATGTTGTTGACAGCTTGCTGGATCAAAATCTTACAGTCCAACAGGCGACCCTTGATCACGTCATCGACGTAGATCAGCTTGTCGTTGGCGCTGATGCCGCCAACGAACAGATCGTTGACCCGATGGTGGTGCCCAACGATTTCCGCGCAGAACCCCGTGTCCAGGGATAAAGGCCGCTCACAACTTGGATACATGGCCGCAGTCCATCTTGAGGTTTTATTTCCTTGCTTATATCGCTTGGCATCTATCGGTATGAGAAGACTGTCGTTTGCTTTGGTGCGGCCCGTCCCTAGGATTCGACCGTCATCATCAACCCCAGAAAAGCTCCACTGATGCATGCCCAAGCCACTCTTTTCGGCCTCGCCGCGGGCGCCCTGATCGGCGCCACGGGGGTTGGCGCGGGCTCGTTGGTGACGCCATTGCTGCTCGGCGTGTTCCGGCTCGACCTGCCCGTGGCGATCGGCACCGATCTGTGGTTCGCCGCGCTGACCAAGCTATCCGGGGCCGTGGCGCACCACCGCCATGGGCATGTGGATCGCCGCATTGCCGGGCTGATGCTCGCCGGCAGCCTGCCCGCGGCGCTCGCCACCCTCGTGGCGATGCATGCCTCGGGTGCGGACAAGGCCTGGTTCGGCGTGCTCAGCCTGGCCCTCGGCGCCGCCTTGCTGCTGACCGCCGCCGCGGTGATGTCACGCGGGTTCTGGCAGCGGCTGGCGCTGCGGCTCGAAGCGCGCTTGCCGCCGTCGCGCAAGCCGGGCTTGACCATCGCCCTCGGTGCGGTGCTGGGGGTGCTGGTCACGCTGAGTTCGGTCGGTGCCGGTGCCATCGGCTCGCTCTGCATCCTCCTGCTTTATCCGCGTTTGACGGCGCGGCAACTGGTCGGCACCGACATCGCCCATGCCGTGCCGCTGACCCTGGTGGCGGGCATCGGCCATGCGGCGCTGGGCCATGTCGATTGGCCGCTGGTGCTGGCGCTGCTGGTCGGCTCGGTTCCAGGCATCTGGCTCGGCGCCCAACTCACCCGTTTTCTTCCCGAGCGCATGACCCGCGTGCTGCTCTCGGCCACGCTGGCGTTCGCCGGCTTCAAGATCATTGCCTGAGCGCCATGTACCAGTACACCGATTTCGACCGCCGCTTCATTCGCGCCCGTGCCGCCCAATACCGCGACCAGCTCGAGCGCCATCTGGCCGGCAGCCTGAGCGACGAGGAGTTCAAGCCGCTGCGCCTGCAAAACGGCTGGTACATCCAGCGCCATGCGCCCATGCTGCGCGTGGCCATTCCCTACGGCGCGCTGGCGAGCCAGCAATTGCGCGCCCTGGCCGACATCGCCGAGGAATACGACCGTGGCTACGGCCACTTCACCACGCGCCAGAACCTGCAGTACAACTGGATCGCCCTGGCCGACAGCGCCGACGTCATGGACCGCCTCGCCGCGGTGGACATGCATGGCATCCAGACCAGCGGCAACTGCGTGCGCAACATCAGCAGCGATGTGTTCGCCGGCATCGCGCCGGACGAAATCGTCGATCCGCGGCCGTTCTGCGAGATCCTGCGCCAGTGGAGCACCCTGCACCCCGAGTTCGCCTACCTGCCGCGCAAGTTCAAGATCGCCGTGAGCGGCGCGCGCGAAGACCGCGTCGCCGCCGGCTGGTACGACATCGGCCTGCAGGCACTGAGCGACGAGCACGGCCAGATCGGCTTTCGCGTGCAGGTGGGCGGCGGCATGGGGCGCACGCCGATGATCGGCGACGTCATTCGCGATTTTCTGCCCTGGCAGCAGTTGCTGGTGTACGTCGAGGCCATCCTGCGCGTCTACAACAGCTATGGGCGGCGCGACAACATCTGGAAGGCACGCATCAAGATGCTGGTGAAGGCCGAAGGCGCGCGCTTCACCGCGGCGGTCGAGCGCGAGTTCGCCGACATCCTGCAGCGCGATCCGGGCGGAGACGCACACCTCATCCCCCTGCACGAACTCAACCGCGTGGCTACGCAGTTTGCGCCGCCGCACGGTGTGCGGCCGGATGCGCCGGATGCGACCGCTGCCCTTGCCACAGCGCCCGCGCACGAGCCGGCATACCTGCGTTGGCTGCAGCGCAACGTGCACACCCACCGCGTCCCCGGCCTGCGCGCCGCGACCCTGTCGCTCAAGCGCGCGGGCCAGGCGCCGGGCGACGTCACGGCGCAGCAGATGCGCGCCGCCGCCGACCTCGCCGAGCGCTACAGCCTCGGCGAACTGCGCGTGAGCCACGAGCAGAACCTGGTGCTGCCCTGGGTGAGCGCCGCCGCCCTGCATGCGCTGTGGCGGGATGCGCGGAAGGCCGGCTTCGCCACGCCCAACATCGGCCTGCTGACCGACATGATCGCCTGCCCCGGCGGCGATTTCTGCTCCCTGGCGAATGCCCGCTCCATTCCCATCGCGGCCGCCATCATCGAGCGTTACACCGATCTCGACGAACTGTTCGACATCGGCGACATCGACCTCAACATCAGCGGCTGCATCAATTCCTGCGGCCATCACCACAGCGGCCACATCGGCATCCTCGGTGTCGACAAGGACGGTGCCGAGTGGTACCAGATCACCGTTGGCGGCGGCGATGGATCGGAGCTTGGCGGTGCGGCCTTGCCCGGCAAGATCATCGGCCCCTCGTTCGCGGCCGAGGAAGTGCCGGATGTGGTCGAGGCGCTGATCGCCCTGTATCTGCGGCAGCGTCAGCCCGGCGAGCTGTTCGTGGCCTTCGCCCGCCGCGTCGGTGCGCAGCCGTTCAAGGCTGCGGCCGATGCCGTGCGCCGCGCGACCGCGACACCGGAACACCCCCAGGCCGCTGCCCCGCAGCAGTCCGCACCCGAAGGAGATGCGAAAACTCCGGGCGGCCGACCGGCTTCGCATGAGCGTCCCCAAGGTCAGCTAGCCGACCCGCCATCCATGGGGGTCAAGAAAACTTGGGGCGGCCCTGCGTTTTCTTGAGGATCTCCGCGCATGAAATTCATCACTTCCGCAGACGGCGCCCGTGGCGCCACGGACTTGGCGCCGGGCGCAGGCGGGCTTCTCCTGTTCACGCCCGAGCAGTGGCAGACGGCCAGCGCGACCTGGCCGACGCATGAGTCCGCCGGACTGGTGCTTCCCAACGACCTCGACGTGCGCACACTCGCCATCGATCTGTCGCGCTTCGCCAGCGTCGAGCTGCGGTTCCCGAAATGGACCGATGGCCGCGCCTATACCCAGGCCCGGCTGCTGCGGGTGCGCCTGGGCTACCGCGGCGAGCTGCGCGCCACCGGCGATGTGCTGGTGGACATGGCGCTGCCGCTGGCGCGCACCGGGTTCGACACCGCGGTGCTGCGCCCCGGCCAGAGCCTGCAGGCGGCGCGGCGGGCGCTGCGGTTTTTCGAGGGGCTGTGGCCGGAGTTCGACGGCGCTCATGAGGAAACGCAGGGCAGCCCCAAGTTTTCTCATCCCCCTCGGGGGGCAGCCGCTGCAAAGCAGCGGCCTGGGGGCGCTCTCAAGGAAGCGCAGGGCCGCCCCCCAGTTTCCTTGACCCCATCGGAGGGAGTCCGCTTGCGGACTGATGGGGGCGCTCCGACGCAGCCGAGCCCGCATCCGCAGCCCGCCTACTACCAGGGCGACGTGCTCGATCCGCGTCCGCTGTTTCTGAAACGGCCTCCGGGGCCGGCCAGCCGGCCCGCCCCCCGCAAGGGTGAAGCAAGCCCGGGGTGGCCTGGCCCTGCCCTGGAGGCCGCCGCATGAACCACCGCGCCATCCCCATCGCTGCGCCGCCCGGCTCGGCGCCTGCCCTGTACGCCAAGCCCAGTGCGGACTTCGACCAGCGCGTGCAGGACGCGCTCGCCACGCTGCGCACGGCGGCACGGGAATTCGCCGGCCGCATCGTGCAGGCCACCAGCCTGGGCGCGGAGGACATGGTCCTGACCGACCTGATCGCGCGGCATGCGCTGCCCATCGCCATCGCCACGCTGGACACCGGCATGCTGCACGGCGAGACGCTGGAACTGCTCGGCCGTGCGCAGCGGCACTACGGCCTGGAGATCGAAGCCTGGCGTCCCGACGCGGTTGCGGCGCGCGACTTCGTCGCCCGCCATGGCCCGCAGGCCATGGTCGCCAGCGTCGATTTGCGCCATGCCTGCTGCGCCTTGCGCAAGCTCGAACCCCTGTCCCGCATGCTGCAAGGCCGCGCGGCCTGGGTGACGGGGCTGCGCCACGAACAGTCTCCCGCGCGCGGCCGGGCCGCACGGCGCGAGAGTGACGCGCAAGGCCGCGCCAAGCTCAGCCCGCTGCTCGACTGGACGCAGGGCGACGTGTGGCACTACATCGCGCTGCACGCCGTTCCCTACAACCCGCTGCACGACCAATTCTTTCCCAGCATCGGCTGCGCCCCATGCACCCGCGCCGTCGCGCTGGGCGAGGACATCCGCGCCGGGCGCTGGTGGTGGGAGCGGGAGGGGGCGAAGGAATGCGGCTTGCATGTCGAGCAGCGCCCCCTTCCGCATGGAGCCGCCGCAGACGCCGTCGCGACGGAACCGATCGCCAAACCAACCATCGCCACGGAACCGACAGGAGCCCACGCATGAACGCCCCTTTGGATCTCGAACGCCTGTTGCCGCAGATCGACCACCGTCATCTCGATGCCCTCGAAGAGGAGGCCATCTACATCCTGCGCGAAGTGGCCGGGGGCTTCGAGCGCCCGGCCCTGCTGTTCTCGGGCGGCAAGGACTCCTGCGTCGTGCTGCGCCTGGCCGAGAAGGCGTTCAAGCGGCGCCAGGCCAACGGGGCTTACGCCGGCCGGCTGCCGTTTGCCTTGCTGCATGTCGATACCGGGCATAACTTCCCCGAAGTCATCGACTTCCGCGACGCCCTCGTCAAAGCCTCGGGCGACGCGCTGATCGTCGCACACTTGGACGAATCCATCCGCCGTGGCACGGTGCGCCTGGGCCATGCGCTGGAATCGCGCAACCCGCACCAGAGCGTGGCCCTGCTCGAAGCCATCGAGCAGCACCGCTTCGACTGCCTCATCGGCGGCGCCCGGCGCGACGAAGAGAAAGCGCGTGCCAAGGAACGCATCTTCAGCCACCGTGACCACTTCGGCCAGTGGCAACCCAAGGAGCAGCGCCCCGAGTTGTGGTCGCTGTTCAACACGCGTTTGCGTCCGGGCGAGCATTTCCGTGCCTTCCCCATCAGCAACTGGACCGAACTGGACGTGTGGCTGTACATCGCCCGCGAGAGCATCGCCCTGCCCAAGCTGTACTACAGCCATCCGCGCCAGGTGCTGCGCCGCAAGGGTCTGCTGGTGCCGCTGACCGCCGTGACGCCGCCGCGGCCCGGCGAGGCGGTGGAGACGGCCCGGGTGCGGTTTCGTACCGTGGGCGACATGACCTGCACCTGCCCGGTGGAAAGCGCGGCGGCCAGCGCGGCGGAAGTCGTCGCCGAGACCCTGACCGCGACCCTGAGCGAGCGCGGCGCCACCCGCATGGACGATCGCACCTCCGACGCTTCAATGGAGCGGCGCAAGAAGGAAGGCTATTTCTGATGAACACGCACAACGATGCCAACGGCGAACACCGCCACAAGGCGCTGCGCTTTCTCACCGCCGGCAGCGTGGACGATGGCAAGAGCACGCTGATCGGCCGCCTGCTGCTCGACAGCCGCGCCATCCTGGCCGACCAGCTCGATGCCCTGCAACGCCGGGCCGCGGGCGGCAGCATCGACCTGTCCCAACTCACCGACGGGCTGGAGGCCGAACGCGAGCAGGGCATCACCATCGACGTGGCCTACCGCTACTTCACCACGCCGCGGCGCAAGTTCATCATCGCCGACGCCCCGGGGCACGAGCAGTACACGCGCAATATGGTGACGGCCGCCGCCGGCAGCGATGCCGCGGTGGTGCTGATCGACATCACCAAGCTCGACTGGCGCGCCGCGCCCCTGCGCCTGCTGCCGCAAACCCGGCGCCACACCTTGCTGGCGCGCCTGCTGCGCCTGCCGTCCATCGTGTTCGCCGTGAACAAGCTCGACGCCGTGGACGATGCCGAGGCCGCGTTCGCGGCGGTGCGCGATGCGCTGCTGGACTTCGCCGCCGAGGCCGGCATCGCGCCCGCCGGCATCGTGCCGGTGTCGGCGCTGCGTGGCGACAACATCGCCATCGCCTCGACGTCCTGGCCTTGGTATGCCGGGCCGACCCTGTTGCAATGGCTCGAAGCCCTGCCCGCCGCCGAGGAGCCGCAGACCGGCGCCCTGTTGCTGCCGGTGCAATACGTGGCGCGCGAGGGCGACGGCCTGGGCCACCAGCCGCGCACGGTCTGGGGCCGCATCGCCAGGGGCCGGGTCCAGTCCGGCGACAAGATCCGCATCCACCCCAGCGGCGAGAGCGCCGAGGTCGTCGCGGTGCGGCGTGCGGGAGTCGCCGTCGATGGCTGCGCCGCGGGCCAGTCGGCCGGACTGGTGCTCGACCGCCAGGTGGACATCTCACGGGGTGACTGGATCGAAAGTGTCGGGCTGTTCTCAGCTCCCAAGCCCGATGCGATCCAGAGATTCGAAGCGACCCTGGCCTGGCTGGATACGGAGCCAGCGGTCATCGGCCGCAAATACTGGCTGCGCCACGGGCACCGCTGGGTGGCAGGACACATCACGGCCATCTGCAGTCGGCTGGACATTCACACCCTGACGGACGTCGATGCGCAGACGCTCGCGGTCAACGATATCGGCCGCGTGCGCCTGCAGGCGCAGTCAGCACTGCCACTGACGACTTTTGTCGACAATCGCGTGGCGGGAGCGATGATCGTCGTTGATCCCGCCAGTCATCGCACCAGCGGCGCGCTGCTGGTTGAAGCGGTTCAGTAATGGGCCGCATCGTCTTCATCGGCGCCGGCCCTGGCGCTGCCGACTTGATCACCCTGCGTGGCGCTCGCCTGCTCGCGCAGGCCGACGTCGTACTGTGCGACGCGTTGGTCGATCCTGCGCTGCGCGAACTGGCGCCGCAAGCCCGGTGGATCGATGTCGGCAAACGCGGCTTCAGCCACGCCACGGCGCAGGAGCGCATCGACGCCCTGCTGGTGCGCTGCGCGTCGCGCCATCGTCTGGTTGTCAGGCTCAAGGGCGGCGACCCCAGCGTGTTCGGTCGGCTCGAGGAGGAACTGCTTGCATTGCACGGCTCCGGCGCGGTCATCGAAATCGTGCCCGGCGTCACCGCGGCGCTGGCCGCAGCAGCCGATGCCGGCCGGCCGCTGACACGGCGCGGACGCGGGCGCAGCGTGGCGCTGAGTACGGCCATGACCCACGATGGACAGTTGCGCGCCAGCCGCTGTGCCGACACCGAAGTGTTCTACATGGCCGGTCGGCAGCTCGGCGCGCTGGCACGCCGACTGATGGCAACGGGCTGGGCACCGCAGACCGAAGTCTCCGTGGTCTCCCGTACCGGCTTTCCGGACCGGCTGTGCAGCAGCCACGCCCTGACCAATCTGGCGCAGGCCTGTCTGCTGCACAGTGGTCGCCCGACGGTGGTGATTGTCGGCGCCGGAGCGCACCCGGTTTCGCCATACGCCATGGCCGTTTCGCGTGCATCCCATGCTGCGCTGCCGCTTGCAGCACACAGTATCGCCAGACCGCGTTTGCAGCCCGCAGACATCGTTTCGCATCGCGGAGAACCCCGATGACCTTTGTCGTGACCGAAAATTGCATCAAGTGCAAGTTCACCGATTGTGTGGACGTCTGCCCGGTGGACTGCTTCCGCGAAGGCCCCAACTTCCTGGCGATCGATCCGGACGAATGCATCGACTGCGCCGTATGCGTGCCCGAGTGTCCGGCCAACGCCATCTTCGCCGAGGAAGACGTCCCTGGCGACCAACAAGCATTCATTGCCCTCAACGCCGAACTGTCGCGCCGCTGGCCCAGCATCACCAAGCGCAAGCCCGCCCCGCCGGACGGCGAAGAATGGAATGGCAAACCCGGCAAGCTGCAGTTTCTCGAGCGCTGAACATCCGGATTCCGACCGCCCCCTCATCCCTCATGGAAATGCACATCAATCCGGCCATCGCCGACGCGGCCCTGGCCAGCGCCCCGCCGATCGAGACCGATGCCGTCATTATTGGCGCCGGTCCCGTGGGTTTGTTTCAGGTTTTCGAACTCGGCCTGCTCGACATCAAGGCCCACGTCATCGACAGCCTGTCGCACCTGGGCGGCCAGTGCGTGGAGCTCTATCCGGACAAGCCCATCTACGACATTCCGGCCGTGCCCATGTGCACCGGCCAGGAACTCACCGACAACCTGCTCAAGCAGATCGAGCCGTTCAAGCCCACCTTCCATCTGGGACAGGACGTGACGGAGCTGCAGCGCCAGGACGACGGGCGCTTCGTCGTGCGCACCTCCAAGGACACCACCTTGCTCACCAAGACGGTGTTCATCGCCGCCGGCGTGGGCTCGTTCCAGCCGCGCACCCTCAAAGTGGAGGGGCTGGACGCCTTCGAGGGCACGCAGTTGTTCTACCGCGTGAAGAACCCCGCGGTCTTCGCCGGCAAAAATCTCGTGGTGGTCGGCGGCGGCGACTCGGCGCTGGATTGGGCGCTGCACTTCGCCCAGGATGACGCGCACCGCGCCGAAAGCGTCATCCTCGTGCACCGGCGCGACGGCTTTCGCGCCGCGCCGGCCTCGGTGGCCAAGATGCACGCCCTGTGCGAGCAGCACGCGATGCAGTTCGTCGTCGGTCAGATCACGGGGTTCGAGGCCGACGGCGATGGCCGCCTGTCACAGGTCAAGCTCACCGGCAACGACGGCATCACCCGGCGCCTGCCGCTGGACATGCTGCTGGTGTTCTTCGGCCTGTCACCCAAGCTCGGCCCCATCGCCCACTGGGGCCTGGACCTGGAGCGCAAGCAGATCCTGGTCGACACGGAGAAGTTCCAAACCAACATCCCGGGCATTTTCGCCGTGGGCGACATCAACACCTACCCGGGCAAGAAAAAACTCATCCTCTCGGGCTTCCACGAAGCCGCGCTGGCAGCCTTCGGCGCCGCCCACACCATCTTCCCGGACAAGAAAATCCACCTCCAGTACACCACCACCAGCCCCAAACTGCATAAGGTGCTTGGCGTCGAAACTCCCGTCTTCGATTGATTGAAACCCCCAAGGTTCCTTGACCCTTACGAGGGGCTGGGCGGCACGCCGCTCCTGGGACGCTCACCAGCAAAAGTATCTGCCAAATGTATGCGCCTGGGGCGACCCGAGATTGGCAGCGTGCAAGGCATCCAATCACTGGACAACGCTGCAATACACATTGTATAGTTGCACCATGGAAAAATCTGTTGCCATTCGAATTTTCGAGTCCCTGTCCTCAGGCATCCGGCTCGACATTTACCGCCTGCTGGTCAAGCGAGGCTTGGAAGGCATGGTTTCAGGGCAGATTGCCTCGGCACTCGACCTGCCGCCGAACAACACCTCGTTCCACCTCAAAGCAATGACGCAGACCGGCCTGCTTTCGGTCGAGCAGGAAGGTCGCTTCCAACGCTATCGGGCCAACATTCCGTTGATGCTGGATCTGATCGGCTATCTCACCGAGGAATGCTGCGCCGGTCATCCCGAACACTGTGTGGACCTTCGTGCCGCATCGCCATGCGCAGAGAGCGTGCTTCCTCCCCTTTCTTCAACGCCACAAGAGAGCTGACAACGTGAACATCCTGTTTTTGTGCACTGGTAACTCCTGCCGCTCCGTGCTGGCCGAAGCCACCTTCAACCACTTGGCCCCCGAGGGCTGGCACGCCATGAGCGCGGGCAGCCATCCAACCGGCCAGGTGCATCCACGCTCGCTGGCTTTGCTGGAACGTGAAGGCATTCCAACGGAAGGGCTCTTCAGCAAGTCGTGGGACAGCTTGCCTGTCACCCCCGACATCGTGATCACGGTGTGCGCCAGCGCCGCAGGCGAGACCTGCCCGGCCTATCTTGGCCCGGTTCTGCGCGCACATTGGGGTGTCGACGACCCGGCCAAGGCGACCGGATCCGAAGAACAAATCAATGCCGCATTTGCACACGCCTACCGCATCTTGCGTGCGCGCATCGAAGCCCTGCTGGCATCACCCATGGACAGTCTGCGCAAAGACCCCGCCGCGCTCAGGACGGAACTCGAACACATCGGCTTGCTGGCGCCTTGAAGCTGACGAGGCGATAACTCGGTCGCGAGGTATCGCCTTTTTCATGAGCAACATTGCAACTTGAGCAGGAGTATTGAAATGAAAAAGATTCAAGTCTATGAGCCGGCCCTGTGCTGCAGCACCGGCGTGTGCGGTGTGGATGTCGATCAAAATCTGGTCAGCTTTTCGGCCGACGCCGATTGGGCCAAACAGAACGGTGCACGGATCGAGCGTTTCAATCTGGCCCGACAACCGCTGGCGTTCGCCGAAAACCCGACGGTCAAAGCGTTCCTGGAACGCTCCGGCCAGGAGGCCCTGCCCCTGGTTCTGGTGAACGGTGCAGTGGCATTGGCGGGCCGCTACCCCAACCGTATGGAGCTGGCTCGCTGGGCAGGCATTTCACAACCGGCAGCAGAGTCGAAAGCCGCGCAGGGCTGCTGCGCCGGCAGCCACTGCCGCTGAACGCGGGGAATACCGTCATGAAATTTCTCGAACTGCCGCCGCGCTTTTTCTTTTTCACCGGCAAAGGTGGCGTGGGCAAGACATCGCTGTCCTGCGCCACCGCCATGCACCTTGCCGGGCAAGGCAAACAGGTGCTGCTGGTCAGTACCGATCCGGCGTCCAACGTTGGCCAGGTGTTCGGCCAGGCCATCGGCAACACGATCACTCGCATCCATGGCGTGCCCGGCCTGTCGGCTCTCGAAATCGACCCGCAGCAAGCGGCACAGCAGTACCGGGAGCGCATCGTCGGCCCGGTGCGCGGGACGCTGCCGGACGACATCGTCAACGGCATCGAGGAACAACTCTCTGGCGCCTGCACTACCGAAATCGCCGCCTTTGATGAATTCACCGCGTTGCTCACCGACTCGGTCCTGACCGCTGACTACGACCACATCATTTTCGATACGGCCCCGACCGGCCATACCATCCGGCTGTTGCAATTGCCCGGCGCGTGGAGCGATTTCCTTGAAGCGGGCAAGGGCGATATTTCCTGCCTCGGCCCATTGGCCGGGCTGGACAAGCAGCGCGCCCAATACAAGGCGGCAGTGCAGGCTTTGGCCGATGCCCGGCGCACCCGCCTGGTTCTGGTGGCCCGCGCCCAGCAAGCCACCTTGCGAGAGGTTGCACGCACCCATGCGGAACTCGCCGGCGTGGGCCTGTCGCAGCAGTATCTGGTGATCAACGGCGTCCTGCCGCCGGAAGAAGCGGCGCACGACCCTCTGGCCGCAGCCATCTGCGCGCACGAGCGGGCCGCACTGGACGCAATCCCCGAGGTGCTCAAGGCCCTGCCCCGCGATCGGGTCGCGCTCAAGCCCTTCAACCTGGTCGGTCTGGATGCCTTGCGCCAGCTACTGGTCACGACGGCCTCGCAAGCGCCCAGCACCCATGCGGTTCCGGTCGCACTTGATGCGCCCAGTCTGTCCGAGCTGGTTGACGACATCGCCGAAGACGGCCGCGGCCTGGTGATGCTGATGGGCAAGGGCGGCGTGGGCAAGACCACCCTGGCCGCCGCCATCGCGGTAGAACTGGCCCATCGCGGCCTGCCGGTCCACCTCACCACGTCCGACCCGGCCGCGCATCTGACTGAAACGCTGAGCGGCGCGCTGGACAATCTCACGGTCAGCCGGATCGACCCGCACATCGAAACCGAGCGCTACCGGCAGCACGTATTGGCCACCAAGGGTGCACAGCTCGACGCGCAAGGCCGGGCGCTGCTGGACGAGGACCTGCGCTCGCCCTGCACCGAGGAAATCGCGGTGTTCCAGGCCTTCTCGCACATCATCCGCGAGGCAGGCAAGAAGTTCGTGGTGATGGACACGGCACCGACCGGCCACACCTTGCTGCTGCTTGACGCGACAGGCGCCTATCACCGCGAAATCGCCCGCCAGATGGCCGGCACCGGGCTGCACTACATCACCCCGATGATGCAGTTGCAGGACCCCAGGCAGACCAAGGTGCTGATCGTGACATTGGCCGAAACCACCCCGGTGCTGGAGGCGGCCAACCTGCAGGCCGACCTGCGCCGCGCCGGGATCGAGCCCTGGGCCTGGATCATCAACAACAGCATCGCGGCTGCCACGCCGAACTCGCCCTTGCTGCGTCAGCGTGCCTGCCACGAACTGCGGGAAATCGACGCCGTCGCGACCCGCCATGCCCGGCGCTACGCGGTCGTGCCGCTGCTGAAAGAAGAGCCCGTCGGCGTCGATCGCCTGCTGGAACTGACTGCCCGCCCCAGCCTCATCACCGAAAGAGCTTGACATGGCCGCAAAAATCTACAACGCGCTGTTCATCTGCACCGGCAATTCCGCGCGCAGCATCATGGCGGAAGTCATCTTGAACCATCTCGGTCGAGATCGGTTCAAGGCGTACAGCGCGGGTAGTCATCCTCGCGGCGAAGTGCATCCGCTCACGCTCGAAGTGCTCGCCGGTCAGCACTATGACCTTCACGGCTTGCGCAGCAAGAGCTGGACGGAGTTTGCGGCGCCGGATGCGCCGTCGATGGATTTCATTTTCACAGTCTGCGATCAGGCGGCTGGCGAGGCCTGTCCCGCATGGCCAGGTCAACCCATCACCGCCCACTGGGGTTTCGCTGATCCAGCCGCGGTCGGCGGGGATCGTGAGCGTCAACTCAAGGCCTTCGCCAACGTGCACTTCCAAATCGCCTCTCGCATCCGTCCGCTCCTCGCCCTGCCTATCGACAAGATCGACCGCATGTCGCTGCAAACCCAGTTGCGTGATCTGGGCCAACAACGTACAGAAAACAGGGCGTGACCCCTCATCGCGTATGCATCGCTCCGGATCGCCAGCGGCGGAGCACGAGGCGATTCTCTCCGGCGCCAAACCTGGAAAAGGAACAAGTATGACGCGCCTGCTCATCATCGGCGGCAGCGACGCGGGCATCAGCGCGGCGCTGCGGGCTCACGAGATCGATCCCCGAGCCGAGGTATCCGTCCTGTTGGCCGACGAGTACCCGAACTACAGCATCTGCGGCCTGCCCTTCTACCTCAGCGGCGAGACGCCGGATCACCGGCAGCTCGCCCATCGCACCGCGTTCGACGGCATCGACATCCTGACGAACCGTCGGGTCGTGTCGATTCATCCCGCGGGAAAGAGGGTCGATGTCGTGCGCGGGGCGAACGGCCGTGCGGAGACGATGCGCTATGACCACCTGATCATCGCCACCGGTGCCGTCCCAGTCCGTCCCCAAGGGTTACCCGGCCTCGATCTCCCCGGCGTTTATGGCCTGCACACCATGGCGGACAGCTTCGCGGTCCATCACCATCTCACGACGGGCGAAGCGCGTTCGGCCCTCATCGTCGGCGCGGGCTATATCGGCGTGGAGATGGCCGACGCGCTGCGGCATCGGGGGATCGATGTCACACTCGTGAGCCATACCGATCCCGTGTTCCCAAGCGTCGATCCGTCGTTCGGCAGACTGATCGGGGAGGAGTTGTCACGCCATGGCGTGCGGGTCGTAGCCGGTTGCACCGTCGAGCGCATCGAAGCCGCCGGCAACCGGCGCGGTCTTACGGTGTCGGGTTCGGGCGGGTTTGCCGCCACTGCCGATCTGGTGCTGGTCGCCACCGGCGTGCGCCCTGACACCACCCTTGCCGCCACGGCTGGGATTGCACTGGGGCCCTCGGGCGCCATCCGCGTCACGCAGCGCATGGAAACCACGATCCCCGGCATCGGGGCCGCCGGCGACTGCGTCGAGACCTGGCATCGGATCCTCCAGCGACCGGTGTACCTGCCGCTCGGGACGACCGCGCACAAGCAGGGCCGTGTGGCCGGCGAGAACGCTGTAGGCGGGGAGCGTCTGTTCGCGGGCTCGGTCGGCAGCCAGACCGTGAAGGTGTTCGAGTTGGCGATCGCACGGACGGGCTTGCGCGAAGCCGAGGCGCGCACGGCCGACTTTGATCCCGTCACCCTCGAGATCGAAACCTGGGATCACAAGGCCTACTACCCTGGAGCGCAGAAGCTCCGCATCCGGGTGACCGGCGATCGCCGCACTGGTCGTCTCCTCGGCGCGCAGATCCTCGGCCACTGGCGTTCGGAGGTGTCGAAACGCATCGACGTGTTCGCAGCAGCCCTGTTCCACGGCATGGGCGTCGAAGACTTGAACGATCTCGATCTCAGCTACACACCTCCGTTCAGCAGCCCCTGGGACCCGGTGCAGATGGGAGCGCAGGCCTGGATGAGCGCGGTGAAAACCGGCGCTGACAAGTCGTTCACCGCCGATCGACCCACAAATCTTGAGAAAGGAACACAGCATGAAAGTCCGTGACCTGATGACCCCGAACCCGATCCGGATCGCACCGGAGACGCCTGTGGCGGAGATCGCCCGCATCTTGATTGAACACCGCATCAACGGCGTTCCGGTGACCGATGCCGGGGGACACCTGCTCGGCATCGTGACCGAGGGTGACTTGGTGCATCGCGCGGCCGACGAACGGTTGGAGCCGCGCGAATCGCTATGGAAAGAGAACTTTTACCGCTCGGTATTTCGTCGGCACACGCCGGAGCCGGACAAGGCCGAGGGCCGCACGGCTGAGCAGGTCATGACGCGTGAGGTTCTGACGGTGGCGCCCGACAGCAATGTCACGGTGGCCGCCCGTCTGCTGGCGGATCACAACATCAAGTCTCTGCCGGTGATCGAGCACGAACGGCTGGTCGGCATGATCTCGCGCTTCGATCTGGTCAAACGCTTGGCCAGCGACCCGGAAATCTTCAACCCCATGGCCAAGGACTGAACCGATGCCGACCGCGCTGCTGATTTTCATTGCCACCCTGGTACTGGTCATCTGGCAGCCGAAAGGTTTGGGCATCGGCTGGAGCGCGACTTTCGGTGCCATTGCCGCCCTTCTGTCCGGCGTGATTCATCTCGCCGATATTCCGGCGGTTTGGCACATCGTTTGGAACGCCACCATTACTTTCGTTGCCACCATCATCATCAGCCTGTTGCTCGATGAAGCCGGTTTTTTCGAGTGGGCGGCGCTACGCGTGGCACGTTGGGGTCGCGGCAACGGACGCGGACTCTTCGCCTTCCTGGTCCTGCTGGGCGCAACCGTGGCGGCCTTGTTCGCCAATGACGGCGCAGCGCTGATTTTGACGCCGATCGTGATGGCGATGCTGCTGGCGCTCGGGTTCAGTCCGGCGGCGACACTGGCTTTCGTCATGGCCGCCGGCTTCATCGCCGATACGTCGAGCCTGCCATTGATGGTGTCCAATCTGGTCAATATCGTCTCGGCCAATTTCTTCAACATCGGCTTCAACGCATACGCCGCGATCATGGTCCCGGTGGATATCGCCGCGATCGCCGCCAGCTTGGCAGCGCTCTTGCTCTATTTTCGCCCCAGTATCCCGATACGCTACGACATGGCTTTGCTCAAACATCCCAACGCAGCAATCCTCGACCCTGCCACGTTCCGCATCGGGTGGGTGGTGCTGGCGCTCCTGCTGCTCGGGTACTTTGGTCTTGAACCGCTGGGTGTGCCGGTCAGCGCCGTCGCGGTCTTCGGTGCGCTGCTGCTCCTCGGCGTGGCTGCGCGCGGCCATGTCATCAGCACCCGGAAGGTGTTGCGCGAAGCACCCTGGCAGATCGTCATTTTCTCGCTGGGGATGTATCTGGTGGTGTATGGCCTGCGCAACGCCGGAATCACTGGGTATCTGGCGGACCTGCTGAATGTTTTCGCCAACTATGGTGTCTGGGGCGCGGCGTTTGGCACGGGCGTGCTGACGGCATTCCTCTCCTCGGTGATGAACAACATGCCAACGGTCCTTGTGGGTGCGCTCTCCGTTGCTGCGACGAACGCCACCGGCCCGGTGCGCGAGGCCATGATCTATGCCAATGTCATCGGCTGTGATCTCGGCCCCAAGTTCACACCCATCGGCAGTCTGGCCACCTTGCTCTGGCTGCACGTGCTCGCGCGCAAGGGCATGACCATCGGTTGGGGGTATTACTTCAAGGTGGGTGTCCTGCTGACCGTGCCCGTCCTACTGATCACGCTGACCGCGCTCGCACTGCGTCTGAGTCTGGCTTGAAGCGTCCATCGCACGTGCCAGGATACGAAGCGGGTCCATGGCAACATGCGTTACACAGCCAGACCCGTTCTCATCATCGATCGGCGATGCCGAGAACAGTGGCATTGCCACGCGCGAAGCCTATTCCACGAAAGCCCGAAAATCGGGCAGCTCGAGTTGCGTTTGTGCCAGCTTGGCCGCCACTGCCGCTGCCTCATCCGCGGATAAACAGGCCACGATCAAGGATCCAGGGATCGACTCACGGTCTGCGACGGATGTCGCCTGCGCGTTCATGGCTGCATGACACCCCAGCAGGCCGTTGAAGAACTGGCGCGCCGCGCCTGGTTCGACGAGGATGGCTGGCAGCAGCGACCAGCGGGGAGAGGAAGAGAATGCGAGGAGCCGACGCGTACAACGAGGCGCTGTTCAGCACGTTGAAGCTGGAGGAGTTCGTGCCTCAGGCGCATCCGCTGCGCACGATCCGCCAGTGGAAGAACGAGACGCTGGCGAAGATAGACGCGAAGTTCTCGGTAATGTACGAGGCCGATGCGAAGGGCGGGCGCCCGAGCATCGCGCCGGAGAAGCTCATGCGTGCGATGCTGCTGCAGGTGTTGTACAGGAGCGCCAGCTCGCCGAGCAGATCTCCCACAACTTGCTGTTTCGCTGGTTTGTCGGGCTGTTGATCGAGGACACGGTGCGGAGCCACTCGGTGTTCAGCAAGAACTGCGATCGCCTGATCGAATTCGACGCTGTCACGGATCTATTCAACGCAACGGTGGAGATGGCCCAGGGGCCCGGGCTGCTGTCGGGCGAGCACTTCGGCGTGGACGACACGCTGATCCACGCGTGGGCCAGCCACAAGAGCGTGCGGCGCAAGGATGGCAGCGATGACGACAGGCCGCCCGAGGACTGGCACGGCGAGTCGCGCAGCCACGCCACGCATGCCTCGACGAGCGACCCTGAGAGCAGGCTGTATCGCAAGAGCAGCGCCTGCGCTGCCGAGCTATCTGGGAAAAGGAAATCAAGGCAGATGCCGGTTCTGCACGGGTGCATGATCCATGCCGACAAATTGACCGCCGGACCGGCGGTGACGGACGGTGGATGGGGATGACGCCTGCGTGACCGTGGCAGCGCCACTTTCATGCTGCAGCCTCTTGGCGTCAGGCGCAACACCCGCGCCACGCTCCCGGGCCGAAAGCGGCTTTCGGACCTGCACATAGGCATCCAGCGCATCGCGTTCGATGGCGTAGCGGCCGAGCCCCAGTCGTACAAGCCAACCGCGCTGCCTGAGCCGAGACAACGCTCTGCTGGCCGACTCCATCGCCACGCCGAGCAGGGCAGCCAGATCGTCCAGCTTGGGCAGCAACAGCGTCTCGCTCCACGGCGGATCCGTCAGCGCCAAGATCAATTGCGCCATCCGGGGTGTCACGGGGCGCTGCCCCCCGTAGAGGCAGGACCAGTCGTCCGCCTGCTGCAGGGCGCGATGCCAACGCTTCATCATGTCCAGATCCCCATCGCACCACCCTGCGTCCTCGTCCTGGAACAATGTGATGGGTATGCGGCAGACCCGCACGGTTTTGACGGACGAAGCCCGATGCAGAAAGGGCTGGGTGACCAGACTCTCCAGTCCGATCACGTCCCCGCGTTTGGCGACCCGGGAGATCCGGCGCTGGCCGTCGGGTTCGATGCAAGCCAGCGTGACGAGATCGGTGCGGATCACGTAAACATGGTCGCCGCGCTTCCCAGGCTCGTAGAGCACTTGCCGTGGGCCGTATTGCACGTCGTCAATATTCTCGGCAACAGCGTTCAGCTCCTCCAGGGGCCAATGCTTGAAGACGCACTGTGCGCGTATCGCGCATTGGTGGCATTGGGCGCAACCCTTGCGTACGCCCTCACTCTCGTGCTGTCGGCTCATCACGTTCGCGCTCCGGGTTGGCTTGCGACAAAGCGGCGATGCCTTGGCACATCCTGCAGCGCATGGGAACGCGTCTTCCCGCAACATGGCGCACCCCGAGCAAGATCCTGCAGCGTGATCGCTTGTAAAAACTCCAGGCTGCAGCGATTCAAGGCCGTCTCGAGTGCCCGCAAGGCGGTGGCCTCCAGGCTGGCCCGGTTCCGCGCTCCGATCAGCCGGCCATGGGCGGCCCCACCAGGCCCTTGTTGGCTCGCCAGGACGATATCCGCCGCGGTGATCCAACGTGGCGCGCGTGCCAGCCCATAACAATCATCAGGGGCGGACTTGCAGCGCAGCAGTCCTGCGTCCATCAAGCGCTCGAACAAGGTTTTCAGGGTGGACGGGGCCATCTGCAGCGCCGCTCCGAGATCCCGCACGCTGGCGGACCCACTGCGCGCCCTGGCCAGAGCCAACATCACCTCGAGTGCAAGCTGTTCCTGGTGGGTCGGTTTCATCCGTCGCCTCCGCATGTTTGCCCCAGGACACGCTCGACGCGCGATCTTGTCCGCGGGAAACCCTCTTGTCTCGCCCACAGCCAAACGGACACCGATTCCACGAGACGCTGGCCGCGACGCGTTTGCAAGATTCGCATCACACCAGCCCCTCGAACGGCAAAAAATTCACCATCTCACCCGCCTGCACGCTGCCTTGTTCGTGGTGCAGGACGATGAAGCCGTCGGCCTCGCTCATGGAGCGCAGGATGCCCGAGCCCTGATCGCCGGTGGTGCGTGCTCCCCAGCCGCCGTCCGCTTGGGCCTCGAGCACGGCGCGTTGGTATTCGGTGCGGCCCGGGCGCTTGCGGATCGCGTGCAGTGCGCGCACCGGCAGCAGTGGCTGCGGCTTGGGGCTAGCGTTCATCATGCGCAGCAGCGCCTCGCGCACGAAGGCGTAAAAGGTCACCATGACCGCCACCGGGTTGCCCGGCAGGCCGAACAGCACCGCTGTGTGCACCCCGCTGGCGATGCGGCCGAAAGCCATGGGGCGGCCGGGGCGCATCGCGATGCGCCAGAAGGCTACGTCGCCGAGTTTGGCCATGACGGCGCGCAAATGGTCGGCTTCGCCCACCGACACGCCGCCGGAGGTGATGACGGCGTCGGCGTTTTCGCAAACCTGGCGCAGCGCGGCTTCGAGCAGCGCGGGATCGTCGCGCACCACGCCGAGGTCGAGCACGTCGCAGCCCAGGCGCGTGAGCATGGCCCAGAGGGTGTAGCGATTGCTGTCGTACACGCTGCCTTGCGCGGGTGGCTCGCCCAGGCTGCGCAGTTCGTCCCCAGTGGACATGAAGGCCACGCGCAGCTTGCGCCACACCATCACTTCAGGTAAGCCGAGCGATGCAACCAACCCGATATCGGCCGGGCGCAGCAGCTTGCCCACAGCCAGTGCGGGTTGACCGGCGCGCAGGTCTTCACCACGCCGGCGGGCGTTGTCGCCTGGCTTGAGCACGCCTGCAGGGATGCGCACGACGTCGCCTTCCAAGCGCACGAATTCCTGCGGCACGACGGTGTCGCAGCCTTCGGGCATGACGGCGCCGGTCATGATGCGCACGCAGGCGCCGCTCGGCACGGCGCCGGTGTAGGCATGGCCGGCCAAACCTTTGCCGACGACTGTGGGCGCCGCCGCGCCGCCGGCCGCCAGATCGGCGCCGCGCAGCGCGTAGCCGTCCATGCCGGCGTTGTCGTGCGAGGGCACGTCGAACGGAGCGATGACGTCTGCGGCGAGCACGCGCCCGAGCGCGGCGCGAATATCGACGCGCTCGGCGGTGCGCACGGAGCGTACGAAACAGGCGATGATGTCCTGCACCTGATCGACGCGCAGGGCGTCGGGGTCGTAGCTGCCGACGCAACAGACGACGGCGGCGAGATCAGGAAACGTCAGGCTTGCGGACATGCGCTCACCCTCCGATGGCAAACATCTCGGGCTTGCGCACGGCCTGCAGCAAGCCTGCGCCATCAAACCCGCGCAACTCGGAATAGCGGTCGTCACGCCGGCTCCACACCTGGGCGATGGCGGCCTGCAAGTCGGCGTCGCTCGCCTGTTGTATGCCTTGTTGCGCGTCGCCGCGCAGCAGGGCGCGCAGGTCGTGGCCGTGGCTGGCGAAGAGGCAAAGGTAGAGCTTGCCTTCCATCGACAAGCGGGCGCGGTTGCAGTCGTGGCAAAAGGCCTGGGTGACGCTGGAGATGGCGCCAATTTCAAGGCTGCCGTCGTCCAGCAGCCAGCGCTCGGCGGTTTCGCCCAGCACGGTGGGGTCGAGCGCGTGCAGCGGGTGGCGCTGGGCAATGCGCGCCAGCAACTCGGCCGAGGGCAGGACCTGATCCATGCGCCAGCCGTTGGTGTTGCCCACGTCCATGAATTCGATGAAGCGCAGCACCACGCCGCTGCCGCGGAAATGCTCGATCATGGGCAGAATCTGGTCGTCGTTCACACCGCGCTGCACCACCATGTTCACCTTCACCGGACGCAGTCCGGCGGCCTGCGCCGCGGCGATGCCTTCCAGCACGGTTTGCACCGGAAAGTCCATATCGTTCATGCGGCGGAAGACGGCGTCGTCAATGGCGTCCAGGCTCACGGTCACGCGGTGCAAACCGGCCCGCGCCAGTGCTTCGGCCTTGCGCGCGAGGATGGAGGCGTTGGTGGTCATGGTCAGTTCCACCGGCTCGCCGTCCGGCGTGCGGATGGCGGCGAGCATGGCCACCAGGTCCTCCACGCCCTTGCGCAGCAGCGGCTCACCGCCGGTGATGCGCAGTTTGCGCACGCCCAAGCTGACGAACACGCGCGCCAGGCGCTCGATTTCCTCGAAGCGCAGCAGATCGGCGTGGCGCAGGAATTCGTAATGCGCGTCGAACACCTCTTTGGGCATGCAATAGGTGCAGCGGAAATTGCAGCGATCGGTGATGGAGATGCGCAGATCGTGCAGCGGCCGGCCCAGCTTGTCGGCCAGCAGGGCACCGGGCGCGAGGGAGTGCGCGGGAACGGTCGGCACGCTGGAGGCGTAGCGGTGATCGACGATGGGAATGGTTCGCTCGGACATACAGGGGCTGAGGGCGGGATGGATGCAGCGCGTGCGGCATCTCAGTTGACGATGCAGACTGCTGCGCACAAGGCGTCGGCCAGTGTGCTGCTCAGGCGGTACGTGACCTGTCGCCCGCTACGCTCGCGGCGCACGATGCCGGCCTGTCTGAGCAGGCGCAGATGGCCCGAGATATTGGGTTGGGAACTGTCAATGCAGTCAACCAGTCCATGCACGGTCTGGTCGCCGTGGCGCAACTGGCAGACGATCTGCAACCGCGTCGGGCAAGCGAGGGCTGCGAAGAGTTCGGCGGCCTCCTGGAACACCGCCTCCAGTGCGTCACCTTCTTGGGCCTGGTCGGTCGTCGCGAGGGTGTTGGCAAAAATCTGCGGGGCGGGCGTCATTCGAGCAATCCATGCTGGTAGTGCGGGGCGAAACCCTCATGCCAGGCTTCGCCGAGCTCGGAACTGAAGTAGTCCACAAGGCGATAGCTCATCGGTGTGGGCTCGTCCATGAGTGCCCGATAGACGGCAACGCCGTCCTCGGGATGCAAATCACGGTGCGCGCGCGCTGCCGCTTCGACATAGCCTTGGGAGCCGATGGCCAGCATCATGCTGCGCTGCTCCGGCTCGCCGCGGTGAAAGCTCTGGGCGAAATACACGACTTGGTGGGTGGTTTTTCGGGGTGATGTCTGCATCGAAATCTCCGTGCGTCGACTGAAAGTTTCACAACGTCTCGACGAAATCGACAGGCGACGGGCGCACCCGGCTGGTCTTGGCTTTGGCCACCGTGCCGACAGCGATGAAGCAAACCGCTTGTTCGTTGTCGGCAAGCCTGAACAAGTCGCGCAAGGCTCTCGACTCCATCGCCTGCCCGCTGACCAGCCCGGCGCCGAAGCCCTGGGCGTGCGCCAGCAGCAGCATGTTTTGCAGTGCACAGCCGAGCGAGACCAGGCGCTCGCGCGGCGGGATCTCGGGGCTGGCATCGTCGTGCGGGCGGGCGATGGCCAGCGCCAGGAAGGGCGCGCGCGCAGCCTTGGCCCGTGCCTCGGAGCGTTGCTGCGCGGTGGCGTCGGGGTCGCGTTCGAGCAGGGCTTGCACGAACGCCTCGCCGAGCCGCTGGCGCCCGGCGTCCGAGACATGCACGAAGCGCCAGGGCAGGATCAAACCGTGGTCGGGCGCCTGTGCAGCGGCGGTGAAGAGTTCGCGAACCTGCCCGGCATCTGGGCCGGGTTCGCCCAGCCGCTTGGGTGAGGTCTGCTGGCGTTTGCGCACGAGCTCGCAATGAGTTCGGCGTAGTCGATCGGTTCCGCGAGAGTCATGGCGTTGGACATAGGAAAGTCAAAATATGCCGAGGGCAGCTCGATCGAGTTGGTACCCGGTTCGGCCGGCGTCGGCACCTGGCCCCAGGTGCCGACGTGGCCGTGCAGCACCGCATTGACCAGCATCTGCTCGGCACCGGGTTTGCCCGCGTATTTCTCGGCCACGGCCTCGTACGCGGGGCCGACGACCTTGTGATCGGCGGTATGGCAGGTCAGGCAGTTCTTCCGCCGGGCCAGGGTCAGCATGGCCGAAGCGCTGGTGCCGCCCACAGGTGCGTGGGCGGTGGCCGGTGTCTTGGCCTGGGCGTTCGGTGTCGGCGCTGCCGCGGAGAGCGAGGCGGCGTTCCACTTTTCGGCCATTCGAGGGCCGGATGCGACCACGAGTTGTGCCACTGGTGCAATGCGCCGAGCGATGGCGCGGGTGGACATCGGCGACGAATCCGGGTTTGGTCCCACTGTGTTGGACAGGTAGGAAGCGATCAGAAGCAGGACGATCACGGGCAGCGCGAAGCTCGCCGGGATGATCAGGAGCAGCTTGCGCAGGGTCGCCCCGAACGGCAGTTCGTGCGTGGGTGTGGGTTTGGAGCGCGAGGCTGGTGGGGTATGCATGGCGGTGAGGTCTGATCAAGTGCTGTTGCACGCGCCCTCAATGGCCTGGGCAAACGATCTTGCACAGATCGGCCACGAAGGTGTTGCGGATGCGGTACGTCACCGACTGACCGCTCCTCGACCGATCCACAATGCCGATCTGGTGCAGTTGGCGCAAATGCAGGGACGTGTTGGGCTGGCTGCTGCCGATCCGGTTGGCAATCTGCTGCACGTTCATGTCCTGCTCGCGCAGGTGGCAGACGATGCTCAATCGCATCGGGGATGACAGCGCGGCGAACAGTTCGGCGGCCGCCTCGAAGACGGCGGCGACGTCGTCCTCGTCCGTGCTACGGAGCTTGCCGGTGGCTCGTGCGCGACGGTCAGCGCCACTGGAAAAAGGAAGTTCGTGGTGCATGGTTTCCGGGGGTGGAATGAAGGGAACTCCCTGCGAGGTTGCGGGCTTGGATCATGCCAGCCGGAGGCGCCATGGGGTGACGCCACCGGCCGTTCCGTTTTCTGTCCTGCTGCTTTATTTCAGGCTCAGGATCCATGCCACCAATTGCTTGGCCTGCGCCGGGGTGACATCGGTGTTGGCCGGCATCGGCACCTGACCCCAGGTGCCGACATGGCCGTGCAGCACGGCGTTGACCAGCATCTGTTCGGCACCGGGCTTGCCCGCGTATTTTTCGGCCACGGCCTTGTAGGCGGGGCCGACGATCTTGGCGTCCACTGCATGGCAGGCCAGGCAGTTCTTCTGCTTGGCCAGAGCCAGCATGTCAGGGGCGGCCCAGGCCTGGGCTGCGAACAGGGCCAGAGATGTGCACAAAAAGAACTTTTTCATCGTGATTCTCGGTTGATGGGTTGACATGGAATGCACCTCCTCCCGCATTCAAAAAAAGGGCCCCAGCGTAGGAGCCCAAGGAACTGCCGCCCGAGGAGGACAGCGGTTCTCCCGAGGCCGCCGTGGCCTGGGAGAATTGGAACGATTCAAACCCCGTACATGCGGCTCTTGGTCGAGACGGTGCGTTTCCAGTCCGGCATCGAGCCGACCCGGCGAATGTCGGCCCAGGTTCCCTTGTGATATTCGAGGAAATGCACATCTGTGGCGGTGGTCACCACGGAACCCACGACACCTTTGGGAGCGCCGAAGACGACGAAGGACTGGTTGGGCTTGATGGTCGGCTCCGGGTAGGCCATGGCCATCGTGGTGCCGTAGTCGTTGTAGATTTCGACCACATCGGTCGGCTTGACGCCGAGGGTCGCCATATCCGCAGGATTCATCTGGATCACCGCCATCGGGTAACGGTCCATGATGAAGGGGTCGTATTGGTTGTTGTACCAAGACTGCCAGACTTCGTTGAACCGGCCGTTGTTGATCCAGAATTTGTACTTGGCCTTGACCTCGGCTGCCTGTTTGAGCCAACCATCCCACTTCGCTGGAAAGACCTGGATCTTGCCATTGGGCGTGTCGAACTTGTCGTCGGGATAAAGCGTCGGCGAACCCAGCAGCTTGTCTCCATCAACCTGCTTGATCGGCATCTGCACGCCGTTGTTGCCAGCTTTGCGCAGCAGTGCATACGTGGCCATGTAGCCCGTGGCGTAACCCTCGCTGTCGATTTTGGGCGCGCCCGGTCGACCGACCTGGCGGAATCCATCATTGAAGGCATCTTCTGGGGTTGTCCACTCGAAACCTTCGAAGCGCTTGGCCATCTTGGCATTGCCTTCGGCCTCGTACATCACGCGAATGGTGTTGGCGATACGCGCGGCGGTCAGACAGTCGGGCAAGGCTTCGCCTGGGGGATCGATGAACTTCTCGGACATGCGCAGGCGGCGCTCACCGTTCATCGAGGTGTGGTTCATTTCTCCCGGCAGAGCACCCGGAAACATCACATGGGCCGCCTCGGCAATCATCGTGGGGTAGATATCCATCATCCCGACAAACAACCCGCCCTTTTGCGTTGCCTTGTAGATGACGTCCACCATCTCCTTGGGCGTGGCGCCACGGGCCTGGCCCATGGCCTGTTTGACGATCTGACTGCGGCGAATGACGGCTTCGCGCAGAGCCTGGGCATTGTTGGTGGTCTGGAATGTGTTGCACGCCCAGAACGTCATCATCTTGCCCTTGCCATTGATGAGGTAGGTATCAACCTCGATCAACTTGTCATGGCGCGGAATGGGAAAGTCGGCGGCCGGATAGCGGGACTTGGGTTCCGGATATGGGGGCCGTGTGTAACCTTCCTGGTGACCGCCCATGCGCACCCAGCCTGTCCCACGTCGGCTGCCCACATTGTGCGTGGCCACGACAACGGCACCGATGGCTTGTTCAGTGACGTAGTTGTTGTTGCCGCAGATGATGCCTTTCTCGAAGGCATGCATGGTGCGTGGCTGCTTACCCGGAGCCTTGGGTTTGTAGCTCCACTCCGCAGCCTGCTTGATCTGCGCCACCGGAACGCCGGTGATGCGACTGCACTCGTCCAACGACATGGCGTTGGCCTTGACGGCGGCCTCGAAACCTTCCGTATGCTTGGCGATGAAGTCCTTGTTGATCCAGCCTTGATCGACGATGTAGGTCAACAAGCCATTGAACAGGGCGCCATCGCTGCCAGGATTGATCGCCAAGTGCAGAACCTGATCCTTGGCCAGATCCTCACAAATCGAAATCGACGGATTGCGACGCGGATCGACGAAAATGAATTTGCCAGGACCGACCGGTTCACCAGGGAACATTTTCTTCTTCTTGTCCACCGTGCCGCCCTGCAGATTGGGCAGCCAGTGCACGAGGAAGTAGTTGGTCTGGTTCTCGTAGGGGTTGTTGCCGATGGACCAGATGACGTCGGCGAGTTCGGCGTCTTCGTAGCTGTTGTTGAGCTCGAAAATGCCCATGTCACGGTTGCCGAAGCATTCGGAGTTGTACGCCGGACGGTTATGGATGCGTACCGTCGGGGTCTGGATACCGGTGAAGATCAGCTTGCCGGTGCCCCAGGTGTTCTCGAAACCTCCACCGGCGCCCCCGTGATCAAACATGGCCACAGCGATCTCGTCTGGACCATCTTCGTCCAGAATTTTTTTGACCACGCCACTATAAACTTGGAGGGCGTAGTCCCAGGAGGTGTCCATCCATTGGTCACCATAGTAGACACGGGGGTGAAGCAGACGCTCTTTGGTGAGGCCATCGGCGTTGTAGAAGTAGGACGCCATTTTGCCCCCGCGGGTTGAGCTCAGCCCCTGGTTGACGACGCAGGCCTTGTCAGGCACGATCATGACGGCTTTACGCTTGCCGTTCTTGTCGGTCAGGACATTGGTCATCGCCGGGGTCATGATGGTGGCGAAGGGCGGAAGCTGCTTGCGAAAATCAAGCCCCAGCGCGTTCTGGTGGGGCGCGCGCCCGCCCTCGCGGTCGGCATCCCAGGTGTAGGCGTGGTAGCCACAGCCCACGATGCAGAAATGGCAGGTCAAATTGGTTTTTTGCGCATCTGCCGGCGGCAGCGCGACACGATCCTTGAATTGCGACATGGTGTTCGTCTCCTGACGGTGATGGGCTTACAGCACGTTGGCCTGGCGGCCGTAGATCAGGCCGGTGACGGCCACGGCGCGAACACTGTCGGAGGCCGGGTCGTACTCGAGTTGGATTTGCGGCAGATCTTCGGTCGCCTGGCCGCAGATCATCTGACCCGACTTCTCGGGATCGAACATGCTGTAGTGACAGGGGCACTTGAAACGCTGCGTGGCCGGGTCGTACATCAAGGGGCAGCCCATGTGGGTGCAAAGATTGCTGTAAGCGACGATGTCGCCGTCCGGGCCAACACCGCCGGCCACGCGCTGGCCCATCTTGATCGCCACACAGGGCGAATCGGCGTCCGGGTAGCTGAACGACACCGGGGTGTTGGCCTGCATCGCCTTGGCCTTGCCCACCGCGGTTTTCGGGTAGGGCAGCACAGCCATGCCGGCTGCCGCCTGAATCGCAGCTTGGTCACCGCCTGCGGCCATTGCGGAGCCGACCGGGCTGACGGCAGCGCCCACGCCTGCTACGCTGGTTCCGGCGACTTTGAGAAAAATGCGACGCGATACTTTTTCGGTCATGATGCCTCCTCGGGGTTGTTGTGAAACGCTCAATCGCGCTTCATGCTTTTGCAATGGACGTGCCAGCTTCGACCCGAGCGCCGTGATCGTGCCGAATCAAGCACTTGCGTCTCACGGCGACGGCGCGCACCGCCAATGGCGTTACCGCCGGGTAACGCGCCAGTTCGTGAGCGTTTCGTTTTCGTAACGCAGAGGACGCCACCATGCACCGCCGAACCCTTCTCGCCGCCGCGACCTGCAGCGCCGTATCCAGCGCTTTCGGGCAAAGTCCTGCGCGTAGCGGCAAGCCGCCGTTCCGCTTCGGCGTGACCGACGTGTTCCTGCACGACGGCGCGATCCACCTCTGGCAGCAGTTCCTGCAGGTGCAGCTCGGCGGGCCGGTGCAGATCATCCAGAAGTCGAGCTACCAGGAAGCCCTGGAAGCGCTGCGCTCGGACGAAATGGAGGCGGCATGGATTTGCGGATTTCCCTATGTCGTGGCCAAGGGTTTCGTGCGGCTGTGCGCACAGCCCGGCTGGCACGGGCAGCCTTGGTACCAGAGCTACCTCATCGCTGCGGCGCGGCGCACCCAGGCGCACTCGATCCGCGACCTGCGCGGCGACGTGTTTGCGTTCGACGATCCGCTGTCCAACTCGGGTTATCTGGTGCCGGTGGTGGCGCTGCGCGCGCTCGGCCAGACGCCGCAAAGCTTTTTCCGCGGCACCTTCTACACCTACTCGCTGCACAAGGTGGTGGAGGCGGTGGGAAGCGGCCTGGCCGATTCGGGCACGGTCGACGGCTACATCTGGGAGGTGCTCAACCGGCGCCAATCGCAGGCGGCGTTGAAAACGCGCATCGTCGCCAAATCGCAGCGCTACGGCTTTCCGCCCATCGTCACGCGCAAGAACCTCGTTCCCATGCTACACATGCGCCTGCAGCATGCCTTGCTCTCGGCCAAGGACGACGCGCAAGGCCGGGCCTTGCTGCGCAGTCTGGATCTGGAAGACTTCCTCGCGCCGCAGGAAAGCTGGTTCGGCGGCATCGCCGAGCTCGCGGCGATTCTCGACGGCACGCATCCGCCGATTCCCCTTTCCGCCATTTACGAAACCGCATGAACGCGGCATCACACGACCTCGCGATCGCACTCGACACGGCGCAGCGCCCGGACGCGGTGCCTCGGCAGGAGCGCGCCACCTGGAAAGGCGCCCTGCTACTGCGCCTGCCCTTGATCGCGGCAACCCTGGTCGCCCTCACCGCGCTGCTGATGGCCGCGGGGCTGGGTCTGCTGACGCGGCAGTATCTAATCGAGGACGTCGACGCCGGCGCGTTCCAGGCCATGGCAGCGTGGAACAAGAGTCTGCCAACCTTGATTCAACAAGACAACGTCTGGGCCGCCTACGAGGCGCTGACCTCCGTCGCCGGCGACCAGGTCGATTCGCCGCCGCACAGCGCCTCGATAGCGGTGCTCATCGGCCCTGGCGGGCGGGTGTTCGCCAGCTCCGACCCCACGCTGTTCCCCACGGCCAGGCCGCCGGTGTGGACACCCCTGTGGGCACCGGGTTCGCTGCAGGTCAGTTCGCCCTTGAGCGTGGCAAGCACCCATCCGGGGCTGTCGCCCCCGATCCAAAGCGGCAACTGGCGCATTTACGTCAGTGCCCTGCGCGCCGATTCGGACGCGGGGGTCGGCACCCTGGTCTATGCGGTGAGCGACGCCCTGTACCGCCAGCGCCTGCGCTCGATGACCCGCTGGATCACCGCGATCACCCTCTTGGCCGTGGCCGTGTTCGTGCCCATCGTGTGGATGCTCACCCGTCGCATGCTCGCCCCGCTGGTGCGCCTGCAGGAATCGATGCGCCGCAACGGCGACGACACCCGCCGCATCAGCGCCGAACTCGCGGCCCGGCGCGACGAAGTGGGCGCGCTCGCCGCAGCCTTCGCACGGCTGCTGGAGCAAGCAGAACGCGCCCAGCGCGCGGAAAAACTCGCCGCCGTGGGGGCGCTGGCCGCTGCGACCGCGCACGAGATCAACAACCCGCTCGGCGGCATGCTCAATGCCCTGCACACGGCGCAACGCTTCGGCCAGTACGACGACACGACGCGCCAGACACTCGACCTGCTCGACCGCGGGTTGGAGCAATTGCGCAACACCGCCCAGGCGCTGCTGGCGCAGACCCGGCCGGCCGAGCGCGATCTGGCCCGGCAGGACTTTCATGATCTGGTCGAACTGATCGGCCCTTGCCAGCATGAGCGCGGGATCGAACTGCAGACCCGGTTCGACATTCCCGTGCGCATCCCCGTGGCCGCCGGCCCGGTGCGCCAGGCCACGCTCAACATCCTGCTCAACGCCTGCCACGCCGCCGAGCCCGGCTCGACCCTCGAACTCGAGGTCGACATGCTGGGCGATGCCCTGCGCGTGCAGGTGCGCAACCGCGGCACCGCGCCGTCCGCCGCCTTGCTCTCGGACATTGCGCCGACGAGCTTCCCGGAAGGATCGGGTTTCGGCCTGTGGGAAAGCCGCCGCCTGCTGAGCGACGTCGGCGGCACGCTCAAGCTTGCCCACACCGGCGGCGTCACCACCGCGACCATCGACATCCCCCTGCGGCGATGATTACGAACATCCGGATATACGATAGTCGCATAGCGCCCGGCCATGAACTAGGGCCACCCGAGGAGATTGCCGTGACCGATCCCGCCGTCCTGGTCGTCGAGGACGACCCCATCATGGGCGAATCGCTGCAGCAGCGCCTGCGTCTGGAGTATTACACCGTCGAATGGGTGCGCGACCTCGCCGAGGCGTGCGCCGCGTTGCAGACCCGCCTGTATCCTCTGGTGCTGAGTGACATTCGCCTGCCCGACGGCGATGGCGGCAGCATGCTCGCCACCATGATGCAGCGCTATGGCGGCTGCTGTCCGCCGCTGGTATTCATGACGGGTTACGGCTCGGTCGAGCAGGCCGTGCGCTTGGTACGCGAAGGCGCGTGGGACTACATCCAGAAGCCCTTCGACGTCGACGCGCTGATGCAGCGCATCCGCGAATGGATGCTCCCCGGCGTGCAGACGAGCGATGTCTGGTTCGGCATCTCGCCTGCGGCGCAGGCGCTGGAGCGGCTGATCGACCGCATCGCCGCGCTCGACCTACCCGTATTGATCCAGGGAGAATCCGGCACCGGCAAGGAAGTGGTGGCGCAGCACATCCACGCCCGCATGGCAGCCAACCATGCGGGCAAGCGCGCGTTGCCGATGGTGGCCGTCAACTGCGCGGCGATTCACGGCGGGCTGCTCGAATCCGAGCTGTTCGGTCACGAGAGCGGCGCATTCACCGGCGCGCACAAGCGCCACATCGGCGTGTTCGAACAGGCCGACGGCGGGGTGCTGTTCCTCGACGAAATCGGCGACATGCCGCTTGCCGTACAGGCCAAGCTGCTGCGCGTGCTGCAGGACGGGCAGGTGCGCCGCATCGGCAGCGAAAAAAACGTGCACGTCTCGGTGCGCCTGGTGTGTGCCACGCACAAGCCGCTGGACAAGATGGTCGACGCCGGAACCTTCCGCCAGGACCTGCTGTTTCGCATCAGCGGCGTGCCCATCCACCTCACGCCCCTGCGCGAGCGAGCCGACGACATCGCCTGGCTGGCGCATCGCCATGTCGAGGCGCTCAACGCCAAGACCGGCCAATCCAAACGCCTCGACCCGCGCTTCGTCGCCTGGGCCAAGGTGCAGCCCTGGGAAGGCAATGTGCGCGAACTCTTCGCCGTGCTCGATCGCGCCTACCACTTCGCCACCGATTGCTGGGTGCGCTGGGAACAATCGGGCCTGCCCTGCTCGGGCAACACGCCGAGCCACGCCCCGCATGCACACAAAGCGCCGGTACCGCTCGGCGACTATCTGGCACAGGCCGAGCGCGACTACCTCGCGCAGGCCGTGAGCGAGCGCGGCGGCAAGATGGCCGAGACCGCCGAACTGCTCGGCATCAGCCGCAAGACCTTATGGGAAAAGCTCAAGCGCTACAAAATCGCCACTTGACCCCCATGCCCACCGCCGCGCCTGAGTCCTGTCCCCGCCTGCTGGCCGACATCGGCGGCACCAATGCCCGATCGCCCTGCAAACGCCAGACAGACGGCCTTGAGGTCAAACCAGGGCCGGCCGTTGCGAACCATCACCACGAGCGGCTGGCCTCGATAGTCGCGCCGGACAACAATCATCTTCGTTACGTGCATCATGGCTTCTTATCTCGTCGAGCGCCTCAAACGATCCGCGCCATGGCAAACCGCGCCATGGCCTTGAGTTGATCCTGGTTCATGACGCTGAGCAGCTTGTCGATCCATTCGCTACCGCTCGCCTGGATGATCATTTCGTTTTTCTCGAGCGGACGGATCACCGGATGCTCGAGGTCGTCTAGCGTCAGCAGGAAGCGCTTGTTTTTCAGGACCAGCCCGGCCAGGCCGAGGGCGACCTCCGGGTGGCTGAGATTGGGGATTTGCGCCTTGAGTCCTTCTCGTCCGAGTGTCGCTTCGCCGATGCCGATCAATGCCCGGGCGACGTCCATCGCGCCTTGCAGCTTTTCTTGCGTGCCGGGGGCCTGGATCGGGCCAAGGGCTGGGGGTGCTTCCTTTTCCGCGCTGTAGCGACCTGTCTTGCGGATCGTCGGCAGGATTTCCTCGAACACAAGCCGCTCAAAGGCTTCGGCGGCTGGCAACTTGCTGCTGACGATCAGGCGCATCACATCGGGCTCGGACAAGACGCGCACTTCCTGGGTGCGTCCCAGGCTGTCGATGATGGGGTGGCGTTTCACCACCCCACGGGAATGCTGCTTTATGGCATTGATGTGGTCTGCATAACCCAGCGCGTCGCAGACGTCTTTGCCGACAAAGCACGGCTCCCCAGATTCGTCGTGGACGGCTCGTACGGTCTTACCGCCGAATGCGAAATGGATGATCTGACCGCTCGTTGAATCGTGTGTGCTCATGGCCGGTTCCTGCTGATCTGCCGCTGGCTGAATTTGTGCTCCCTGCCCGTGCGGCGCTTGACATGACGCTTGTCGCCCTGTATCAACCGGCCTGCATTCTTTGGCTGCAATAGTCTTCGCAATCGGCTTGAATTCCGTCATTCCATCGAGCCTGTCTCCAAGCACCTCGCCGTCTTGAGCTTCCATAGCGCGCACAGCGGCGTGAATCACGCCAGCAGCGATCCACTTCTTGAAGCGTCTCGTGGCAACCCGATGGCTAGCTGCTACCAGTGCCTGCATCCCGGCTTCGTTGACGTGCATCATCTGCTGCACGCCGCCTCCCGTCGGCACGCCTCGAGACTGCTGATCGCCTAGCTTGACGTGCCGCTCAATGGCTTCCGCCATCTTCTTAAAACCAAGCGCCGTGCATAAGGGCTTGGCGGTGTACCAGACACTTCCATCCTCCCCCATCTGCACCAGAATGGGGTTGCCTTCGAAGTCGAGGCGGATGATCGGCTTGGTTTCTGCGGCTGTCGCCATGGCTGCTCCTTCCTGAAACCGTCAAGGTAGAGGTAGCCGCGGCGCACGCTGACGCAAAAACCAGCCCATCACGGAGAGCTTTCGTTGCTCCCGCCGCGGCGCAAGCCGCCAGTTCTCCTGGGAGGGCCGCGGCGCATATCGCCAATCATCCCGGCGCGTGCAATCAGGGTAAAGAGCCTGCCCGCACGGCATCAGACGGGCGGTGGTGTGAGCACGTCAGACGGTGCTCTTCGTCGCCACGGATAAGGCCCCGGGTCCTGCCTTGCACTCGTATACGAGGGGCGATTTACCTTCAGGAGTCCCGAATTCTCACGCAACCGTCGCCACGGCTTTTGTGAGTCACGCCCTTGCGGTACGTGATCTCCCTCCGCAAAGAGGGAACCGGCCCGCTGACGGGGGCCATGCGGATGCTGCCGGAGCGACCCGGCGCGCGGCATCAACGCTTGAATGTTCCGAGACCCGACCTTGGTCGGGCGGCCATGCTCCCTCGGGATACATGGCGGCAACCGCGCTCGCTACACCCGCAAGGGTGAGTGCGAAACGCCGGTGCGGGCTGCCTGGCCCAGCTTCTCAAGCGACTACTTATCTGCCCTACTGGAATGTGTAGGGTGTCTTTTATGCCCGCTAAGGCGCGTGTGGACTCGGTTCGTGCCTCACTCAGGGTTCTGCTGTTTTTTTTGCTGAGGGGCGTCAAAAAAACCGCCTGGCGGCGGCATGGTGCGATGGTCTCTTACGAGACCCTGTCTTGGCGCCTCGGGAGCGGCGCAAGAAACCGGGCATGCCGGTCGAAGACTCATTCCGCTGATGCGGGGTTGCGAAAAGGTGCCCGATGATGGGCTGGTTGCAGCCTAAACCGAATCGATGGTTTGTGCACGTGGAATCGTCGGTCGAATCGATCGGTTTTCAAGTCGGGCGGCATCGACTTGCGCAGGCACGATGTCGGTGTAGAACAACTGCATGGCTTTGACGTGGTTGGGCTTGTTTTTTTCGACGCAACCTCGGTCCGCGTCACGTAGCCAAGTTGCTCCACGTTGGATGAATGCGCTGCCGTGGCGTCATTCGAACCAATCACCAAATCGTGAAGGAAAACCATGCGTTTCAATCTCACCATCGATCCGGAAGACCCAGCCTTGAAGCCATTGTATGAGCACCTGATCCGTCTCCCGCATGGCCCCGGGAAGCAGCATCGCGCCCGAGCGATTCAGCAAGTCATCTACACCGGCACGGCCATGCTCTATGGGCAAGGCGCCGCGCAACAACCCATGCCTGCCTCATTGGCCGCCCATCAGGCGGCCGCACCATCGGTTTCAGATCCCGGGCATGTGAACACGTTCATCGACGACCTCGATTTCAGCAACCTCAGCTAATCGCGCCTGCTGGCGCACAACCTTTCAACCTGGAGTTTCAATATGGCAGTCATTCGTTTCAATCTCGGCCTGGACGTGGGCTATGGCAACACCAAGGGCGTCTGGTCCACCGACGCAGGTCCTGAGCACAACGTCATCATCCCATCGGTTGCGCACGAGATCCGAGATCCGAAGGATTACCACGCCCTGGCGTCGGCGGGGCAGACCGACGAGGTGCTGGTGCGGGTCGACGGTCGCCACGATGTGGTCGGCCCGTCCACCGCGGTGTATGGCCGCACGCTGCACGACGACTACATCCATACCCCCGCAGTATCGCGCCCTGGTCGCGGGAGCCTTGTACATGGCGTTCAAGGACCTCGGTGAGGTGGTCGAGTGGGTCGACGCGCTCGTCGTTGGCCTGCCTGTCTACAGCTTCGGCAAGTTCCGGGAGGGTCTGACGGCCGAAATGGGCAAGAGGTTTGAGGTTTCGGTCCCGGCAAAGCTTCGTGCCGCCTATGGGAAGGACACGATATTCGTGCGGGCGAAGGCGATCAAGGTCATGCCACAGCCGGTCGCCGCGATGACGGATTGGCGCGGACGCCTGACCGTGCCGCCTCCGGAAGGCGATACGGTCATTGTGGCCGATCCTGGCTACAAGACGTTCGATTGGTTCGCCATGCGCGGCCACGTGATCATCCCGGATCTGTCCGGGGCGTTCGACGGCGGGGTGCCGGAGCTGCTCAAGGGCGTGTCGGTTGCGATCACCCGCAAGCACCCCAATGCGCGTGTCGACATCCAGACGATCGAGGACGGGCTGGAGCGCGGCAGGATTTCCCTGGTCGGCGTCGGCAGCATCGATTTCTCGGAGTATCGCCAGACGGTGCGCAAGGGCGCCATGATCATCGCGCAGCGTATAGCCGAGATGCTCCAGCGCAGTCAGCAATCGAACAAGGTGCGAGTTGACCACCTGATCCTGGCTGGCGGCGGCGCGCAGTATTTCGAGGATGCCATGCGCGATGTCTTCGCCGGGGTGGATTTCAGCGTGCTGCCCAGGCCCGTGCTGGCGAATGCGCGCGGGTTCTGGAAGGTGGCGACGCGCATGGCGTGAGGCGTTCATGCGCATTCGAACAGTCTGTGTTGCCGGCCCGACCGCACGCCCTGATGTTCTCGAGCCAGGCGTGCGCGATCTGGTCTTATCCCTGCACGGCCGCTTTGGCATTCATCGCGCCCGATGCACCCCAGAAATTGGGCGCCGCAACAGGTCATCCACTTGCAAGTCCTTGATCCGATTCAAAACACTCCAGCGAACGGTCCGGGTTTTCCGCCAAGGTCCACTTTGTTTGCTGACACCTCTAAAGATCGTATCGGGCGCGTCCATATCAAAGTACAACAGGGCCGTCTTGCCGTGAGCGCTTGCGCAAGCGTTCATGGCCGTCATCCTTGGCGTGTGCCTTGGGCTGTCGTTCGGCCACGGCGACCAGGGTTACACGGCATGCCTCACGGTCGGCGGATTTTTCGTATAGCTTGTCATGGCTCCCGGGCGCGAAGGCCGGGCATTCCGATCAGCCTTCGCGGCCTGGATCGGTCTGTGCTTCGGGCTCGACGAGTTTTTCGCAGGAATATCCTGGTTTCCATCGAGCACCGCGCGGGAGTGAGCGCAATTGTCCGTGGCGCCCGATTATCTGCTGTTGGCCTAAATGGGGAGCTACCACGCGCTCACCCAACGACAAGCGCGAAGTCGTGCCCACGCTGGAGCAGATCGTGGCGTTGCCTGCGGTGCTGGGCGAGGTGCAGTCACTGATCACGGACAACGGCTTCTTCAGCCAGGCCAACGTGATCGCCTGCGGCGATGCCGGGGTCGAGCCGCTGCTGGCGCTCAAGAGGCAGTCGCATCACACGCCCGTGATGGAGCGCTTCGCATCCGATGCGCCCGAACCCCAGACGACGGACCCGGTGGTGCAGATGGCGCACCGGCTGAGCACACAGGCCGGGCGAGCCCTCTACAGCTTGCGCAAGCAGACGGTGGAGCCGGTGTTCGGCATCATCAAGCGGGTGATGGGCTGGCGCCAGATGAGCATGCGCGGGCTGGCCAAGGCACAAGGCGAATGGAGCTTGGTGACCATGGCCTGGAACATCAAGCGCATGCACGTGCTGCGCGCGGCGTGAGGGCAAAATGCGCCCCGATCACGCCCAAACCGAGTCCTCAGGCGGCCCCATGCGCCCTCACAGTGTCTCGTCAATCATCGAGAGCGCTCGATCAGCGCGCCGCCGTCCAAAAAAACGCGTCGCACCAATCATTCGGCTTCGCTCGGACTCAAGTCCGACGGCCTCCTAGCTTGACCAAGAAGCCACCAGTCACCTTTATACGCCTCCAAATGATGGGGTGATTTTCATGTTTTTCGAGGTTGCAACTCAGGATGCGTGACGTGAAATGGACGCAAGGAGATGCCCCATGCTTACAGCAACCAAATTGCCAGCCCTGAATGCCGAGCTTGACGCGCTTGCAACCGTGATTGCACAGCGCATTGCACGCCCCGTCCCCATTGACGTTGAACTCTGGAGCGCCAAGGAAATCGCTGCCTACCTCAAGGTTGGCTCCCGCCAAGTGTCCGAGCGCTACGCGTTGATGCCAGGATTTCCCAAAGCGATCCGTTTGCCGACGGTAGCCGGAGTGCGTGGCACGCCGCGCTGGAGCGCCGCGGAAGTGATCGAATGGGCGACCAGCCATCGCGAGGGCGCGCCAACGTCCAAGGGTGGCCGCCCAAGGACCGCGCGCTGATGCCGCTTTGGTTCCAGCGATAGACTTAAGCCCTTGTCGAATTGTTTACAGTTGAGTTCGCGTTCCTACCCTTGAAAACTTGCACCAGAATTTGCACCAAACCGCCTGGAAGCAGCATAAATACTAGCTCTTCGATTCCTTTCACCTGCACCCAGTGCGACGAAGCCTGGTGTCTGCACGCCTGCCCGGTAGAGGCCATCAAGCTCGACGCCGCCACGGGCGCCAAGGTCGTGCTTGAAGATGTTTGCGTGGGCTGCAAGGTCTGCACCATCGCCTGCCCGTTCGGCACGGTGAACTATGTGGCCGATACCGGCAAGGTGCAGAAATGCGACTTGTGCGGCGGCGAACCGGCCTGCGCCGAAGCCTGCCCCACTGGCGCTATCACCTATATCGATGCCAGCTGGACCGGCTTGTCGCGCATGCAGCAATGGGCCGACAAGCTGGGCAACCAGAACGCCGCGGCCTGACCGCAACCACATTGAGGAGACGACCATGACCTGGGCCGGAAAAATTCTGCGCGTGAACCTCACGCAAGGCACCATCAAGAGCGAGCCGCTGAATAGGCAGTGGGCGCGCGAGTACATCGGCCAGCGCGGGCTGGCGACCAAGTATTTCGTCGAGGAGGTCGACGCCAAGGTCGATCCGCTCTCGCCCGACAACAAGCTGATTTACGCCACCGGGCCGCTCACCGGCACCATGGCGTCCACCGGCGGGCGCTATTCGGTCATCACCAAAGGCGCGCTGACCGGCGCAATCGCCTGCTCCAATTCGGGCGGCTACTTCGGCGCCGAGCTGAAGATGGCGGGCTGGGACATGATCATCGTCGAAGGCAAATCGCCCAAGCCGGTGTATCTCTCCATCGAAAATGACAAGGCCGAACTGCTCGACGCCTCGCCGATCTGGGGCAAGACCGTGTGGGAAACCGAGCCCTGGATCAAGAACCATCACCAAGACCCGCTGATCCGCGTCAGCTCCATCGGCCGTGCGGGTGAAAACGGGGTGATGTATGCGGCCATCGTCAACGATCTGCACCGCGCCGCCGGTCGCTCGGGCGTGGGCACGGTGATGGGTAGCAAGAACCTCAAGGCCATCGCGGTGCGTGGCACCCTGGGCGTGGGCAATGTGCGCGACCCCAAGGCGTTCATGGCTGCGGTCAACGCAGGCAAAAAAGTGCTGCACGACAACGCCGTCACCGGCCAGGGTCTGCCGAAATACGGCACCCAGGTGTTGATGAACGTGATCAACGAAATCGGCGCCCTGCCCACGCGCAACCACCGCGACGTGCAATTCGAAGGCGCGAAAGACATCTCCGGCGAGGCCATGCACGAGCCGCGCAAAACCGATGGCAAGCCCAATCTGGTCACCAACCAGGCGTGCTTTGGCTGCACCATCGCTTGCGGCCGCATCAGCAAGATCGACGAACACCATTTCAGCGTCGAGAACAAGCCGCAGTACTGGGGCGCATCGGGCGGTCTGGAATATGAAGCCGCCTGGGCGCTGGGCTCGGCCAACGGCGTCAACGATCTGGAGGCGTTGACCTACGCCAACTTCCTCTGCAATGAAGACGGCATGGACCCCATCACTTTCGGCGCCACCGTGGGCGCGGTGATGGAGCTGTACGACATGGGCCTGCTGACCAAGGAACAACTCGGTGTGGAAGCGCCATTCGGCTCGGCCAAGGCGCTGACCTACTTCGCCGAAATCACCGCCCGCGGCGAGGGCTTCGGCAAGGAACTGGCGCTGGGCAGCAAACGCCTGACGGCCAAGTACGGCCACCCGGAACTGAGCATGAGCGTCAAGGGCCAAGAGTTCCCGGCCTACGACTCTCGCGGCATTCAAGGCATGGGCCTGGCCTATGCGACCAGCAACCGCGGCGCCTGCCATCTGCGCGGTTACACGGTGGCTTCGGAAGTGCTGGGCATTCCGGTCAAGACCGATCCGCTGGTGGCCGACGGCAAGCCCGAACTGGTCAAGGCGTTTCAGGACGCCACCGCCGTGTTCGACTCTGCCGGTATCTGCCTGTTCACCAGTTTCGCCTGGACGCTGGCCGACGTGCAGCCGCAGCTTGCCGCCGCCTGCCTGGAAGAGTTCACCATGGACGAGTTGAACACCATAGGCGAGCGTATCTGGAACATGGAGCGCGACTACAACAACCGCGCGGGCTTCACCGCCAAGGACGACACCTTGCCGCCGCGTCTGCTCAAAGAGCCCGCCAAGACCGGCCCGGCCAAGGGGCTGACCAACAAGCTGCCCGAAATGCTGCCTCGCTATTACGAACTGCGCGGCTGGACTCCGGAAGGCACGCTCAAGCCCGAAACCCGCACGCGGCTCGGGCTTTGACTGGAGCCCTCTCCCCACGCGTGGGGAGGGTTGTGCACCCACCACCTCCCCTACGGTTTGGGGGAGGTGGTGGGCAGCGTGAGATCGGCTCGGAATCGAGGCAGACAACATGAAACACCACGTCATCATCGGTAACGGCCCTGCGGGCGTCGTTGCTGCAGAAACCCTGCGCAAGCACAGCGCCACCGAAGACACCATCACCCTGATCGGCGACGAAGAAGGGCCGCCGTATTCGCGCATGGCGATTCCCTACCTGCTGCACGGCGACATCACCGAGCGCGGCACATGGCTGCGCAAAGACCCGCAGCACTTCAGGCAGATCGGCGTCAGCCAGCGCCATGCGCGGGTGAAGTCGCTCGACGCGGCGCGCAAAACCCTCACCCTCGAATCCGGTGAAACGCTGTCCTTCGACACCCTGCTGATCGCCACCGGGTCCACGCCGACGCTGCCGCGTATTCCCGGCATTCACGCGCAACGGGTGCATACCTGCTGGACACTGGAAGATGCCCGCGCCATCACCCAGTTCGCCGTGCCCGGCGCGCGGGTCATCCAGCTTGGTGCGGGCTTCATCGGCTGCATCATCATGGAAAGTCTGGTGCGCCGCCGGGTGCAGCTTACCGTGGTGGAAATGGGCGACCGCATGGTGCCGCGCATGATGGGCGAAACCGCGGGCGGCATGATCCGCGACTGGGTGCAAGACAAGGGCGTGACGGTGCACACCGGCGCGCGCATCGAGTCCATCGAATCCAACCCCAGCGATATGGCCGCCCCGCTGGCCGTGCGCCTGTCCACCGGCGAACGTCTGCCCGCCGATCTGGTGATTTCGGCGGCCGGCGTCAAGCCCAATATCGGTTTTCTCGAAGGCTCTGGCGTGCATTGCCTGCAAGGCGTGCTCACCGATGAACACCTGCAGACCAATGTTCCCGGCATCTTTGCCGCCGGAGATTGCGCCGAGGCGTTCGACATGCTTTACGGCAAGCCGATGGTCAGCGCCATCCAGCCCAACGCGGTCGATCAGGCTTATGTCGCAGCGATGAATATGGCCGGTCGGCGCACCCAGCTGCGCGGAGTGACCCAGATCAACGTGCTCGACACCCTGGGACTGATCTCCAGCAGCTTCGGCCAGTGGCAGGGCGTGAAGGGAGGGCAAGGCGTGGAGCTGACCGATCGGGCAGGATACAAACACCTCAGCCTGCAATTCGAGGGCGATGTGATGGTGGGCAGCAACAGCATCGGCACGACGCAGCACATCGGCATATTGCGCGGCCTGGTCGAAGGCCGGGTCAAGCTCGCGGCCTGGAAAGACCGCCTGCTGGCCGACCCCACCCGCCTGATGGAAGCCTACCTCGCCAGCGCGCAGGCGCAAGACCGTCGCGGCGATACGGTACATCATTGAAGGCGAGTCACTCCCTCATGGATGCGCCCACCTCATCCCCTCTTGCCCAGGCTCAGCCTCAGACTGGCGTGCAAATCACGCTCAAGCTGATGGCCACCCTGACGGACTATCTGCCGCAGCCGCGGCAGGGCCATCAGATCACACTCAACATCGCGCCGGGCACCACCATTCAAGACGTGGTGGAGCGCTTTCGCCTGCCCTGGAAGCTGGTGCATCTGGTTCTGGTGAATGGTGTTTATATCGCGCCCGACCAGCGCGACACCCGCGTGCTGCAGGAAGGTGAAACCCTGGCGATCTGGCCGCCCGTCGCTGGAGGCTGAGCACACTTCATGTACGGCCTAGGCGCCCCTGCTCATTGCGAACTCGATATGGCCATCACCCGCAGCGCATTTGCGCGGCAGCTGACGATGGCGTTCCCCACTCTGCGCGCCGACGGCCCGCAGGCTTACTCAGGGCATGACGCAGGTTGCGATTGGCACATCCGCCTGCATCCTGCCGAGCCCACCCGGCTGGGGCTGATCGTGCTCGAACGCTGGCTGGCCGAGGTGTCGCTCACTGCCGCAGACCCCGCCAAGCGCAGGGCGTGGTGGCAGCAGTTCACCGCCCATTTTCAAAAAGGCGGGGGGTAGAAGCGCCCATCAAGCTCTGCGCGTCAAGCTGCACCTGCTCGGCGCTGCGCAGAATGTCTTGAAGAATCTGCGGCACCTCGAAAACCGCCCGGTTGCGATACGCCGCCACGCGCGCGCGGCTCGCGGCAAGATCGTCGAGAAACGTGGGCAGCGCCGCCTCGATGCCGCGAAAGCTTGGCAGCACCAGGCCGAAGCCATTTTCACGCACCCAATCGGTGTTGTAGCGCTCCTGCGGCATAGTCCAGGCGTTGCGCGTGACGATCACCGGCAGGCCCAGATGCAGCGCCTCGCTCAAGGAACCGGGGCCCGGCTTGCCGATGAAAAAATCGCCCAGCCGCATCACCTCGGCCACGGCGCTGGTAAAGCCCATCACATGGCGCGGCGCGGTGGTCGGCAAGGCGCGCAATTTGGTCGCCAGCTTGGCGTTGTGACCGCATATGAAAATGAGTTGAACATCGGGCAGGCGCTCGGCGATGGCCAGCATGCTGCGCGAGCCGTGCCCCCCGAACATCACCACCCCCACCGGATGCTGCGGATCAAAACCCAAGGCCTGCAGGCTGGCCGTTCGGTCGAAACCCACGGGCTCGGTGTAGAAATCGGGGCGAATGATCATGCCCGAGGTCGCATGCACTTTCTCGGCATCGAACCCGGCCTGCAAAGCCTGCTGCACGGCATGCGCCGAGCCGCAGATGAGGTGTTGGTCTTGCCCCTGTTCCATCCAGAAATGAGGCGGGAAATCGGCCAGATCGGTCAACAGGGTCACATAGGGCACGCCGGGCAAAGTGGCCGTCAGGCTCTCGAACAGCGAACGGTTGAAATTGGGAATCAGCGACACCACCAGATCGGGCTCGGTGCGCAGCCAGTGCAGCTTGAGAATTTTGAGCAGGGTGGGGTGCAGCAGCCGCAACGCCCCTTGCAGCAGTTTGAGTTCGTGCCGAAGGCCGATGGTGAGGCCGCGCGCCAAACGGGCGTTGTAATAGTCTTCCGGAGAGAAGGTGTATTTGCGTAGCGTGCCCTGCGGGTCGAGCACGTCGGTGAGGTTGACCAGCCGAACCTGCCAAGGCAAACCCGACTGCGCAATGCTTTTTTCCAGGGCCAAGGCCGAGGCGCGGTGGCCGCCTCCGGCGTTGAAATAAATCAGATCGATGTTTTTTGTGGGCATGATGTTTTGCAGCGAACCCGAAGATATCTAGTTCATGTGACGAAATTACCACGTCATGGTTTCACGGTGCAGCGGTAATTTTGTAAATTTCGCGCAGTCCGGATTGAGAAAATGCGCAAAATCAGGTTCCATATTGTGTGATGACGGAAATAAATCCGCTCTTCAGCCCCTTAGGAATATTGTGCAGAACGCTTTGCCGGTTTTACTCGCGACCGAGCAGACCCGCTTGGATGCGCCGGGCTGCTGAAGCCTGAAACGGCTTTAGGTTCCGTTTCAGCCCTTGAGGTTTTCCCACTGCAACACGGCTCCCGCCGGGGTGTCGGCAAGCAGGCGCTGGCCGATGACGACATCCAGCTCGGCGGCGGGAATGCCGCTGGCGGGGCGGCGCAGTTGCAGGTGTTCGCGCTGCAGCACGGCGCCAGCGGGCAGGGCCGTGGACAGCACCACGCTGCGGCGGGCCACGGCGCGCACGTCGATCTCGTCGGGCCGCGGGGCCTTGATGCCGTCGCCCAGCATGGCCTCGATGCGGCGGATGTCGCGCGCCAGCGCCGCGAACTCGGCGGGTTCGCTAGAGGCGCGATGGTCGGGGCCGGGTAGATTGCGATCCAGGGTGATGTGCTTTTCGATCACGCAGGCGCCCAGCGCCACGGCGGCGAGCGCGGCGGCATTGCCCAGGCTGTGGTCGGAATAGCCGGTGGGCAGGCCGGTCTCAGTGCGCAGGGTGGCGATGACGCGCAGATTGAGCGCGTCATCCGGCGCGGGGTAGGCGGAGGTGCATTGCAGCAGGGTGAGCGCAGAGGCCCCCACGCTCGTGCTTTGCCCTCGCTGCCCCCCGAGGGGCCTGACCCCGCCTTGGGGCGGCCCGGCGGCGGGGTCAGGCGTGTCTTCGCAGAGGGGTGAACCATATAGCGCCCACGCCGCCCGTACCCAGCCGACGGCCTGCTTGACTTCTTCCAGCGTGGCCATGCCGGTGGAGAGAATGAGCGGCAAGCCGGTGGCGGCAGCCTTGGCGAGCAGCGGGCGATTGACGATTTCGCCGGACGAAATTTTCAGCCGCCGCACGCCGAGGCTGACCAGCAGATCGACCGCGTCTTCCGAGAACGGGGTGGACATGAACTCGATGCCCACGCGCGCGCAATGCGTGGCGATGATCTGGTGCTGCTCGGCGCTGAGTTCGAGCTTGCGCAGCATGGCGAATTGGTCGGTCTCGCCGGTGGCACCTTGCTGGTAGGCGGCGGTGGCGGTGCCGGGCAGCGCGAGGTCTTCGGCGCGGAAGGTCTGGAACTTGACCGCGTCGGCCCCGGCGGCGCGGGCGGCTTCGACCAGTTGCAGCGCGAGGTCGAGTTGGCCGTTGTGGTTGACGCCGGCTTCGGCAATGAGAAAGACGCGGTTGTTGGGCATGTCAGTTCCGCACGGCCGCTCCGAAGGAACTGACACCCCCTCGGGGAGAGGCGAGCGTAGCGAGTCAGGGGGTTGTTTCATTCTAGGTTCCGGATGGCTGCCGGGCATAGTGCCACTCGGCCAGTGCGAAGTCGTCGGCGGTGTCGATATCCACCGAGCGTTGCGGCGGCATGGCGTAAGCCGCTACGGGCACGCTCCACAGGCCGTGCTGCGCGGCGTGAGCCAGGGCTTCGCGCCGCCAGACGTAGATCGAACCATTGAGCGCCCAGACTTTGGGCGCGCACTGGCGGGCGGTGAGGCCGCCGCCCTTGCTGATGCTGACGCTGCCGTCGGGCTGCTCTTCGACGAGGTTGAAATAGGGGTTGGAGCCGCTGTCGAACACGCTGAGCACCAGCCCCGGCGCGTCCGGGGCGTCGGCGCGGGCGAGGCAGCCGTCAAGGTCTTCTGGGGTACGCAGCGGCGAAGTGGGTTGCAGATCGACGATGCGGGTGATGGTCTGACCCTGCGCTTCGAGATAGGCCACGAGGTGTTCGATGACCGGAAGCTTGGGGGTGTCGTCGCGCGCCAGTTCCGCCGGGCGCAGATAAGGCATCACGGCGCCTGCCTCGCGGGCGATGTGCGCGATCTCTGGGTCGTCGGTGGACACATACACGGCGCTGATGGCGGGGTGCCGCAGCGCAAAGCGGATGCTGTGCGCGATGAGCGGCAGGCCCGCGAAGGGCAGGATGTTCTTGCCCGGCAGCCCTTTGCTGCCGCCGCGGGCGCAGATCGTGGCGATGGTGGTCATGGGTTCAGGCCGGGGCAGGTGGGGTGAGGTGTGGATGGGCTGCGAGCAGGGCCAGGGCCTGCTCGCTCACTTGGTCGGCGGCGGTGTTGGGCGCCCCCACGCTCGGGTTTTGCCCTCGCTGCCCCCCGAGGGGGTCATCCCCACCCCGGCCCTCCCCACAAGTGGAGAGGGAGCGGCCACTCCTCCCCCACGGCGTGGGGGAGGTTGGGAGGGGGAGACGCCCGCCTTGGGGCGGCCCGACGGCAGGGCCGTCGCGGACGGCTGCGTGCTCCATGCTGGGCTGCGCGAGCAGGGGGGACAGCGTCTGCGGCAGATCGGTCAGGTGACAAGCGGCATCGGCCACGCCCAGCGCGAGATAGGGCATGGCGGGCGCGGCGATGGAATCGAGCAATTGCAGCACGCGCCTGCCCGCCAGATGGGCTTCGAGGGCGACGGTGGAGGTGCCGGTGATGACAGCGTCCACCGCGTGCAGCAGCGGGTGCAGCGGTTCGGACGGTAGGGACAGGCGGAGTTGCGGGTTGTCGTGCCGAGCAGGCAGGGTTTGCGAAGGGTGCGGCCGCACGATGAGGGTCCAGTCGGGATGCGCGCGCACGCTGTCGAGGCAAGCCTGCAGCACGCGTTCGGGCAGGCGCGGGTCGCCGCGGCGACCGGGAGAGGCCGGATGCGTGGCGGGCTCGGGCTGGAGCGCGAGCAGGATGAGGCGTTGCGGTGGGGCGCCCAGCTCGGCGCGCAGCGCGATTCCTGCCGCGCGGGTTTGCGGGGCATTGAGGGCGTCGAAGGCCGGGTTGCCGGTGACGGCGATGCGTTCGGGCGGCCATCCGGCCCGGATGAGGTTGTCGCGCACGGCCTCGGACAACACGCAGACCCGGCTGGGATAGCGCTTGCGCGCGGCGAAAGCATCGCCCGGCAAGGCGAATAGGTCGAGCATGACCAGGCTGGGAATACCGGCCTCAGTGGCGGCAACGACCGCGGCAGATTCGCTGCGCGGTGAATTGGTCGCCAGTACCAGATCGGGCTGCAGATGGGCAACGATGCGGCGAAAAAAGTGCAGCGGGTGGAAGCCTTGCCGACCTTTCGCCGCGAGCAGCGCATCGGCTGCGGCAACGCCGAGTTGCTGCCGCAGATCCCAGGCGTTGATGCCCAGATACGCCACGGTTTCGGCTTCAAGAATGTCGGGATGGGCGTTGCCCGGCTTCAGCGCGCGGCCCAATGCCAGGGCCTGAGCTTGTTCTTCGGGCGATAGCAAGTGCAGCAGATCGGCGTACCCCAGCGGAGCCTCGCCGGCGTCGTGTGCCACGCGGGCCGCGGTGGTCAGGGCCAGCAGGGTGATGTCGAGATCGGGCCGCCGTGAGCGCAGGGCGCGCAGCACTGGCAGCATCATGGCGATGTGACCGCCGCCGTAGGCCACGGCGAGGATGCGCTGCGCCCGGCTCATGCGGAAATCTCGGGCTCGAATTGCTGCGCCCAGAGCTCCAGCGCCGCCAGGGCGCGCAGTTCGCGGGTGTGGTTCGCCGCGCCCGAGACATGGTCGTCGAACAGCTTGCGTACCGCGTCGGCCTCGAACAGCTGGGCGCCGAGCGCGTTCGGTGCGAACAGCAATTCGGCCAGCCAGGCCTTGCGCGGCCCGCGAAACCACTCGCCGATGGGAACGGTGAACATCTGCTTTTTGCGGTGCGCGAGGTCGGCGCCGATGAGGGGCTCGACCGCGCGCTTGAACCAGTGCTTTTTGTCGCCGTCCTTCAGCTTGGTGTCGCCGGGCGCGCGGAAGGCGAACTCCATCAGGCGCCAATCGAGCAAGGGCGTGCGCGCCTCCAGCGACACCGACATACCCATGCGGTCGGGCTTCACCAGGTTGTTGCCGGGCAGCAGCAACATCATGTCCAGAAACAGCATCTGGTTGACGCGGTCGAAGTGCGCGGCCTGCTCGAACCAGGGCGCGGCCACGTCGCGCACGCTGTCCACATCGGCCAGCTTGGTGCGCAGCCAGGGCTGGAACAGCGCGGCGCGGGCCTGCGCGCCGAACAGGCCGGTGTGCTCCACATAGTGCTGGGCGAAGTCGGTCGCGGGCAGGTCGCGCAGCGCGGGGGCGGCCATGAAGCTGGCGTATTTGTCGTAGCCGGCGAACAGCTCGTCGCCGCCGTCGCCGGTGAGCACGACTTTCACATCCTGAACGGCGAGTTGGCTGACGCTGCGCGTGGGCATGAACGAGGCGTCGCCGTGCGGCTGGTCGCAGTGCCACAGCACGCGGGCCCAGTCGTCGAGCATGTCGGGCTGCACGATGCGCTCGCGGTGCGTGGCGCCGAAGCGCTGCGCAGCCTCGCGGGCGTAGGGCGATTCGTCGAAGCGCGGATCGGGAAAGCCGATGCAAAAAGTGCGCGCAGGTTCGCGCACATGCCGCGCCATGAGCGCCACGACGGTGCTGGAATCGACCCCGCCCGAGAGAAAGGCGCCGAAGGACACGTCGGCGCGCAGTCGCAGGCGCACCGCGTCGTCGAGCAGGTCGAGAAACTCTTCCTGCCAGGTGGTGAAGGTCTGAGCGATCGGCGTCTGCTCCGCCAGGCTCCACCAGCGGCAGGCGTGGCTGCCGGCGCCATCGACAGTGAGCACCGTGCCGGGCAGGACGTGGCGCACGCCCGCGAACAGGGTGAAGGGCGGCGGAACGTAGTTGTAGGCAAGGTAGTGCTGCAGCGCGGGCAGATCGAGCGCGGGACGGCCTGGCAGCGCGGCGAGCACGGCCTTGATCTCGGAGCCGAACAGTACCTGCCTGCCGTCGTCGTGCATGAACAGCGGCTTGACGCCGATGCGGTCGCGCACCAGATGCAGCCGGGGATTTTCTGGATCGCGCCCATCCCAGATAGCGATGGCGAACATGCCGTTGAGCCGCGGCAGGAAGCCCAGCCCTTCGCGTTCATACAACCGCAGCAGCACTTCGGTATCGCTGTGATCGGAGTGGAAGCGCACGCCCCGGCGCTGCGCCTCAGCGCGCAGTTCCACATGGTTGAAAATCTCGCCGTTTTGCACCAGGGCGATTCGCCCGTCGTCGCTGACGAAGGGCTGGTGACCACCGGCGAGGTCGATGATGGAGAGCCTTCGGTTGCCAATCGTCACGCCCGCAGCGCTAAATGCGCCGCTGTCATCCGGGCCGCGATGGACGAGGCTGGCGTCCATCGCGGCGAGGGTTTGCTCGCTCAGCTCGCCGCCGGTACGGTCGAAAAATCCATAAATTCCACACATGGCGGGATTGTCGCGCTTTGACGGCGCGGGTCAGTTTCACGGGTCAGTTGGCGTTGCGCCGGAACAGTTGCACCACGGTGAGGCCGATGATGCGTAGATCGACCAGCAGGCCGTGGTTTCGTGCGTAGTCGAGATCGGCCTGCAGCCGCTGTCGCGGCGTGGCGCTGGAGCGGTACAGCGCCTGCGCCAGCCCGGTGATGCCGGGGCGCACGCGGTGGCGCAGCGCCCATTGTTCTGCGGTGTAGTTGGCGCGCTGCGCCGGCACGTCGGGCCGTGGGCCCACCAGGCTCATGTCGCCGCGCAGCACGTTGAGCAGTTGCGGCAGTTCGTCGATGCTCGTGCGCCGCAGGAAGCGGCCGACGCGGGTGATGCGGGGATCATTCTGGCTCGTGTTGTAGGGGCCGCGTTGCGACGCGTCCACCACCATGCTGCGGAATTTGTAGAGCCGAAAGGGCTGCGTCGCCCGTCCCACGCGGGTTTGGGCGAACAGCACCGGGCGGCCGGAGTCCAGCCACACGGCCAGCGCCGCCGCGATCATCAGCGGCGAGAGTAGCAACAGCGCCAGCAGCGCCAGCACGATGTCGAACAGACGTTTGGCCACGGAGGTTCAGCGCGGCGTCGACATGGGTCCCAGACTCTGGGCGACGCGGGTGATGAGGTCGATGGCCAGCAGCCGATCGTTCTCGATCTCGGCAGGCTCGCGCTGCGCCAGCACCTGAACGGCATGATGCAGACGATGGATTTCAGCGGCATAGATGGCCTTCCAGTCGGAATCGGGGGCTTCGATGCGCTCGCGGTTGAAGGTGCGCGACAGAATCACGCTGCGCGAGCCCAGCCTTAAGTGCTCGCCCAGCACCACACGCCCGGGCAGCAAGCCTTCGTCCAGCCGGGCGATGCCGCCGAAGCCGAAGCGTTTGCCCTGCTGCTGCGCCACGGCCGCGACGCGATCGACCACGCCGTCGGCCAGCGGCTGAAACATGAAGCGCAGGCCCAGTTCGCGGTGCAGATCGTTGAGGCCGACATAGATTTCGTCCAGCCCGTCCAGACCCGCCCACTGCGGCAGGCTTTGCAGCGCATCGCGGGTTTCGAGCAGGGCGATGGTCTGGGCACGACCGGCCACCAGGGCGACGAACTGAGCCACGGCGTCGGCACTGCGGAACATCGGCAGCATGAGGTGGCTGGCGCCGCTGGCGATGGCCTGGTCGATCTCGTTGGCGCTGGCCTCATGCAGGGGATTGATGCGCACGATCAGCGCCGCTTTCGGCACGGCCTGACGCACGCGGGCCACGTCCTGCGGAACATGGTCGGAAATGAAGGTGCCCAAGCCGCCCTGGCGCTGCTGCTTGCCGTGCTGCTCCAGATCGACCATGATCCGCGTCACGCCGCAGCCCACGGCGAAAGCGGCAAAGTCGGGATCGTTGGTGATTTGGATAAAGTCCATCTTGAGCAAGGTTCAGGCAGCGCGGCGCAGCCGACGGGAAGTGTAGCGATCGCGCACCAGCCGTCCCAGCGGATCGAAGCGCAGCAAGGCCCACACGCCGGCGGCGAGCAGCACCGCGGCCAAGGCCAGATCCAGCGCCCAGGGCAGCGGCATCAATCGCAGCGCAGCGCCTGCCGCTGCCAGCACCAGCAGCGCCGCCAGCAGCACGGCCGCGTTGCGCCACTGCGCATCGGCCTGATGCCGCGCCAGCCGCCACCACAGCACCGCGGTGGCCGCCCCCCAGGCCGCACCGTACGCCGCCAAGCCGCGCCAAGACGTGACCGGCAGCAGGGCGCCGACGAGGGCGAGCGCGGCGAGCCCCGCGCCGTAACCCAGCACCTGATCGGCGATACGGCGGTGGCTGTTGAGCCGCGTGGCCAGTACCAGTTGCGCGGCCTGCAGCGGCAACAACAGCAAGATCCAGCGCATGGCTTCGGTGACCTGCTGCTGGGCCTCGGCGGTCATGCGCCCCCAGCCGAACAGCAGGCGAATGACGCCCGGCGCCGCCACCATACCCGCCAGTGCGATGAGGGCGGAAAGCCACAGCATCGCCCGCAGCCATTGGCGCGTCTCCAACTGCGCGCGGGCGGAATCGCCCTGGCTCTCCGCCGCACTCAGGCGCGCCAGCGCCAGCGCCGAAGCAACGGCGAAAACGGTATGCAGCGGCAACTCGCCCACCCGCTGCGCATACTGAAACACCCCGAGTTGCCCCGGCCCCGCATCCGACATCAGGGCGCGCGCCGCCAGGGTGTAGAGCACCGTCAGCCCGGAGGCCGCGAGCGCCAGCCCGAGCGAGTGCAGGCTGGCGGCGTCCGGCCAGGTGCGGCCCGGAGCGGCAGCAGGCAGCGCAGCGCGACTGGCCCTGCGCATCAGCAGCAGTCGCGCCAGCGCCGCGATCACCACCCCGCCGGCCACCCAGGCGAACTGGCCGGTTTGCGCCGCAACGATCAGTCCGCCGATCAGTCCGAGGTTGAACACCACCTGCCCCGTGTACTGCCACTGCAAGCGCCCCTGGGCCTGCAGCATGGCGTTGCCCACCATCGCCACCGCCCCGGCAGGCAGGGCGACCAGGGCCGACCACCCCAGCGTCTGCGCCGCCAGCGCCGCCTCCGGTGCATTCAGCCCGGGGGCGAGCAGATGCACGATCGCAAGCCGCCCCCACCACACGATCATGCCCGCCAGGATGAACAGCAGGGCGGCCAGCCGCGACCAGCGCGCGCCCTCGGCCGCGATATGCGCCGTATCGCGCCCGGCCATGCGCGGCACCATCACCGCCGGAATGGCCGCCCCCCACAACAGACTCACCGCGAGATCGGGAAAGGACAGCACCACCAGCGCGGCGTCGGCGTGGCCGCTCAGGCCGAATTGCGTGGCCACCACCACGTCACGCACCAGCCCCAGCAGGCGGCTGGCCGCCAGAAGCAGCAGGCTGAGCGAGAAAATGCGCAACATCGACATGGACGGGCATTGTGCCTGCGACAGCCTCCTAGGAGTGTGGGCGGCAGAAGGTTGTTGAGGTCGACGTAGGACGGTGGGCGTGCGTTAATACGGCATGCCCACTAGTTACCGCCCCTATGAGCCGGACCAGGTGATGCTGCTGCCGGCGGCGCCGCAGGACTGGCTGCCGCCGGGCCACCTGGCTTACTTCATCCACGACACGATTGACACGCTGGACCTGAGCGCGTTCTACGCGCGCTATGAGGGTGGCGGAGCGCGCAACCAGCCCTTCCATCCGGCGATGATGGTCAAGGTTCTGGTGTACGGCTACGCCACCGGGGTGTTCAGCTCGCGCAAGATCGAGCGCCGGCTGCACGAGGACCTGGCGTTCCGGATGCTGGCAGCAGGGAACTTCCCCAAGCACCGCACGATCCGGGATTTCCGTGCGCTGCACCTCCAGGAATTCTCGGACCTGTTCGTGCAGGTCGTGCGCCTGGCGCGCGAGATGGGTCTGGTCAAGCTGGGCACGGTGGCCATCGACGGCACCAAGGTCAAGGCCAACGCGAGCCGCCACAAGGCCATGAGCTATGCGCGCATGCAGCACACCGAGGTCGAACTGAAAAAGCAGATCGACGCGCTGCTGGCGCGCGCCAAGGCCACCGACGAGGCCGAGGCGCAGGAGCCCGAACTCGACATCCCGGCCGAGATCGAGCGGCGCGAGGCGCGACTCGATGCGATCCGGCAGGCGCGCCAGCGGCTGGAACAGCGTCAGCGTGAAGCCGACGCGCAGCGTGGTCGCAGTGACGATGATGATCGCCGTCCCCGGGGGCCGGATGGGAAGCCGCGGCGCGGTGCGCGGTTCAAGCGCGACTTCGGCGTGCCCGAAGACAAGGCGCAGGAGAACTTCACCGACCCGGACAGCCGCATCATGAAGCGCGCCGGCGGCGGCTTCGACCCCAGCTACAACGCGCAGACGGCGGTGGACGAGGCTGCGCACATCATCGTGGCTGCGGAACTGGACAACACGGCACCCGATGCCAACTGGCTGCTGCCGATGATCGATGCGATCCAGGAGAACCTGGGCGCGCTGCCCGCGCTGGGTCTGGCCGACGCGGGCTATCGCAGCGAGGACAACCTGCGCGATGCGCCGATCGATCTGGTTGTGGCCTTGGGGCGCGAAGGCAAGCAGCACGCGGCCATCGATGCCGCGCGGCTGCCGCACACCGCGGCCATGGCCGCGAAGATGCAGACCGCCGCGGGACGCGCCGCCTATCGCAAGCGCAAGTGGATCGCCGAGCCGCCCAACGGCTGGATCAAGAGCGTGCTGGGGTTCCGCCAGTTCAGCCTGCGCGGCCTTGAGCGTGTACGCGCCGAGTGGAAACTCGTCTGCGCAGCACTGAACCTCCGGCGGATGGCCTCGTTGGTTCCCGCCTGAACAGAAATGGGGGCACAGGCCGCCCCGCACAACACGCCCGCTGCTGCCCTCTCGGGGGCGTGAGACGACCGGCCATGCCGACCGTGCCCGAAAAACAGTCCGCTCGCCCAGCATCGGCGCTCCGGCACAGGTTCACGGAATTCTGCCGCCCAGACTCCTAGGCCGATGGGAAACACAAGGGGGCTTTACGCGCTCATCGAAGTATGTCTATAATTCTTGATCTTTAGCGCCCGTAGCTCAGCTGGATTAGAGTACTTGGCTACGAACCAAGGGGTCGTGGGTTCGAATCCTGCCGGGCGCACCAGTTAAAAGCCGAACGCCTGAACCAGTCTTGGTTCAGGCGTTTTGTTTTTTGCGTCGCTCAGTCAGCGAAGGAGATGCGGCATGGCGACTGAGCATCACTGGTAAAAAGTGAGCAGGGTGAAGAGTCCACAATAACGGCCGTATGACCTGCTCCTGTTCTCTCTGCCCATGACCGACGATATCCGCCCCGGCTTGTTCATTCTGCAGGGCAATCGCCTGGAATTGCTGCGCGATGCCCTGCTGGAATGGCTGGCGCAGCAGCCGCTGGCGCCGCTGGAGGAAGAGGTCATTCTGGTGCAGAGCAATGGCGCTGCGGAGTGGCTGAAAATGGCGCTGGCCGCGCAGGGCGGCATTTGCGCCGCTACGCGGGTGGAGCTGCCCGGAAGGTTTCTGTGGCGCACCTATCGGCAGGTGCTCGGGCGTGCGGCCACGCCGTCGCAATCGCCGCTGGACAAGCCGCTGCTGACCTGGCGCCTGATGCGACTTCTGGGTGCCCCCAGGGCCGAGCTAAGCCCGGCCCGCCCCCCGTGGGAGTCAAGGAAACTTGGGGCGGCCCAGCGTTTCCTTGAGGGCGGCACGCTCGATGCGGACGTTTGCGCGCCGCTGTTGCAATATCTGCAGGGTCAAGACCTGCTGCGCCGCCTGCAACTGGCGCAGCGTCTGGCCGACCTCTACGACCAGTATCAGATCTACCGCGACGACTGGCTCGACGCCTGGGCACAGGGCCGCGATGTGCTCATCGACGCGCTCGGGCGCGCGACGCCCTTGCCCGAAGATCAACGCTGGCAGGCCTGGCTGTGGCGCCGGGTTCTGGCCGAGCTGAGCGAAACGGAGCGTCAATCCACCCGTGCGCAGGTGCAGCGCGCCATGCTGCAGGCGCTGCATACCGCCGAAAGCGCAGCCGACCCGACCCGACCCGCGCTGCCGCGCCGGGTGGTGCTGTTTGGCGCTTCGCATCTGCCGGCCGTGGTGCTCGATGCGCTGGTGGCGCTGTCGCGGTATGTGCAGGTGCTGATCGCGCTGCCCAATCCCTGCCGTTATCACTGGGCCGACATCATCGAGGGCCGCGAGCTGCTGCGCGCAGCACCGGCTCGCAGGCCGCTGCGGGCGGGCGACCTGGCGCAGGTCAGTCTTGAGGCCATGCACGCCCACGCTCACCCGCTGCTGGCGGCCTGGGGGCGGCAGGGACGCGATTTCATGCGCCAGCTCGACGCCTTCGACGAGCAGGCGAACGCGGCAGACAGGCCCGGCCTGCCGCGGCACGACCTGTTCGACGACGCGCCCGGCGACACGCTGCTCGAACAGGTGCAGGCCGCCATCCGCGATCTGCTGCCCTTGCCCGAACATCCGCGCAAGCCCATTTCCGCAGCGGATCGTTCGGTGGTGTTTCACATCGGCCACAGCGCGCAGCGCGAAGTCGAAATCCTCCACGACCAGTTGCTGCACCTGTTGGCGCAGCCCAGCGGCGAGCGACCGCTGCGGCCGCGCGACATCGTGGTGATGACGCCCGATATCGCCCCGTTCGCCCCGGCCATCCGGGCGGTGTTCGGCCAGTATCCGCCGGGGGATGCGCGCTTCATTCCCTTCGACATCGCCGACCTGTCGGCGCGGGCGACCGAACCGCTGCTGCTCGCGCTGGATTGGCTGCTGCGCCTGCCGCAAGAGCGCATTCTGGCCTCCGACATCAGCGCCTTGCTCGATGTACCGGCCATTGCCCGGCGCTTCGGCCTGAGGCCCGAAGACCGGCCAAGGCTGACGCAATGGATCGCCGGCGCGGGCGTGCGCTGGGGGCTGGACGTCGACCATCGCGCCCATCTCGGCCTGGGCGCCTGCGGCGAGCAGAACAGCTGGCGCTTCGGCCTGCGCCGCATGCTGCTGGGCTATGCCGGGGCGGGCGAAGACGGCTTTGAGAACATCGTGCCCTTTGACGAAATCGGCGGGCTGGATGCCGCCCTCGTCGGCCCGCTGGCCGATCTGCTCGACGTGCTGCAAGCCTGGTGGCGCACGGCCTTGCAAAACGCCACGCCGGGCCAGTGGGCGCAGCACGCGCGCGATCTGCTCGACGCCATCAGCCTGCCGCAAGACCTGCGCGAGCGCGAAACCCGCGCCCGCCTCGACGATGCGCTCTCCACCTGGCTCGACCATTGCGCCGCCGCGCGGTTCGACGAAGCCGTGCCGCTGCAGGTGCTGCGCGAGAGCTGGCTGAGCGGGCTGGACGAGGCCGCGGGCGGCGGGCGCTTTCTCGCCGGTGGGGTGACCTTCTGCACCCTGATGCCGCTGCGCGCCATTCCCTTCGAAGTCGTCTGCCTGCTGGGCATGAACGAGGGCGACTACCCGCGCCGCAGCCCGCGCAGCGACTTCGATCTGCTGCATCAGCCCGGGCAATACCGGCCCGGAGATCGCGCCCGGCGCGAAGACGATCGCTACCTCATGCTCGAAGCGCTGCTGTCGGCGCGCCGCATGCTCTATGTGAGCTGGGCTGGCCGCAGCCCGCGCGACAACACCGAGCAGCCGCCGTCGGTGCTGGTGGCGCAGTTGCGCGACTATCTCGCCGCGGGTTGGCAAGGCGAAGGACAGCGCGATCTGCTCGCGCAGCGCACCACCGTTCATCCCCTGCAACCCTTCAGCCGCCGCTACTTCGAGGGCGACGCCGCGCTGTTCACCTATGCCCGCGAGTGGCGGCAGGCGCATGGCGGCGTGGCCGAGAACGGGACCGGGAACGGAAATGGGCCGATGCCGTTCGAGCCGCTCACCGAACCGCTGAGTCTGCAGCAACTGGCCCGCTTCCTGAAAAATCCGGTCAAGGCGTTTTTCCGCACCCGGCTCGACGTGGTGTTCGACGAACTGCAGACGCAGGACGACGACGAAGTCTTCGCGCTCGACGGGCTCGACCGCCACAGCCTGCTCAGCCACTTGATCGACGATCCGCAGGCCGCCGTGGATGAGGGCATCGAGGCCGCCGTCGCGCGCCGGGTGCGCCAGTTGCAGGGCAGCGGGGCGCTGCCCCTGCGCGCGCTGGGCAGCAGAGTGGCGCAAGGTCTGGAGCAAGAGGCGTTGCCGCTGCTGCGCAGTTGGTCCGAGCTGGCGCAGGCCTATCCGCAGGCGGTGGACAAGCGGGCGTTGATCGTCGAGTACCAAGACCTGCGGCTGGACGACTGGCTCGACGGCTTGCGCACAGGAGGCCAAAGCCCGATCTGGATGCAGCTCAGCGCTTCGAGACTGAGCGATGGCAAAGCGCAGGCGCGCGCTGAAAAGCTGATCGACGCCTGGGTGCGGCAGTTGGCGGCCAGCGCCTGCGGTCATGCGGTGCAGGGCGTGCTCATTGGCGCCGATGCGCGGGTGGATCTGCCGCCGCTGCCCGCGGCTGAGGCCAGAGATCGCCTTCACACCCTGCTGGCCGCCTGGCAAGAGGGCATGCGCCGCCCGCTGCCGTTCACCGCCCGCACCGCCTTGGCCGAGCTGAAAAATGGCAAGGGGCAAGAGGCCTATGAGGGCGGCTATTGCACTTCGGGTGAAGTCGAGGAGCCCTGCCTCGCCCGCACCTTCCCCGACTTTGCCAGCCTGAGCGCCGATGGGCGCTTCGAGACTTACCTAGCCGAGCTGTTCCGGCCCTTGGCAGACTGGGCGGCGCAGGCCGTTGTCATCCGCCACGGCCAGACGCCCGCTGCGGGCACGAAAGAAGCCGCATGACCGCCATCCCGGATCCCCTCGATGCCCTGACCTTGCCCCTGCAGGGCAGCCGCCTGATCGAAGCCAGCGCGGGCACCGGCAAGACCTGGACCATCGCCGCGCTCTACCTGCGCCTGGTGCTGGGCCATGGCACCGAAGCCACCGCGTTTGCCCGCCCGCTGAGCCCTGAGCAGATTCTGGTGATGACCTTCACCCGCGCCGCCACGCGCGAACTGGCCGAGCGCATTCGGGCGCGTCTGGTGGAGGCGGCGCAGTGCTTTCAGGGCGCCCTCGCACCCAAGGTGGACGATGAATTTCTGCTGCGCCTGCTGGACAGCTACCCGCCGGGAAGTGCGCGGCAGACCGCCGCCTGGCGCCTGGCGATGGCGGCGCAGGAGATGGATGACGCGGCCGTGTTCACCATCGACGCCTGGTGCCAGCGCATGCTGCGCGAACACGCCTTCGACAGCGGTCATTCCTTCGACGAAGACCTGCTGGCCGACGAAGGCGAACTCACCACGCAGGCGGTGCACGACTTCTGGCGGCAGCAGGTCTATCCGCTTTCTGGCGCAGCGCTGGACGGTGTGCTCCAGGTGTGGCCGGACGTCGGCGCGCTGGAGAGTGAAGTGAAATCGCGGCTACGCGCAGCCCAGGCCGGGGCGCCGCCGGTCGCTGACAAGGACGACTCGCTGCTCGACCTCTGGCAGCGGCTGGGCGAGCCGCAGCAGGCGCAGGTGCGCACGCTCAAGGCGCAATGGGCCGAGCGTATCGCGAGCATGCGGCAATGGCTGTGTGCGCTGGTGCAGTCCGAGACCAACCCGCTGAGCAAGAACAAATATGGCTTGAAAAGCGTTTGCGGCTGGTTTGACGCGCTGCAAGCCTGGCTGGATGACCCCGCGCAGCAGCAGCCCGATCTCGACGATAAAACTTGGGCCAAGCTCACGCCCGACGGCTTGCGTGCTGGCTGCAACCAGGGCAAGCAGGTGGAGCCGCCAGCGGTGTTCAACCAGGTCGAGACGCTGCGCGCGGCGCTGGCCGATCTGGCGGACCTCGTTCCCGAGCTGCAGACCTATGCGGCCGCGCAGGTCGATGCGCGTCTGCGGGCGCTCAAGGCGGCCAGCGGCCAATTCAGTTTTCACGACCAGCTCGAACGTCTCGATGCGGCGCTGGCTGGGCCGCAGGGCGAGCGGCTGCGCTCGCGCATTCTGGAGCAATATCCCGTCGCGCTGATCGACGAATTTCAGGACACCTCGGCGCTGCAGTTCAGCGTGTTCAATCGCCTCTACGGCATCACCACGGCGCAGACCACGCACAGCGCCGTGCTGCTCATCGGCGACCCCAAGCAGTCGATCTACGCTTTTCGCGGCGCGGATATCGCCAGCTATCTGCGCGCGCGGCAGGCCACGCAGGGGCGGCACTCGGCGCTACAGACCAACTACCGCTCGACCGCGGAGGTGGTGCACAGCGTCAACCAACTGTTCGAGCGGCGCGAACAGTCCGCGGGCGCGGGCGCTTTTCTGTACCGGGACGATGAGGCGCCTGACGCGGACAACCCCGTGCCCTTCATCGCGGTCGGTGCGCGCGGGCGGGCCGAGCAACTCGTCTGTTCCGAAGGACCGGTGCCCGCGCTGACCTGCAGCGTGCACCAGGAGCTGGAATCCAAACGCGATGCACGCGAGCGGTTTGCCGCGCATGCGGCTGCGCGCATCGTCAGTCTGCTCAACGATACGCAGGCCGGCTTCCGTCAGGCCGACGGGGGCTTTGCGCGTCTGCGCCAGTCTGACATCGCCGTGCTGGTGCGCGATGGCGACGAGGCTCGCGCCGTGCGCCGCGCGCTTCAGCGCCGGGGCGTGGCTTCGGTTTATCTGTCGGATCGCGATTCGGTGTTTGCCTCACCGGAAGCCGCCGATCTGCTGCGCTGGCTGCGTGCCGTGGCTGAGCCGCGCGACGGACGTCTGGCCCGCGCCGCATTCGCCGCCCCAACGCTGGGGGCAACAATCGACGAACTGGCCGCGCTGGCCACCGATGACGACGTGTTCGAAAACCGGCTGGCTTTGCTGGCCGAACTGCAGACCATCTGGCTGCGTCAAGGGGTGTTGCCCATGCTGCGCCAGACGCTGCACCGGCTCGATCTGCCCGCCCGCTGGTTGAGCGAGGAAGACGGCGAGCGCCGCCTGACCAATGTGCTGCATCTGGCCGAACTGCTGCAGACTGCCAGCGGCACACTCGACGGCGAGCAGGCGCTGATTCGCTGGTTGCAGGAGCAGATGGCGGGCCAGTCCACCGAAGAACAGGTAGTGCGGCTGGAAAGCGAGGCTGATCTGGTGCGCGTGGTCACCATCCACAAGTCCAAGGGGCTGGAATATCCGCTGGTGTTTTTGCCGTTTGCCACCGCGTTCAAAGAGGCGAAGGACGGCGCCGACGACCGCGAGCGCCTGCGCGAAGACCTGCGGCTGCTCTATGTGGCGCTGACCCGCGCGCGGCATGCGCTGTGGGTCGGCATCGCCGCGCTGAAAGTCGGCAAAGGGTCGGTCTGCATGCTGCATCGCAGCGCCATCGGCTATCTGCTGGGAGGCGATACGCCGTGCGAGGGCGCCGCCATTCCCGGCCTGCTGCGCGAGACTTTTGGCGACAGCCCGGCGGTGCAGATCGTCGATGCGGCGCAGGAGGCCGAGCTTCAGCGCTTGCAGGCTGCCCACCCCGCCCCGGCCTTGATCGAGCCGCCCAATTATCACGCCCAGTTCGAGCGTAACTGGAGCATCGGCAGCTTCTCCGCGCTGGTGCGCGATCTCACCCCACGCTCGACTCAGCAACCCGCTTTGCAAGCGGCCCTGCAAGACGAACTGTGGGCGACCGAACCGAGCATGGAACAGCCCTCACCTGCAACTCTCCAGCCGTCTGCCGCGCGCCATCGCTTTCCACGCGGCGCGCTGGTGGGCAAGTTCGTGCATGAACAACTGGCCTGGCTGGGCGAGAACGGTTTCGCCCTGTCAGCCCAACAAACGCAGGACAGCCTGTTGCAACGCTGCGCCCGGCAGGGTTGGGATGCGCCGCGTTCGGCCGATTTGCTGGAGTGGTTGAGCGAAGTGCTGGTCACGCCCTTGCCGCCGCTGGGGGTTGCGCTGCCCGAGATCGACACGCTGCTGGCGGAGATGGAATTCTGGCTGCCGGTCGAGCGTGCCTGCGCGGCCGAGATCGACGCCTTGTGCCAGCGGCACATCCTGCCGGGCCGCGCCCGCCCTGAGCTGACCGAACGCACCCTGCACGGCATGGTGATGGGATTCGCCGATCTGGTGTTCCACCACGCGGGCCGCTACTGGGTGCTCGACTACAAGAGCAATGTTCTCGGCACGGACGACGCCGACTATACGCAGCAGGCGCTGGAGGCCGCCGTGCTCGAACACCGCTATGACGTGCAATGCGCGCTCTACATGCTGGCCTTGCATCGCCTGTTGCAGGCCCGGCTGCGCACGGCCTACGACCCGCAGACGCAGCTTGGCGGCGCGATTGATCTGTTCCTGCGCGGGGTTCGCGGGCCGCAGTCGGGCTGCGTGCACATTCCGCCCGACGGGGTCTTGCTCGACGCGCTCGACGCCCTTTTTGCGCAGCGCGAGGAGGCCGCATGAGGCCCGCCCCGACCAACGCGCCGAATGCGCCGACCCAGCGCGTTCTCGACGTGCTGCACGACTGGGCAGAGCAAGGCGTGCTGCGGCGGCTGGACGCTGCGCTGGCCCGCTTCCTGGCTGAACTCTGCCCGCAAATGCCGCCAGAACTGGCGGTAGCCGTGGCGCTGCTCGCCGATCTGGAGGGGCGCGGTCATACCTGCGTGCTGCTGGGCGAATTGCCGCAACACTTCATCGCCTTGAAAGAGCGCGCCGCCACGGCGGGCGCGCCTGCCCTGTCGCCCGATGTGCACTGGCCCAACGACGGCGAGCGCCTGCTGCGCGAGTGCCCGGCCGTTTACTGCGAGGGCGAGCCGGACCACGGCGCGCCGCTGATATTCTCAAGGGAACGCAGGGCCGCCCCAAGTTCCCTTGACCCCCTCGGGGGGCGGGGCGGGCGTAGCACGACCCTGGGGGCGATGGAGGCAGAGCGGCTGTATCTGCGCCGCTACTGGCGAGATGAGAACACCGTGGCCGCACGGATTCACCAGCGCCTGCAGCCTGAAGCCACGGTCGATGCACCCGCTGCTGCAGCGCTGCTGGCACGGCTTTTCCCGCCTGCCGACGATACGGAAGTGGACTGGCAGAAACTGGCGTGCGCGCTGGCGCTACGCGGACGTTTCACCCTGCTCACCGGCGGTCCCGGTACCGGCAAAACACATACTGCGGCGCGGCTGCTGGCTTTGCTGTGGGCTTTGAGATCCCAACCCGGCGCGCTGCGCGTGGCGCTGGCGGCCCCCACGGGCAAGGCCGCAGCCCGGCTCAAGCAGTCCATCGACCGCGAGCTCGTCAAGCTCGCCGCCCTCCCCGGCGTGGCCGAACTGTCGCAGCGCCTCGGCCCTGCACGCACCCTGCACAGCCTGCTCGGCGCGCGGCCCGATACCCGCCGCTTCGCCCGCAACGCCGCGCAGCCCTTGGAGGTGGATGTGCTGCTGGTCGATGAGGCGTCCATGATTCATCTGGAAATGATGGCCGCGCTGCTCGACGCCTTGCCGCCCACGGCACGGCTCATTTTGCTGGGCGACAAGGATCAGCTCGCTTCGGTGGAAGCCGGTGCGGTGCTCGGCGAGCTGTGCACCGGGGCGCAGCAGGGCCGCTACACGCCGCAAACGGCGCAGGCGCTGCAGGCTCTGTGCGGCGACCGTATTCCTCAGCCCTTCATCGACCCCACCGGCCCCGCGCTGTTGCAGCGGGTGGTGATGTTGCGCAAAAGTCATCGCTTCGGCGGCGCCATCGGGCAACTGGCCCAGGCGGTGAACGCGGGCGACGCCGAGCGGGCGCAGGCGCTGCTGCAGCAGACCGACGGTGCGGCGGTGCGGCTGTTGCCCGTACCCCAGTTGCTGGCGCCCGTTTTCTCCCCGGTTTCAGCCCCTGTTGCAGCCCCGGCGCTGGTCGATCTTGCGGTGCAGGGTCGTGATGGCGCCAAGGGCTATGCCCACTACGCCGATTTGCTGCGGCAGGGGCCGACGGCTGAGGCAGATTGGGACGCCTGGGCGCAGCGCGTGCTGCAAGCTTTCGATCAGTGCCGCGTGCTGTGCGCGGTGCGCGAAGGGCCTTGGGGCGTGCAGGCGCTGAACGAGGCCATCGCCGCGCGGCTGGACGCGCTCGGCCTGCTGCACGGTCGCGGCGCGTGGTACGCGGGTCGCCCGGTGATGGTCACGCGCAACGATCACGATCTGGGCGTGCTCAACGGCGATGTCGGCATCGCCTTGCCGACCGGCACGCAGGGCTTGCGGGGGGTGTTTCTGCAGGGGCAGAGCCTGCGCTCGGTCAGCATCAGCCGTCTGGCCGATGTGCAGACGGCGTTCGCCATGACGGTGCACCAGTCGCAGGGGTCGGAGTTCGATCACACCGTGCTGGTGCTGCCCGAGCGCCACGCCGGGCTCAGCCGCGAGCTGATCTACACCGGCATCACGCGCGCGCGCCGCTTTTTCACCCTGGCCTGCGCAGACATGCAGACGCTGCATGAGGGCATCCAGCGCGTCACGCAACGGGCCAGCGGATTGCTCTCGCGCATCGATAAACTGCCTGCATGAACAAAGCCTTTGTCCGCGAACAAACCTCAGACGCCGACGACGACGAGGACGGCGGCGCCCAACTCCCGCCGCTGCCGCCGGGCGGCAAGAATTACCTCACGCCGCAGGGCTATGCCCGGCTGCGCGCCGAACTCAAGACGTTGGTCGAGGATGAGCGCCCGAAGGTCGTCGAGACCGTGTCGTGGGCGGCGAAGAACGGCGATCGCTCGGAAAACGGCGATTACATCTACGGTAAAAAGCGTCTGCGCGAAATCGACCGGCGCATCCGCTTTCTCACCAAGCGGCTGGACATCGCCGAAGTGGTCGATGCCAGTCTGCAGCACGGCAACGATCAGGTGTTTTTCGGCGCCACCGTGCGCTACGCCGACGACAAGGGGGCGGAGCACACCATCACCATCGTCGGCATCGACGAGACCGAGCCGCTGCAGGGCAAGATCAGCTGGATTTCGCCGGTAGCGCGCGCGCTGCTCAAGGCCCGCGAAGGCGACAGCGTGAGCCTGCCGACACCGGGCGGCATCGCGACGCTGGAAATTCTCGAAGTGACCTACCCGCCTCGCGGCTGAGGTCTGCGCCCAGCCTTGGATGCGCTCAGGAGTTGCCTGAGCCCAAACCCGCGGTGCGGTTTTTCGCCCGGCTGGCGCGCACCACGAATTGCAGGCGACGCAGGGCGCGCAGCACGTCGGCCAGATGCTTGCGGTCGCGCACCTGCACGACGAAGCGCAGCTCGGTGGTGGCCTGCTGCGTGTCTTCGTCCATGGTGACGTGGGCGATGTCGCTGTCGTGCTCGCTGATGGCGGCCGCCACGCGGGCGAGCACGCCTTTGGTGTTTTGCACGATCACGCTCAGGCCGGTTTCGAAAGGCCGGGTGCATTCTTCCGCCCAGCTCAGATCGATCCAGCGGTCCGGGTCTTTTTGGAACAGGCGCCGTGCGATGTCGCAGTCTTGCTGATGCACGATCAGGCCTTCGCCCTTGCCCAGATAGCCGATGATGGCGTCGCCCGGAATGGGACGGCAGCAGGTGGCGTAGCGCACCGAGATGCCTTCGCTGCCGTCAAGCTGCAACGAGGTCTGGGCGTCGTGAGTGGCACGGCTTTCCAGACGCTCGATGGTGTCGAGCAAGGGCGCGGACAGCGCGTCCTGCGGGGAGACGAGCGCCACCACGCGCTTGGCCAGAATGTCGGCCACGCGCTTGCCCAGGCCGATGTCGGCGTACAGATCGTCGCGCGACTTGAAGCCCGTCCAGCGCAGCAGTTTGTCCCACACGGCGTCGTCGAGCGTGAGCAGATCGAGATGCTCGTGCCGCAGCGCGCTTTGCAACAGACGACGGCCCAATTCGACCGACTCGGCCTGCTGCGTGGTGCGCAGCGCGTGCCGAATCTTGGAACGCGCCCGCCCGGTGCGCACAAAGCTCAGCCAGCTCGGATTGGGGCGCGAGGCCGGCGCGGTGATGATTTCCACCACATCGCCGCTGCGCAGCTCGGTGCGCAAGGGCACGAGCGCGTTGTTCACCTTGGCCGCCACCGTCTGGTCGCCCAGATTGGTGTGAATGGCATAGGCAAAATCGACCGGCGTGGCGCCGCGCGGCAGCGCCAGAATGCGCGACTTGGGCGTGAACACATAGACCGCGTCGGGCGCCAGATCGACCTTGACGGTTTCGAGAAAATCGGCCCAGTCGCGGTTCTCGGTCTGGATGTCCAGTAGCGATTGCAGCCAGGCATTGGTTTGCGCCTGCTGCGGGGTCGGCTTGTCTTCCGGTGTTTTGTAGAGCCAATGGGCCGCCACCCCGCTCTCGGCAATGCGGTGCATCGCCTCGGTACGGATCTGAAATTCGACGGGATTGCCGTTCGGCCCGATCAGCGTGGTGTGCAGCGACTGGTAACCATTGGCCTTGGGGATGGCGATGTAGTCCTCGAACTTGCCCGGCATGGGCTTGTACAGACTGTGAAGCACGCCCAGCGCCCGGTAGCAGTCGAGCACATCGGGCACCAGCACGCGAAAGCCGAAAATGTCTTGAATATGCGCAAAGCTCAGGTGCTTGCTGCGCATCTTGCGGTAGATGGAATACAGCGTTTTTTCGCGGCCGAACAACTGCGAGGGCACTTGCGCCTCGTTCAGTGCCGCCTGCGCAGCCGCCAGAATCTTTTCCACCAAACCGTGCCGGTTGCCACGCGCAGCCAGCACGGCGCGCGACAGCACGGCGTAGCGGTTGGGGTGGCTGTTGGCAAAGCCCAGGTCCTGAAGTTCGCGGTAAACGAGATTGAGCCCGAGACGGTGCGCGATGGGCGCGTAAATGTCCATCGTCTCGCGCGAAATGCGCACGCGCTTGCTCGCGGCCATCGCCCCCAGAGTGCGCATATTGTGGAGACGATCGGCGAGCTTGACGAGGATGACGCGAATATCGCGCGCCATCGCCAGCAGCATTTTGCGAAAGCTCTCCGACTGGTTTTCCTCGCGGTTGGAGAACTGCAGTTTGTCGAGCTTGGTCAGCCCATCCACCAGATCGGCCACGGTGCTGCCGAAATGCTCGATGAGTTCGGCCTGGGTGATGCCCTTGTCTTCTGCGGTGTCGTGAAGCAGCGCGGCCATGATGGCCTGGGTGTCGAGCTTCCAGTCGGCGCAGAGCTCGGCAACCGCCACGGGATGAGAAATGTAGGGCTCGCCGCTGGCGCGGTACTGCCCGAGATGCGCCGCATCGGCGAAGCGGTAAGCCTCGCGGATTCTTTGCAGATCGGCTTCGGGGAGGTAGGCCTGAAGTTTGTCGAGCAGACTGGCCAGACTCACGCAGACGTGCCGGGTTGCAGCCGACTCATCGCCAGTCGCGATCGCCGCAGGCTCGGGCTCGGCCGTGGCATTTTTAGACCGCGCGCGCGGTCGCTTAATTGTGGCAACCTGATCCGCAGCAGGCACAGCCAGATCCGTGACCGAGGCTTTCGGATCGGGCGTGGCGGTGTGGCTGCTGGGCATGTTGAAATCAGGTGGGTACTTTTTTGAGCATCTCAATACCGGTCAGGCCCGCGGCGATTTCGCGCAGGGCGGTGACGGCGGGTTTGTCTTTCGATTCCAGCTTGGGCGAATGACCTTGCTCCAGCATGCGGGCGCGGTAAGTGGCGGCCAACACGAGCTGGAAGCGGTTGGGGATTTTTTCCAGGCAGTCTTCAACAGTAATGCGAGCCATGATGTCAGAGTTCCAGTTCAAAGGATGCCGAGGGCGCGAAAAACCTCGGGATGGGAAAGGCGTTGCGCGGCATAGCGTAGCCGCTGCGCGGCGACGACTTGCTTGAGATCGCGCAAGGCGTGCGTAAAGTCTTGATTAACAATTATAAAGTCGAAGTTCTTCGCCTGCGCCAACTCGATGCGGGCTTCACGCAGACGCTGCTCGATGACCTCGGGCGCGTCTTCCGCGCGGCGGGTGAGCCGTTGCCGCAGTTCCTCGAACGAGGGCGGCAGGATGAAGATGCTCACCGCATTGTCGAATTGCTTGCGCACCTGCGCCGCGCCCTGCCAGTCGATTTCGAGCAGCACGTCCATGCCGTCGGCCATGCGGCTTTCCAGCCAGCGCTTGGAGGTGCCGTAGCGGTTGCCGTGCACCTCGGCCCATTCTAGAAATTCGCCTGCGTCGATGCGGCGCTGAAATTCGGGGTTGTCGATGAAGACGTAATGCACGCCATCGACCTCGGCGCCTCGCGGCGCGCGCGTGGTGCAAGACACCGAGAGCTGAATGCCCGAGTCCTCGGCGAGCAAGGCGTTGACGAGACTGGACTTGCCCGCCCCACTGGGGGCGGCGACGACAAACAGGTTTCCGGGAAACTGGGAGGACACGTGGCAGCCTGATTTATTCGATGTTCTGCACCTGCTCGCGCATCTGCTCGATCAGGACCTTGAGTTCGAGCGCAATTTCGCTGAGTTCGAGCGCGGCGGATTTGGAGCCCAGCGTGTTGGCTTCCCGGTGCAGCTCTTGGATGAGAAAGTCCAGCCGCTTGCCCAACTCGCCGCCCTGGGCGAGCAGATCGCGCAGGGTTTGCAGGTGGGCCTGAAGGCGGTCGAGCTCTTCGGCCACGTCGATGCGAATGGCAAAACTGGCGGCTTCCTGCAGGCGACGGTCGTTGAGCGTTTCGACGCTGGTCTCGGCGCCCGTCAAAGCCGCCAGCGCTTCTTCCCAGCGGGCGGTGAACCGCGCTTGCTGGCGCTCCACGGCGAGGGGCACGATTTCGCGCGCCCGGGCAGCATGTCGACCGATCTGTTCGATGCGATCGAGCAACAGGGTGCGCAGACGGTCGCCTTCGAGCGCGCGCGCCGCGACCAGCGCGGTCAGGGCCTGCTGGATGGCCAGGCTGGCGACCTGCGCGATTTCGGCAGCGTCGGCATGATCTTCCTGCGCGCTGCCGATGAAGCGCAGCACTTCACCGACCGAGAGCGGGGCGAGGTGCGGCGCCAGGGCGCGCAAGGCGGCATCGAAGGCCAGCAGCGGCGCGGCGGCGCTGGCGTCGGGCATGGCGGGCGCGCTTTGCGGCGCTTCGAAAACCGCGCGGCAGTCGATCTTGCCGCGGCGCAGCGTCTGGGTGATGGATTGCCGCATGGCGGCTTCCGCACCCCGCAGTTCTTCGGGCAGCCGGAAGGCGATGTCGAGAAAGCGGCTGTTGACCGAGCGCAACTCGATATGGATCTTGGCTCCGCTCGAGAGTTGTGCACTATTTTGGCCGTAGCCGGTCATGCTATAAATTGACTTCAATCGCATCCCCTTTACGCGTATTTTTCCACACTCCTTTCGCCGGTAGGCTGCTAGCCTTCGTTTTCATGGCCACCTCGTCCAAATCCAAACCCGCCCCACTCGCTCCTGAATCGCAAGTGGGCGGCTACCGCATTGTGCGCAAGGTCGCCAGCGGCGGTTTCGGCGTGGTGTATCTGGCACTGAGCTCCGATGGGCAGAAAGTGGCCATCAAGGAGTACCTGCCGGCCTCGCTGGTGGAGCGGGGGCCGGGCGAGTCGAGCCCGGTGGTGCCACCCGACAAACTCGCGCTCTACCGTCTGGGCCTGAAGAGTTTTTTTGAGGAAGGCCGCTCGCTGGCGCAGATCTCGCATCCCAGCGTGGTCAGCGTGCTCAACTTTTTTCGAGAAAACGACACGGTGTATATGGTGATGAATTATCTGGAGGGCGCCTCGCTCCAGGAGTTCGTCATCACCGCAAGAGAACTCAAGCGCAAGAAGATTTTTCGCGAGTCGACCATCCGCTCGCTGTTCGATGACATCCTGCAGGGCTTGCGCGTGGTGCATCAGCACAAGATGCTGCACCTCGACATCAAGCCGGCGAACGTGTTCATCACCGATGACAACAAACCCATCCTGATCGATTTCGGCGCGGCGCGCGAAGTGCTCAACCAGCAGGACAAGCGCTTTCGCCCGATGTATACGCCGGGTTTCGCGGCCCCCGAGATGTACAAGCGCGAGGGGGCGTTCGGCCCGTGGACCGATATTTATGCCGTCGGCGCCTGCATCTACGCCTGCATGACGGGCTACCCGCCTTACGAAGCACCGCAGCGGCTGGAGAAAGACCGGCTGCAGGCCCAGCTCTCCAAGCTGCGGGGCGTGTATTCAGACAATCTGATTGAGATCGTGGAGTGGTGCATGGCGCTGGACGCCATGGCGCGTCCGCAAAGCGTGTTCAATCTGCAGCGTGAGCTGGGTGCGGAAAACGCGCGGCGCTACACCAATCTGACCATGGGCGAGAAGCTCCGGCTGCACATCGACGAATTGGTCAACGACACCAAGTCGCAAGTGCAAAAAGTGCGGGATGTCACCCGGTTTGGCGCGCCCGTCCAGGCGGTGCAAACTCCGGGGCCTGAGCAGGGCAAAGCAGCCGCGAGGGAGAAGAATTGAAGTTTTCGGTGTACCAGGTGAGCCGCCGCGGCGGTCGTGCGACCAACCAGGATCGCATGGGCTATTGCTACACGCGCGAAAGCGCCTTGTTCGCTCTGGCCGATGGTTTGGGGGGGCACCCGCGTGGCGATGTGGCGGCGCAACTGGCGCTGCAGACCATTGCCAATCTGTTCCAGCAAGAAGCGCGGCCGCGTCTGCGCGATCCGCAGGAATTTCTGCGACGCTCGATTTTTCGGGCGCATGAGCAAGTCCAGCGTTATGCGCAAGAAAACGGGTTGACCGATTCGCCGCGCACGACGGTGGTGGTCTGCGTGCTGCAAAACGGCGCTGCGCACTGGGCGCATGTGGGCGATTCGCGGCTTTATTTCATGCGTAACGGCGCCATGCTCACACGCACCCGTGATCACTCGCATGTGGAGCAGAAGCACAAAAAAGATCAGCCTAGCGGCCTCTCTTTGCTGCAACCAGACGGCCCGACGCGAAACATGCTGTTTACCTGCCTGGGATCGGGGCAGCTGCCCATGATCGAGGTGGGTTTGCCGCAAGCGATGCGGCGGGGCGACATCGTGCTGCTGTGTTCCGACGGGCTTTGGGGACAGATCCCCGAATCGGTTCTGGTGCGGCAGTTCGGCCAGCAGGTGCTCTCCGATGCGGTGCCCGAGGTGGTGGAAATGGCGCTGCGGCAAGGCGGCGCCGACTCAGACAACGTCACCGCCCTGGGCGTCGAATGGGAGGCCGATCCCGAAGAGCTGGAAACCTCTCTGCGCATTGAAACCGAGAGCATGCAAAGAGGTGGGTTCAAGTCCACCATCCAGAGCGAGCTGGCTGATCTGCAGGTCGAAGAAATGAACGACGCCGATATCGAACGGTCGATCGCTGAAATCAACGCCGCCATCCGCCAGGGTGCGGCGCGTAAATAACGTTTCCCCTACCGATTACTTCCATGCAAAACACCCCTCCTGCGAGAGAAGGTCGCGGGCTTTCGGCGCTGCGCGCGATTGCCATCGAACGTCATTTCACCCGTCATGCCGAAGGTTCCGTGCTGGTGGCTTTCGGGCATACCCGTGTGCTGTGCACCGCCTCGGTTGAAGAGCGCGTGCCGCCGCACAAGCGGGGCAGCGGGCAGGGCTGGGTCACGGCGGAATATGGCATGCTGCCCCGGGCGACGCACACGCGCGGTGAGCGCGAAGCCAAGCGCGGCAAGCAACAGGGTCGTACCGAGGAGATCCAGCGCCTCATCGGCCGATCGCTGCGCGCCGTGTTCGATTTTTCAGCCCTGGGTGAGCGGCAGATCACGCTCGACTGTGATGTGTTGCAGGCCGACGGCGGCACGCGCACCGCAGCCATCACGGGCGCCGCCGTGGCCGCGTGGGATGCCTGTCAGTGGCTCATGGCGCAGGGCCGCATCCCGCAGAACCCAATGCGTCAGTTGGTTGCCGCCGTCTCGGTTGGCCTGCTGGGCGACGATTACCGCCTCGATCTCGACTACGCCGAAGACAGCCAGTGCGATACCGATATGAACGTGGTGGGCACGGCCGACGGGGCGCTGATCGAGGTGCAGGGCACGGCCGAGGGCGCGCCGTTTTCGCGGCAGCAGCTCGACGGCATGATCGACCTGGCGCAACGCGGCATCGCCGAACTCGTCGCGCTGCAAAGACAGGCGCTGGAGATCTGACGGTGGCGGCGCCGACTTCCGCAACTTGGCGGATCGTGCTTGCGTCTGGCAATCCGGGCAAGCTCGCCGAGCTCTCGGCCTTGCTGGCGCCGCTGGGGTGCCAGGTGCAGGCCCAAGGCGAATTTCATCTGGCCGAGGCCGAAGAGCCGCATCCCACCTTTATCGAAAATGCGCTGGCCAAGGCGCGTCACGCCAGCTTTCACACCGGCCTTCCCGCACTGGCCGACGATTCGGGTCTTTGTGTGGAAGCGCTCGGTGGACTGCCGGGCGTGCGCTCGGCCCGCTTCGCGCCGCAGGTCGAGGGGCCCCGTGCCGAACAGGACGCCGCCAACAACCGTTTGCTGTTGCAGCAGATGGAGGGCCAGACCCTGCGCCTGGCGCGCTTTGTCAGCATCATGGTGGCGTTGCGCCATGCGGCCGATCCCGAGCCGCTCATCGTTCGCGGCGAACTGATCGGGCAGATCGGGCACGCGGCGCAAGGGCAAGGCGGTTTCGGCTACGACCCCTTGTTCGTGCTCGCGGATGGCCGCACCCTGGCGCAATGTGACGCGCAGGAGAAAAATCGCATCAGTCACCGCGGTCAAGCTCTGCAAACCCTGCTGCCTCTGCTGCGCACGCATTGGGGCTGGATGGCGGCGTCGTCAGAGCGCCCTCAGGGCTGGGCAATCCCCACCCCAACCCTCCCCACAAGTGGGGAGGGAGTGATCTCACCTCCCCCACGTCGTGGGGGAGGTCGGGATGGGGACGGCCCTGCGTTTCCTTGAGCATGACGTCTGGGTTTGCGTGAATCAAAAGCACATTCCAATCGTTGACCGCAGCGCCGCATCCGGCCCGGCCATCGATGCGGCGCCGCAGCGTGCAGCGCAATCGCTGCCGCACTACATGCGGCCCGGCACCTTGCAATTCAGCGCGCTGCCGCCCCTCAGTCTTTATGTGCATCTGCCGTGGTGTCTCAAACAGTGCCCCTATTGCGATTTCAATTCGCATGAGTGGCGCGCCGGTGGGTCGATTCCCGAGCAGGCCTACCTGGCTGCGCTTCGCGCCGATCTTGATGCGGCGCTGCCCCTGGTGTGGGGGCGGCGCGTCATCTCCGTCTTCATCGGAGGCGGCACGCCCAGTCTGTTCTCGCCCGAGGCTATCGACCAGTTGATCACCGACGTGCGCGCCCGGTTGCCCCTCGTCGCCGATGCCGAAATCACGCTGGAGGCCAACCCGGGCACCTTCGAACGAGATCGGTTTGCGGCGTTCGCACAGGCGGGCGTCAACCGCCTGTCCATCGGCGTGCAGAGTTTCGACGATGACCGCCTGCGCGCGCTGGGTCGCGTGCATGATGCACGCCAGGCGCACGACGCGGTGGCCGAGGCCGCGCGCCACTTCGCCAGCTTCAATCTCGATCTGATGTTCGCCCTGCCTCAGCAGGATATGGCGGGCTGCAAGGCCGACGTCCACGAGGCGCTGGCGCACCAGCCGCCGCATCTCTCGCTCTATCAGCTCACGCTCGAACCCAACACCCTGTTCGCCCGCCAGCCCCCCAAACTGCCAGACGACGACCTGGCCGCCGACATGCAGCACGCCGTGGCCGATCTGGCGGAGGCCGCCGGGCTGCAGCGCTACGAAGTGTCCGCTTACGCCGCGCCTGGGCACCGCTGTCGCCACAACCTCAATTACTGGCAATTCGGCGATTACATCGGCATCGGCGCTGGCGCCCATTCCAAGCTCACTTTTGCGCATCGCGTCGTGCGTCAGACCCGCTGGCGCCATCCCCAGCGCTACATGGAGCAGGCCGCGCAAGGCCTTGCCGTCGAAACCGAGGTCGAGGTATCGCGCAGCGACTTGCCGTTTGAATTCATGCTCAACGCCCTGCGTCTGCGCGAAGGCGTGCGCGTCGAACTTTTTGCCCAGCGCACCGGCCTGCCACCCTCTGCCATCGAAAAGCCCCTGCAAACCGCGCAAAGCAAGGCTTTGCTGGTCGATGATGCCGATGTTCTGCGCACGACCCCGCTCGGATTCGACATGCTCAACAACGCACTCGAACTGTTTCTGCCCCGATCAAGTCGCGTCGCGCCCAGATAGAATACGCGGCTTGGCCCAGCGGTAGGGCTGATCAACAGGAAGCGTGGCAGAGTGGTCGATTGCACCGGTCTTGAAAACCGGCAACGGGCAACCGTTCGTGAGTTCGAATCTCACCGCTTCCGCCAGGACATAAGCCTAAGTGATTGATTCACTTAGGATGTTTTCTTTTCTGCGTTCTCCTGTCATCAAAACCGTCATCAAAGTCGGTGTGATCCAAACGCATCAGCACGCCGCGTGCAGGCCCGATGCGCGCAGACCGGGCAGCCCACGCGCCTGCACGCCACCGCAGTCCCCCTCCTGATCTGCCCCGCATGGTTCCTGGGGGCTGGGCCGCGATCTTCCCTGTGGAGTGATTGAGCGAGTGGATGCAGATGATGAATTCAATAGAAAAGAATCATGGTCGCATGCACGACGCGATTGAGTCGGCTTACGCCGGATTTGCCTTGACTCCGAGATAAAAACTACCTCGATCAATTAAAACTGTCAACAAAACAGGCGTTTGCATGTAAACGCGAGTCATTGGACATTTCCTCGGCACAGAGGAACCCACCATGACCCAAACGCCCACGCAAACCCCGCCCGCGCAGACCCTTCTGACCGTCAAGACCGTCCAACAGTGGACCCAACTGTCGCGGACGACCATTTACCGCCTCACCGTCAGCGGCCACCTCCATCCGGTGCGAATCGGACGCGCCCTGCGATTTCGCCGAGACGAAATTGCTGCGCTGATGCAAAACGGCGTGACCACCATCGCCGACAACCTGGCGCCCTGAGCCATGTCGCGCCACCAACACCCACATGGCGCCAGCAGGGCAGGCATGGAACGCCCGGCAGCGAGTCCACCCAAGGCAGGCCAACCCCGACCCGCTTGGCCTGCCGGTGCGATCAGACCCAGAACCCGCACCGCAGCCCAGACCCCCCGGCACGCTGAGCGTGCCGACCCCTGCGGGGTCAAGTCCGCCAGCGGGGGACACTCCTCTTCGGGCTATCCCCCTCCCCCCTTCCCCGCCTGCCGATGTCCACCACGCCCGCAGGGCGTGGTCAGGCGGCGAGCGAAGCGAACGCCGGGGTCTTTGTCGGGCTGCGCAGACGATCGCAGCAGTCGGCCGATCGGCGATCCAGTCCGGCCATCGTCTCTCGTTGGCGTGCTCATCGGACGGCATGCAGTCTGTCCGCGCTTTCCGTGGCACTCCACATTCCGAAAACCGGTGTAGCAAGGGCTAACCCGCGCTTCGCTTGGGTTGCCCTTGAAGCACATGTTTCGCTGCGCTGCACATGCCCATGACCCCACCCTCCCTGGTCGCGCGGGCCGCCGCCACGGCCCGCGCGCCTCCCACCTAGCGAGCTCCGCACGCACACCATCAGCGTGCCTCTCAATCCTTCGGAACTTGCCCTGCTGGACTGTTGGCGCCGGTGCTGATTTGAGCCACGTGCCAATCAGCGACTGCGCCATGGCAAACGCGCTGCGTGGCGTCAGGCATGAACGTCTACGCGTCCCAACCGACTTACGGCAAACCCGGTGCACGGCGCAATTCGGCATCGGCATCAGCAGCCTTGAACGCTAAACAACCCGCAATAGGCGGGCGAGAAGTGGCTCCGTCTATCTGAACAGCGTGATGAGTGCAAACTCCGGACATGAAGATGGGCTGAGAGCGGTCTGGCGAAAAGGAGTTTGGGGAGTAGAAGAAATCTGTGCAGCAGACCCGCCGTACCCGTACGTCGACGTTCAAGGCCCAAGTAGGCGTAGCGGCCTTTTGAAGACAATTCCACGTCTGCAGTTGGCACAGCATTGACAGCAGACTGCGTTCACAAGGTACGCGCAATTTGCGTGCCGACGTTCGTCATTCAGTGGTTCTCAACGAAAGATGGCTCGGTGATTTACCCAGCGGCCCACCCCAATGCCATCAACCACAGACCGACACCGGCTACGGCACTGAGCAGGGCGACGCCGAACAACCATTTGCGTCCGGTCAGGGCGGTGATTGATGCCAGCGAAATCGCAATCTGCAGGAAGATCAAGCTGCGCGCCATGCCCGTGTGAGGACGGTTGAGTCGATCCGAAGTCTCATTGGCTTGTTTCGATGCCGCATCCAGCGCGTTGGCGCGTGCTTTGATCTGGGTCTTTTGCCCCTCGTATTTGGTGATCTTTGCCGCAATCCCCGTCTGTTTGTCAGCGGGCGCCAAGCTCTGCGCGAGCTCCATCAGGTGCTGTTTTGTGCTCACCGCTTGGTAGTAATTCCATTCATCAGTGGCATGCGCCTTTTTGAGCACCGCCTCGTTTTTATAGAGCAGCACTTCGTTCATCAGATGGCTGCCCTGGTAGCTGACGACGGCACCGAGCGCAGCCATCAACGCCGTAAAGATGGCGACCCATTGATTCAGCGTGTGATTCTTACTTTCAGTGAGTTGTTCAAGCGCTTCCTCGTGCGGGGCGTGGGCGTGAATACCGGATTCGCTCATCGTGACTTCCTGTAAAAAGTACAAGGATACTTTAACGCCTCCGATGTGAAGAGCCTGGATGGGGAAGGTGCGGCGTCGCCGTGTGATGGAAATGATTTATTGGCTTATTTGGGGATGCCAGTCGTTACACTTATTGCTATATGTGTTCGGCCTTGCCTCCTCGGTGCCGAGATCCCATCCGACAAACACTGAAGCAGTGCAGCAGCATGATTCCCCATTTGCGAGAAGTCGAATACCCAGAGCGGGATGCAGGTCATCCTGTAGCACAGTGGTGGAGTCGGATGCGTGGCTTGCTCGATTTGGCACACCACATCCATCGCGGTCCTCGCGTATCCATGCAGCTACGCCGTACAAAGTGGCGCGTGCGTGCCCTGCTATACGGCAGAGATTTGGCTGAAGTGCATAGGTTCATGCAGTCGACGGGTGTGCTGCGCGACATCGTGCAGGCATATCCTCGCCTTTACGAGAAGGTTTATCGGCCCTATCTGGTGTGCGGGCTGAGCCCTCGGCAACGCGCCCGTTTGATTTGCGGCCACTATCAACTGGCATGTGACTATTTGAGCGACGCGCAATTGCGCGCCATCCATCAGCATCAGGGACTGAATCTCTGCACGGTGGCGGCAGGAGCGCAGCCCTACACCACCCGGCTTCGCTATGTCGATCAATTCGAGAAAGAAGGCGAGTGGACACTGGAGTTGCTGTGCCCCCTGGGCAAACGGGTGTACTGTGCCAGCTTCAGCTTAATCGGCCAGAACTCCCATGATCTGGGTGTCGTGATCGGATGCCTACAAGGACCTAGCCTGCAGACCGAAGAGGGACGCGAACAGATCAAGCATCTGACTAAGACCTTGCACGGACTGCGTCCCAAAGCACTGATGATCATTCTCGTGCAACTGCTCGGGAGCAAGCTGGGTGTCAAGCGTCTATATGGCGTGCGCAATGCAGGGCACGCCTACCACTGCATTCTGAACAAGCGCGCGCGGGTGCAGATGGATTATGACGCGTTCTGGACGGAACTCGGCGGCGACCTTGTGCAAGGCCGCTTGGCCGAACTCCCTCTGCATCCCCACCGCCGTGCGCCCGACGAAATCAAGTCACACAAACGTAGTCAATATGCACGGCGCTATGCACTCATTGATGATCTGCAAGTACAGATTCGAGAGCAGATGGGGGCGTTGTCAAACAGCGTCGACTATCGGTGACGCGCGCATCGCCGGAATTTTAGGAGCCCGTCGACACTTGATTCTTCCGATTGGCACCTCGGACGGGCTGGTTTCCCTGGACATGCCCACAGCATTGAAACACTTTGCAAGACCTGTGGATTTGACCTGTGTTTCTGTTATTTTCAACAATTCGACGGTTCTCTTGTCGATCTACCCTTCCTATCCACCGTCCTCATTCGCCGTTGCCATGAACCACAAAACCAGCACCCTCTGCGGCCTGGCCTTGATCGCCTTGTTGGGCGGTTGTGCCAGCAAACCTCCTCTGGCACCTGTTGCAGCCGTGACCCCTGCACCGACCGCAGCTCCCGCCCAGAGCTCCAGCGCGCAAAGCGCCGTGGCCGCCGTGCAAGCTCCCGTCGTCAACACCACCGCCCCTGGCCCCGACGTGCCCAAGCAGGTGTACTTCGCTTTCAACAGCGCCGCACTCAAAGCGCAATACAAACCCGTGGTCGAGGTCAATGCCCAGTTTCTGCAAAGCCATCCGGCAGCACACCTGCAACTGCAAGGCAATTGCGATCCCCGCGGCAGCCAGGAATACAACCTCGCCCTGGGTCAATCGCGCGCCAATGCCGTGATGAAGGCCATGACCCTCCTGGGGGCCAGTCCCAACCAGATGGAAGCCATCAGTTATGGTTCCGAAAAAGCCAGTCCGGCACGCGCCGACTACGCCCATGACCGGCGCGTCGATCTCGCTTATCAGCAATAAGCCAACGCGTTTTGCAGGGTTGCCTGCCTATTTTCTGTTCACTTGGTGCTCTTGCTCCCACTTCTGAGCGACAGGTATCTTTTCCCGGGCGAGTTTGTCGATTCCGGCCAAATCTTTCCCGCGTTGTGGGCTGCCCTCAGGGGCAGTCTCATAGTCAGCAATCAGTTTGTTCGCCTCGGTCTCGCGTTTTTTCTTCACGGCCAATTCATGGCCAACGAAGCAACCACCGAGGGCGCCTAGCACTGCATGCCCCCCTGCGACGTGCCCGGCAACCGCGCCCCCTGCGGCGCCAGACAAGCAACCCACGGCATGCGCAGGTGAGGCCGAAAGGCCCAATACAGCAAGACTGCCTGCAACAAGAACTGCAGAAAGAATCCGTTTTGTCATCAATCGCCCCTGAAAATAGGTTGAAATGTGGGTAAGTCAAGCATTGCCCTGGATCGATGCGCATCTTGCCTGAGCCGTCTGCCGCACCAGGGCGAAAGTTTAATCACGCCCTGGGGCGGCACGCCGCGGCTAACAACGATGCCTTGAATGGCCGCCACAAAGCTCGCCAGAACTCTCCGCCGCCGCGCTCCTAATTTTGCTTAACCCTTTTGTCTGAACGCTGTTCCCACTCGTACCAGACAGTCCGTGTCAACCAAATCACTCCGTCCAGGGTTATCCCTCATAAGAGCACTGTCGCTCTATCACTTGGGGATCTCCTTCATGAACACTTCTCTGAACAAACTGGCCTCGATTCTTGCCCTGACCCTGGGCGTTGCGCTTGCGCAGTCCTCAGCTTTTGCTGCGGAATCCGCCGCTCCCGCAGCGGCAACTGCCCCCGCAGCAGCAGCCGTGGATCAGGCTGCAAAACCCGCCGTGAAAAAGCACGCCAAGCACACCAAGCACTACAAGCACCACGCCAAGAAGGCCGCAGCCAAAAAAGCGGCTCCGGCTGGTGAGGCTCCTGCCGCCCAGTAAACCAAACGCTGGATGGCTTGGTTCCAGGACGAATCCCGCCACAATCGGGATTCGTCCTTGTTTGATCGGGAAGATCGATGCACAAATCCGCTAAACAACACAAGATCTACCGGAACCCCAGAGGGTTTGAAATCGTTGAAATCCTCCATGTCGATGCTTCTGGACACCAGATTCCGGAGGAAAAGGCCGCAGAGAGGTTCATTGTTTACGCACCCGGCGGGAGAAAAATTGGACAATTTGCCAATTTGTCACGCGCGAGAAGCATCGCCAACACTGCGGAGAAAGCGGATTGAACAGGACACAACGATGCACCTTATGGCCACCCAAACGGCTCCACGCTGGCCGCGGTGATCTGACACATTGAGCAAGGTGCGTCGGGCGCTGTGAGGCCCGACAGGCTGGACGTTACTTTCTGCTCCCTGATCCCGCAGGAGCCCGAGATTGAACGTCTTGAAGCCACATCTGCAAACCGCCTTCTGGACGCTGCTCAAAGGCCGCGCACGCAACGCGAGATGGCGTATTTCAACCCATCGCGGACGGCATTTCAGGTGGATCGTGGACTGGACAGTGTCTGCCCCGCCTGCTCAGGGACGAGCGCGCCGGTCTCACCCGCTTGCCCGGCCCCATCCAAATAATCCCCCCACGCCTGCATCAACTCCCGACGCTTCTCGATCAAATCCCCGCGCCGGTACGCCGCCTCGACCGCATTGGTGATCGTGTGCGCCAACGCCATTTCGACGGTTTGGGACGGAAAGTGCGTGCTCTCCGCTGCCCAGTCACTGAAGCTCGACCGGAACCCATGCACCGTCAGGCCAGGGCGCATGCCGCGCAAGAGTTCCAGCATCGCCATATTGCTGATCGTGGGCTTGCGAGCCCCCCAGAACACCCAGTCCGACCCCTCCAAGCAGGGCAGGGCCTGCAGCAGTTCCACCGCCTGCCGTGACAGCGGCACACGGTGTTCCACCTGTGCCTTCATGCGCTCTGCCGGAATGACCCACAACCGGCGCTCCAGATCGATCTCCGACCACGGCGTGCCGATGACCGTGCCCGTTCTCAACGCGGTGAGGATGGTGAACTGCAGCGCCCAGGAACTCATGTTGGCGCGTTGGCGCAACTGCGCCATGAAGGCAGGCACCTCCCGCCAGTCCATCGCCTCGAAGTGCTTCACCCGGCGCTTCTTGCTGATCGTGGGCAGCAGCGCGTTCAGGTGGCCGCGCCAGGCGGCGGGGTTTTCTCCTGCACGCAAGCCCCGCGCCTTCGCTGCCGACAACACCGCCTCGATGCGTTGCCGCAGTCGCGTCGCGGTTTCATGCTTGATCTGCCAGATCGGCGTGAGCGCTGTTAGCACCTCATCCGTCCCGATCTCCGACACCGCTTTCCGGCCGAAGCGGGGAAACGCATACATGCGCAGGGTGTTGATCCACTGATCGGCGTGCTTGGGATTCTTCCAGCCCGGCTTCATGGACTCCCAGAGTTGGAGCGCCACCTCCTCGAAGGTGTCCGACGGTGTGGGGACAACCGTGGCGCTCGGTCGGAGTGCAAAGTCTTCTCCGCGCCGAATCTTGGCGCGCACCTCAGCCGCCTTGGCGAGCGCATCGGCCAGCGTCAACGCACTGACAGGCCCCAGGCTTTGCTCACTGGCCTTGCCCGCGACCATATAGCGGAACGTCCACAGCGCCGATCCCCCGCGCACCCGGAGATACAACCCCGTGGCGACCCGGTGCAGGCCGTCCACCTTCGACCACTTGCGCACCTCTTGCGCGGTAAGCTGCCCCTTGGCCATGCCTGTCTCCGCCGAGTTCGACTGTCCACAAAATTATCATCAAAATCGACAGAACTGTCATCCACTTTCAGAAACGGCGCGAAACAATGAAAGGCTGTAAAGCGTTGAAAATAAATAGAAAAAATAACTTTAAGGAACGATAAGAAACGGAGTCTATACAGACACCGCTTCCGCCAGCTCATAGAACTAATCCCCTATTTCAAAGGCGGACAGAAGGCGCCACTGCTTGCGCGATTGAAGAAAAGCTGTCGGTGCGGCATGGCATCCGGCGTGTCAGGACAGACCCGGAAAATTTCCGGGTCTAGTAGCCGGAGATTCCAGCGACCTTGCCGCCGAGAAGTACGGCTTTGGTTCGGGCAAAACCTACGAAGCAGCCAAGCGCGCCGTTGACCTCCAGGATGAACGCGTCGTCTTCCTCGCCGGGTGACTTGCCGCTGACCACAATCGGGTCGATGAGGTCGCGGTAGTCGTCGGGTTTAATGCGCGCCTCCAGCCGGCAGTTTGATGCCCGCGAATCAGGATTTGAAGCAAGGATGCTGAAAAATTCAAATTTGGAGGGAACCGATGCGAGTGTGCGTAGAGTATTTCAGCAGCCTATTGAGCAAACAGACTGGACTGGGAGTCTCTATGAAATTCAAACTTGCCCTGATCGCCGCAGCCAGCGCCGCCGGTGGCATGGTCAATCACGCGGCCAGCGCCGCGCAAGGCGCCGCTGCGGTGTCGGGCGCTATGTCTGATGCTGCCGACAAGGCCAAGGACGCTGTCAGCAAACCCTGATTATTGCCGCACGCCGTCGCGGCTTACGCAGCGGCGTATCGGCATTTCCGTCTCAGACGGCGAACTTCGGTTCGCCGTTTTTTTCGCCTCGCCTCATTCCAGATCGGCCTCGGGGTTGTCGAGGCTGAAGACTTCGGCGTTGTCGTCGTAGGCGTAAATCTCGGCGTAGCGGCCCCAGTCGATGGCGGTGTCGAGCACGCGGCGGGCTTCGTCTTCGCTGAGGTGATCTTCCAGTTCGGTGAGAAAGCGCGAGTCGGGCGCGCGGTGGTTGAAACGCTCGTCGAGCACCGTGCGGATGCGCGCCACCAGCGGCACCCGCTCGATCAGGTGGCGGGCGAAAACCTGCTTGCGCTCCTGCAAACTGCCATCGACAAAGGTGCGTCCGGCGGGCAGCAGCATGATGTCGCCATCTTCCACCTGGGCGAAGCCGAGCAATTCCACGCCTTCGATCAGCGGAAACAGGTCATCCACCGAAAAGTGCATGTCCTCGGCCAGCTCGGGCAGGCTGATGCGGGTGTTGGCATTACTCTTTTCCAGCGCGTCGAGTTCTTCGAGCAGGCCGGCAAGGGCATTGACCGAGAGCGATGGCAGCCGCAGGCCGATGCCCGGCGCCTGTTTGCGCACCGCGTCACGCCCGGTCGGGCGGGCGGTCATGGCGCCGTAAATGCCCTCGACCAGATCGCGGAACTGCTGCGATTCGCGCTCGCGCGGGTGCGGCAGGTCGATGTGCATTTCGCTGATCACCCGCCCGGGATTCGATCCGAGGATGACGATGCGGTCGGCCATGAGCACGGCTTCTTCGATGTTGTGCGACACCAGCAGAATGCCGCGGGTGGGAATCTTGCGCTCCGCCCACAGATCGAGCAGGTCGGTGCGCAGGGTCTCGGCGGTGAGCACGTCGAGCGCGGAGAACGGCTCGTCCATCAGCAGCACGTCGGGGTTGATGACCAGCGCGCGGGCGAAGCCCACGCGCTGGCGCATGCCGCCCGAAAGCTCGCGCGGATAGGCGGACTCAAACCCGTCCAGACCGATGAGGTCGATGGCGGCCAGCGCGCGGGCGCGACGTTCTGCCGGCGGCACCTTGAGCGCCTCCAGCCCCAGTTCCACGTTCTGCAGCACCGTCAGCCAGGGAAACAGCGCAAAGCTCTGAAACACCATCGCCAGCCCCGGCACCGGGCCGTCGATCGGCTTGCCGCGATGCAGCGCCGTGCCGCCTGTAGCGGAAACCAGCCCGGCCAGGGTGCGCAGCAAGGTGGACTTGCCCGAACCGGAGCGCCCCAGCAACACCAGAATTTCGCCGTCGCGCAAATCGAGATCGACGCCGTCGAGAATGACGAGTTCGCTGCCCTCGGGGGTGCGATACGACTTGCGCACATTCGCCAGATGGAAAATGGGTGTGGAAGACGCGGCGTCAGGTGCGCTGGGCAGTTCGGTGGCGTTCATGGCATTCATGCTGGGTCCTTCAGTTGCGCACGGCCGTTCCAAAGGAACCGAGGCCCCCTCGGGGGAAACGCGCGCAGCAAGTCAGGGGGGATTTCATATCAGGCGGCAATCAATCGAGCCGCACCCGCGTGGCGGCAATTTTGTAGAGGCGGTGCCAGACCAGACGATTGATGGCGATGACGTACAGCGCCATCACGCCCACGCCAAGACCCACCTTCAGCGTCTGCCCCTGCTGGGTGGCTTCGGTGATGTAGGCGCCCAGCCCGGTGGCGACCAGGGTGTGACTGCCCCAGCTCACCACTTCGGCCACGATGCTGGCGTTCCACGCGCCGCCCGAGGCGGTGAGCGCCCCGGTCACGAATCCCGGAAACACGGCAGGCAGATAGAGCTTGCGCCACAACAGCCAGCCGCGCAAACCCAGATTACGGCCGGCCTCGCGCAAGTCGCTGGGCAGGGCAGAGGCCGCGCCGATGACCGAAAACAGGACGTACCACTGGCTGCCCAGAATCATCAGCGGCGCGGTGAACACGTTGACATTGAGATGCCAGTGCACGATGGCCACCACCACCAGCGGGAACAGCAGATTGGCGGGGAAGGCGGCGAGAAATTGCGCCACCGGCTGCGCCACGGCCGCCCAGCGCGGACGCAGACCGACCCAGATGCCCACCGGCACCCAGATCAGCGCCGAAATCGCCACCAGCACGAACACCTTGAGCGCGGTGAACGCGCCCAGCAACATCACATGACCGACCTGCAGCCAGCCGAAATCTCGCGGCAGCACCAGAAACAACGCCACGATCAGGCCGAGAGTGAACAGCACCATGCTGACGACAAACACCCGGTCGCCCCACACGGAAGGCGCGCGTTGCGGCGATTTGTGCAGCGGCACCGCGGGCAACAGGCGCACGCTCATCTCCCACAGCACGGCGGGCAGCCGGGCCAGGCGCTGGGTGAGGCGGGTGCGGCGCAGAAAGTCGAGCACCACCGAGCGCGGCGCGTCCACGCTGACGGTGTTGTCCAGACGGAACTTGTCGGCCCAGGCGACGATGGGGCGAAACAGCAGAAAGTCGTAAGACAGAATCACCAAGGCCATCGCCAGAATCGCCCAACCGATGGCGCCCAGATTCTTGGCCGCGATTGCCGCGGCGATATAGGAGCCGATACCCGGCACCGACACCTGCTGCCCCGCCACGGTGAGCGCCTCGGCAGCGACGACGAAGAACCAGCCGCCAGACATGGACATCATCGCGTTCCACAGCAGGCCAGGGGCGGCGTAGGGGAGCTCAAGCTTCCAGAAGCGCTGCCAGGCGTTGAGGCGGTAAAGCGTGGCGGCCTCGGTGAGGTCGCGCGGCACGGTCTTGAGCGACTGGTACAGGCTGAAAGTCATGTTCCACGCCTGCGACGTGAACACCGCAAAAATCACCGCGAATTGCAGCCCCAGCATGCTGCCCGGAAACAGGGCGATGAAGCCGGTCACGGTGATCGACAGATAGCCCAGAATAGGCACCGACTGCAGCACGTCGAGCAGCGGCACCATGATTTTTTCGGCGTAGCGATTGTTGGCCGCGATCCAGGCGTAGATCAGGGTGAACACGGTACTGGCGGCCAGCGCGGCCAACATGCGCAGCACGGTGTAGAGCGCGTACTCGGGCAGATCCGCGGGTTTGAGCGACAACGCCACGGTCTCGCCCAGATGGAATGGCACCGCCATCTGCCGACTGGCGTGGCCGATGATGAGCAGCATGCCGATGACCAGCGGCAGCGCGATCAGATCGCGGCGGTTGGGCAGCGGCAGCGCCAGTGGACGGAAATTGAAGGCCATGGATCAGGCAGGACGATTGAGGCGGCTTGAGTCGGAGGGTGACGCGCTGTGAAATTGGCAGCAAAAACAGCCGACTAGTCTAACGAGAGACGCGTGAAATTTCGATCACGCGAGCGTCATCGACTTTACACAGAAGTATCCAGGCATTTCAGCCGCCGGTTGATCGCTCTGCGATTCCGCCCGGATCAGCCTCATTCACGCAAGCCATGCACAATAACGGCATGCAAGCCAGAACCTATCTCCGCGCCTCGCTGCTCGCCGCCATCATCGTCATCAGCCTCAAGCTGCTGGCCTGGAAGGTCACGGGCTCGGTAGGCTTTTTGTCGGACGCGATGGAGTCCATCGTCAACGTCGCCGCCGCCGCATTCGCCTTGTTCATTGTGCGCATCGCCGAGGCGCCGCCCGACGCAGACCATCCTTACGGTCATACCAAGGCGGAGTATTTCTCCAGCGGCGTCGAGGGCCTGCTCATCGGCGTGGCCGCAGCGCTCATTCTGATCGAGGCCGCCAAGCGCCTCACCCATCCGCAGCCCATCAGCGACGTGCCGCTGGGCGCGGCGATCTCGGCCGCGGCCACGGTGATCAACCTCGGTGTCGCGCTGTGGATGCTGCGCGGCGCGCGGCGCCTGCGTTCCATCGTCATCGAAGCCGACGCCCGGCACCTGCTCACCGATGTCTGGACTTCCGTGGGCGTGATCGTTGCCGTGATGCTGGTGCCGCTCACTGGCTGGCTATGGCTCGACCCGGTGATCGGCATCGTGGTGGCGCTGCACATTTTGCGCGAAGCGTTTTCGCTGGTGAAGCGCTCGGTCGATGGGCTGATGGACAAATCGATGGACGACGCCGACCTCGCGGGTTTGCAGGCCGTGCTCGACCGCTTTCGCTCCAACGACCTGCGCTTCGACCATGTGCGCACCCGCGTGGCCGGCACCCGGCGCTTCGCCTCCATGCACCTGCACATGCCGGGCGGGTGGTCGCTTCAGCGCGCGGCAGACTGCCGTTACGCCGTGGAAAAAGCGCTGATCGAGGCTTATCCTGGCATGACCGTAACCATTGAAATGCTGACCTCCGCACAGGAAAGCCTGCAGGAGGAAAATGCGCAGATGCAGGCTACGGGAACCATCAGCTATCAGGTCTGCACGCCTGGCGCCCCGCCGCAGCAGCACTGAAACCCGACCGCCCTCGTCACCACGCACCGCCCCGGAGACACTCATGCAACTCACCAGCCCCGCCTTTGCCGATGGTCAGCCGATTCCGCCGCAATATGCGTTTTGCAAACCGTCGGCGGTCGGCCATGTGGCGCTGTCGCAGAACTTCAACCCCCCGCTGGCCTGGTCGGACGTACCGCAGGGCGCGCAAAGTCTGGTGCTGGTCTGCCACGACCCCGACGTACCCAGCCGTGCCGACGACGTCAACCTCGATGGCCACACCGTACCCGCCGACCTGCCCCGGGTGGACTTCTATCACTGGCTGCTGGTGGACATTCCGATCTCGCGCAGCCACATCGCTGAAAAAGAATTCAGCCATGAAGTCACCCCGCGCGGCAAACCAGGCCCCGAGTGCTCGGGCGGCATGCGTCAGGGCGTGAACGACTACACCGCCTGGTTCGCCGGAGATCAGGACATGGCCGGTCAGTATTTCGGTTACGACGGCCCCTGCCCGCCCTGGAACGACAGCCTGCTGCACCACTACATCTTCACGCTGTACGCGCTAGATGTGGCGCGCTGCCCGGTGGACGGTGCGTTCAACGGCGCGCAACTTCGTGCGGCCCTCGCCGGGCATGTGCTGGCCCAGGCCAGCCTTACCGGCACCTACACCCTCAACCCCGCCCTGCGCTGATCCATGTCCGATACCCCAGACGCTCCGCCCCCTGCGCCCCCGCAGAAAAAAAAGGGCATGAATGTGCAGCTCAGCGGGCTGCTGGGCATCCTGCTGGGCATCGTGGTGCTGGTGGGCATTTTCAGCCTGCTGCGTGACCGCCTGGTGAACGAGCCGGTGGATGCGCCCCAGCTTCAAATGGCCAATGACAGCCCATGCATGGCCGATGGCCTCAAGGCGCTGGCCGCCAGCGGCAAACCCATCACCTACGGCCAGTTGGGCGATCTGAAAAAACAGTGCGGCGAAGATGGCGAATGATCAGTTCGGGTGCAGCGGGCGTGGAACACCGCCTTACTTCACCCGCCCGAACTGCACCTGCACCCTCAAGCCCTGAGCGGACGCGCCCCGCGGCAAATCGCTCAGCGTGATCTCGGCATCATGCTGGCGGGCGATTTCGCGCACGATGGCCAGCCCCAGCCCGCTGCCCTCGCTACCGTTGTCCAGAATGCGATAGAACGGCTCGAACACCAGCGCACGTTCCGCTTCGGGAATGCCGGGCCCGCTGTCATCCACCTGAAGCTGCACCACGGGCGAGCTGCGCGCCTCATCAGCCGTCGCGCTGCGCAGCCTCAGGGTCACGCTGCCTCCCGGCGGGGTGTAAGTGATGGCGTTGTGCAGCAGATTCTTGATGAGTTCCTGCAACAACAAGGCGTTGCCGCGCACCGGTAGCGGCAGCGGGGGGCTGTCGAACTCCAGTTCCAGTTGCTTGTCGAGCGCCAGCATGGCCAGTTCCTGCATGGCTTCTGCGGCGGGCTGGCGCAGGTCGATGGTCTCGAACACGGCACGTGCCGCACCGCCCTGATTTTCCGCGCGGGTGAGCGCCAGCAACTGGTTGACCAGCCGGGTGGTGCGCTCCACGCTGCGGCCGATCTGCCGCAGACTGGCGCGCAGATCGGCCGGGTCGGTTTCGCGCTGCGCCAGCTCGGCCTGCATGCGCAGACCGGCCAGCGGGGTCTTGATCTGATGCGCGGCATCGGCGATAAAACGCTTTTGCGTCTGCAGCGACTGTTGCAAGCGGGCGAACAGACTGTTGATCGAATCGACCAGCGGCGCGATTTCTTCCGGCGCCTCCTGTTCGTCGATCGGGCTGATGTCGTCGGCACGGCGGCGGCGGATGCGCGCCTGCAATTCGTTGAGCGGCGCGATGCCCTGCCCCAACCCGAACCACACCAGCAAAATGAAAATCGGCACCACGACGAATTGCGGTAGGATGACGCCCTGCACGATGTCGCGCGCCAGCCGGGTGCGCGCCTCCGTGCTCTGCGCCACCTGCACCAGCACGGGACCGGTCGCGCTGGCCCCGTGCTGCACTCGCGGCCAGACCCAGACCCCGGCCAATCGTGCGCTGTGCGCGCCGATCTCACTGTCACGCCAGATCACCGTCAGCGGAGCACCCGCCTGCGTGGGCGGCAAGCTCGCCGGGGCGGGCAGGCCCGCCTCGCCCGCCAGCAGCGCACCGGCCTTGCTACGCACCTGGTAGCCGAGAATGCCGCCCACTGGCGGCTGTCGCAGCGTCTGCTGCCACAGGGCCGACTGCGCCGCGCCCTGCGCGCCTTCGGTCTGCACCTGCGCGGCAAGTTGCAGCAGGGTGTGCTCCAGTGCCGCGTCGTAAGGTTTGGCGGAAATGGCCTGCGCCACCAGATAAGTGATACCGATGGACAGCGGCCACAGCAACAGCATGGGCGCGAGCATCCAGTCGAGAATTTCGCCAAACAGCGAGCGTGGATGATGCCGACGTTTGCGCCCCGCCGCCCCTTCGGTCGGCTCGCCGGAGGGCGAGATTTCAGGCATCGGCACGAGGAGGCGCGGCCGACTCGGCCGAAGTCGCGGCAACCGGGACGATTTTCTCCAGACAGTAGCCCAGACCGCGCACCGTGGCGATGCGCACCGGGCCGACTTCGATCTTTTTCCGCAGCCGGTGCACATACACCTCGATGGCGTTGGTGCTCACCTCCTCACCCCAAACGCACAGATGCTCGACGAGCTGGTCCTTGCTCACCAGCCGCCCGGCGCGCTGCAGCAGCACTTCGAGCAGGGTGAGTTCGCGCGCCGAGAGTTCCACCACATGACCGTCGAGCGTGACCACGCGGCCAGTGATGTCGTAGTGCAGCGGGCCGTGCTGGATGACGGCGCTGGCGCCGCCCATGCCCCGGCGCGACAGGGCTCGCACCCGGGCTTCGAGCTCCTGCAGCGCGAAGGGCTTGGCCATGTAGTCGTCGGCGCCGAGGTCGAGGCCGCGCACCTTGTCTTCCACACTGTCGGCCGCGGTGAGAATGAGCACCGGCACGGTGGCGCCGCGTGCGCGCAGCTTGCGCAACACCTCGAAGCCCGACAGCCGCGGCAGCCCCAGGTCGAGAATCAGCAGATCGAATTCGCTGGACTGCAGCGCGGCGTCGGCGCTGTTGCCGTCGGCCACCTGATCGACCGCATAACCCAGAGCGCGCAGAGAGCGCAACAGGCCGTCGGCCAAGACCCGGTCATCTTCGGCAATCAGAATGCGCATGCTTGTCTCCACGATGTGCCCAATGCGCTGCCGTTGCGCCCGGACGTTTCGGGAGGATTTTAGGGCGCGGCGGCGACCCGTTCCTGCAATGCGACAGGCAATGCCCCGCTCCATTGCAACTGCACCGTGCGCGTGGGAAAGGCAAACTCCGCGCCGATGCGCTCGCATTCACGCACCAGACCGAGGTTGATCGCCTGCTGGGTATCCATATAGGCGGTGTAGTCGGAGGTTTTCATCCAGTACACGACTTCAAAGTTCAGTCTGGAATCGCCGAAATCCTTGAAATGCGCGCGGTCGAAGCGGGCGTTGGGCTGCTGATCGACGATGGTTTTAACCACTGCTGGAATCTGCTCCAGGGTTTCTGCCGATGTGTCGTAGGTCACGCCGAAGGCGAAGACGATGCGCCGCTCCTGCATGAACTTGTAGTTGCGCAGCCGGGCCTTGGTGAGATCGGTGTTGGAGAACACCACGATCTCGCCGCTGATGGAACGGATGCGGGTAGTTTTCAGGCCGATGTTCTCGACCGTGCCGGAGAAGTTGTCCACGACGACGAAGTGCCCGATCTGGAAGGGCTTGTCGAGCACGATGGACAGACTGGAGAACAGGTCGCCCAGAATGTTCTGCAAGGCCAGGCCCACCGCAATGCCGCCCACGCCCAGACCGGCCAGCAGGGTGGTGACGTTAAATCCGAGGTTGTTGAGCAGTAGCAAAAAGACCAGCGACCACAGCAGCAGCCGGGCGATGAAACTCATCGCAGCCAGGCCGGTGGCGGTTTCGGGGTCGTGAGAAATGGCGCGCTCGCGCGAGACGCGAATCCAGAAATCGAGAAAGCGCGACACCCACAGCCCGGTCTGCAGAAACAGCGCCACGGCCGCCAGCCCCAACGCCCATTTGCTCACCGCCTCGGGCAGGCTGAGGCTTTGCACCGCCGGGTAAAGGCCGATGAGCGCGGCCAGCGGCAGGCGCGTGCCCTGCACCGCGTTGACCAGCGCGTCGTTCCAATGATTGCGGGTGTGCGAGGCCAGGGCGCTGATCCACGACACCAGAATCGGCTTGACCACGGAGACCAGCACCACGGCCAACAGCAGCCAGCCCAGCGCCAGCAGCCAGCTCTGCAAAGGGTTATTCAAAAAAGGAAGGGATAGCCATGCGCTCATCTCGTAGCCTTTCTCGGGAAAAAAATCAGAATGGGGGCGGTGACGAACCGGTTTGAGCAAGCTCATGCCACTGCACGCGTCGACGCGGCAAATGCCCGGGCTGGACGCGCTGCATATAGGCGATCATGCCTTCGCGAATACGGCAGCGCAGTTCCCAGGCGCGCGCCGAATTGGCCGCACTCACCAAAAAGCGCACCTGCACCGCGGTCTCGGTGGCGTCGGTCACATGCACCAGGGCCAGGCGGCCGTCCCAGTCGGGGTCGGCCGCGCATAGACGCTTGAGCTCGTCGCGCAGTTGTTCGATCGGCGTGGCGTAGTCCACCCACAGAAACACCGTGCCTAGCAGGCTGGCGCTGGAGCGCGTCCAGTTCTGGAACGGGTGTTCGATGAACCACTGCAGCGGCAGGATCAGCCGCCGTTCGTCCCAGACGCGAAACACCACATAGGTACCGGTGATCTCCTCCACCCGTCCCCATTCGCCCTCGACGATGAGCACGTCGTTGATGCGAATCGGTTCGGTCATCGCAATCTGCAGACCTGCCAGCAGATTGCTGAGCACCGGCCGCGCGGCAAAACCCACCACCAGACCGGCAATGCCCGCCGACGCCAGCAGGCTGGCGCCGATCTGCCGCACATCGGGAATGCTCATCAGCGCCACGGCCAGGCCGACGAGCAGAATAAGGAAGCTCAGCACCCGGGTGAGCACCCGGGCCCGGGTGAGCAGACCGCGCACCTCCAGATTGGAGTCGAGCAGATTGGGATCGTCGGGCAGTTGCAGGCCGCCGCGCCGCAGCACCACCAACTCGCCGCCCGACCGCACCAGGCGCATGGCCAGCCAGGTCAACGCAGCGATCAGGCTCAGGTGCAACGGCGCAATTACCCACGACCAGTTCTCCAGCCGCTGCTGCAAAAATCCCGCATCGAGACGCAATATCAGCAACAGCCAGGCCAGCCGCAGCGGATTGCGCAGGCGCAGATACAAAAACTGCCCGTTGCCTTCCGGCCCGCTGGCTTTGCGCAGCAGTCTCGCCCCCAGCATGAACACTGGCGCCGCCAGCAGGGTGAGGGCGATGGCCAGCGCGTCAGGCGGGTGGGACGATGCCCACGCCCACAGCATCGTCCAGGTCGCATTCAGGTTGTTGTGCATCGCTGGATTGCTCGGCTTACCGCGACCGCAACTGCGCGAACAGTTCGAGCACGTGGTGCGTCCAGTGGGTGATGTCGTAACGTTGGATGAGTGCATCCATGCGCTGCATGCGCTCGCGCTGTTCGTCGCGCGGCATGTCCAGCGCCCGGTCGATGGCGTCGTCCATCTGGCTGATGCTGTAGGGATTGACCAGCACGGCGTCCTGCAACTCCACCGCTGCCCCGGCGAACTCCGACAGCACCAGCACGCCGCTCTCGTTCACATGCGCGGCGATGAACTCCTTGGCCACGAGGTTCAGACCGTCGCGCAGCGGCGTGATCCAGCAGATGTCGGCGGCGCGGTAGTAGCTCAGCGTCTCCTCGAAAGGCATGGGCGTGGTGGACAGCAGGATGGGTGTCCAGGTGAGCGAGCCATGATGGCCGTTGATGCGCCCGACGAGTTGTTCGATGTTCTGCTGCGCCCGCTTGTAGACCCGCATGCCGTCGGCCGCGGCCACAGCCGTGACCAGCAGCCTGATTCTGCCGTGCAGCTCGGGGCGGCGCGCCAGCAGGCGCTCGAAGGCCAGCAGCATTTCGCGCGTGCCCTTGGCATAGTCCACCCGACCGATCGACACGATGGTGGTCTGCCCGGACATTTCGCGGCGGATGTGCGCCACCCGCGCCAGGTTGTCGGGCTTCTGCACCGTGCTGCGGATGAGGTCGGCATGGGTGCCGATGGGAAAGGCATCGATGCGGATCGTGCGCCCGCCCACTGCGATGGAGACTGGCGTGACCGGCTCGGACAGCGCGGTGCCCGTGGCCTGCAGTTCCGGCTCCACCGCGCGCTCGATCAGGCCCTCGATTCTGCGCAGAGACTGTACCAGCGCGGCGAAGTTGCGGGCGTAGCGCGGCACGTGAAAGCCCACCAGATCGCAATCGAGCAGCGAGGCCAGAATCTCATCGCGCCAGGGCAGGATGTTGAACACATCGGGCGCAGGAAACGGCGTGTGGTGGAAAAAGGCGATCTTCACATCCGGGCGCATCTGCCGCACGAAGCCCGGCACCAGCCACAGGTTGTAGTCGTGCACCCAGATCACCGCCCCCGGCGCGGCCTCGGCGCAGGCGGCTTGCGCAAACAGGCGGTTGACCTCGCGGAACACACTCCACTGGCAGTTCTCGGTGGAGTAGAGCGAGGGAAAGCTGTTGAGAATGGGCCACAGCGCCTCTTTCGAGACGACGTGATAGAACTGGCTGATCTGCTCGGCGGTCAGCGGCAGCCGCACGACTTCATAGCTGCCATAGCTGTCGTTCACCGTGATGCGGCGCTCGAACTTCGCAGCTTTTCCCGTCGGCGCCTTTTTCCACGCCACCCAGCTGGCGCGGTCGACCTGACCGATGAAACCCTTGAGGGCCGGCACGATGCCGTTGGGGCTTTTGTTTTCTTTGAGGACGATCTGACCGTTCTCGACGAACTCCTCATACGGTTGTCTGTGATAGACGATGACCAGAGATGAAGCCATTGAAGTCTCCCTGTTGATGAAATCGCTGCAGGGCGTCGAGCACCCCGGCTGCGCCCGGCTGGGCGCTGCGGTACACATTGGTATGCGGCGTGATGGCATGATCGAGCGCGGCCTCGCGGTTGCTCACGGCCACGCCGGTCAGACCGGTCTGGAACATCGACAGATCGTTGAGCGTGTCGCCAGCCACCAGGGTGCGGTGTTCAGGCAGGCCGAGCGCGGCCAGGGTGCGCAACAGGGTCGAGCCTTTCTGCACCCCGCGCGGCAGCACGTCGAAATACTGGTTGTCCGACATCAGGGTGTCGAAGCCCAGTCGCCGCAATTCAGTCGCAGCCACCTGCACCGGCTCCGGACGACGGTAAAAATACGATCGTCTGCGACCGCCGTGCGGCGGTTGGGGCTGCAGCTCTGGATGCCGGCGTACGATGTCGTCGATCTGCTGCACGCGATCGGCAGGCCAGCTCGCGTCGAGCCAATGATCGATCGCCGGAATTGGCGCGAAGTCGGCGCCGGTCGCCACGCTAGTGCCCACGTCGCCAATCACATGATCGGGTTGCACCGGCAGATCTCGCGCGAGTTGGCGCATGAAGTCGAACCCGCGACCGCTGACAAAAATCAGCACGATCTCGCTGCGGCGCTGCGCGATCCATTCATATAGCGCCGTGCGCTGCGCCTCGTTGCCGCCCAGAAAAGTGCCGTCCAGATCGGTGGCCAGAATGGTTTGTGGCATCGACGCCTCCTTCATTGCGACTGCCGCGACTGCGCGCGTGACAGGGTGGGCCGCAAGCCCTGCGCGTCGCGCAGCAGCCGGTGCGCATGCGCGCCCGAAGCGACGGGTAAGCCGAGCGCGTCGTCCTGCTGCACCGGCTGAGTCAACAGGCGCCGCAAGGCCTCCTCTGCCGTTTGACGGCGCCCCAGCACATCGCGCACCACAGCCGCCACCTGCAAATGCAGGCCGAGCCGCCGCTCCAGAATTTGCACCGACTGGCTACTGATCGCGCCTTCGGCCAACTCGCCCTCGCCGCCGGGGAATTCGCCGCGCCCCAGCTGCATGCCCAGCCGGGTGTTGCGCGATTGGGTCGACGACGCGGTGAGAAACAGATCGCCCGCACCCGCGCTCGACAACAGGGTTTCAGGGCGGCCGCCCAGCGCCAGGGTGAGACGCCTCATGTCCTGCAGGCCGCGCGTCAGAATGGCCGCGCGCGCGTTCTCGCCCTGCTCGCAGCTCATGGCCATGCCGCAGGCGATGGCGATCATGTTTTTGAGCGCGCCGCCGACCTGCACGCCGATGGCATCGTCCGTCACGTCGAGCTGCACCTGACCTGCGGCGAACGCCGTGCGCAAGCCCCCCATCAGCCGCTGCGCGTGGCTTTGCACATCGACCGCACCGCGCTGACGCAGCGCAGGCAGACCGACCGTGAGCGCTGCAGGCTGCCCGCGCACCACCTCATGCGCAAAGCTCGGCCCGCCGATCGCACCGATGAGCGCGCCCGGCCGCAACTCCTGCTGTAACACCTGAGTCATCAGCGCGCCGCTGTCGCGCTCGATCCCTTTGCAGGCGGCCAACACCACCGCGCGCCGTTGCAGCCAGGGCGCGGCAGCGCGCGCCACCTCGCGCAACGCAGCCGACGGCACGACCATGAACACCGCGTTGGCGCCGTCAAGCACCTCGGCCATCTGGCTGCTCGCCTTCAGGCCCGCAGGCAATTCCAGATCCGGCAAATGGCGCGGATTGCGCGCCTGGGTGGCGATGGCGTGGGTGAGATCGGGGCGGCGCGCCCACAGGCGCACCTCCAGCCCGCCGCGCCGCAAGGCGCATGCCAGTGCCGTGCCCCACGCACCAGCGCCGATCACGGCAACAACGGGGGCAAGGGTCGGATTGCCGACGATGAATGATGAAGCAGAGTTCTGCATGGACTCTCCCAAGGTCGTGGACAACCCTGTAGGTTGTCCGATGGCAGAACGCCCAGCAAAGCGGGGCGTGGCGACTGGGCGGCCGCGCGTGCAGACGCGGCCGGGGGGCATTCAGAGCGAATGCCATGAAGCGCGGGGTTGGCTTGAACCCCTTATGCCGTCCAGGGGACGAACGAGAAATTTCTGGCCCGCGCAGGCCAGGAGGCACACCAGAAGACACAAGTAGAAGTCGCTACTTGCGGTGATATTTCTGGAGACTCATTGAATCAAAATATCAATGGGTAGATTGTAAAGCAATTTGGAAGGAATTAAAATTTCAAAATCACCAAATTACTTACAAGTTTTTGGACGATCCAAGGAACATCGAAGTGACGCCCGATGATCTGTCTAAACCAGGTTCCAAACTCGCTGCGGCGCAGCATAACGACGCCAAGCGCGGGCCGGACTCACCCCGTCTGTCGCGCGCCGTAGCGCAAGCGCATGATCAGCACGGCCAGCGCCAGCAGGAAAGTCACCGCGTTGGCGCCAACCAGGGGCCAGCTCTGCTGGATAACGCCATAGGCCAGCCAGAGCGCCACGCCCGTGGTGAACAGTGTGTACATGCCGAGCGAAATCCCCGAAACATCGCGCGTGCGAACCGTCAGCCAGGCCTGTGGCACGAAAGACACGGTGGTGAGAAACGCCGCGCCGTAGCCGATGAGATCGGTGAGGTGAAAGGCCATGAGGGACTCTCGAAAAATGGGGGGAGGTCGGCGAAGTGCGCGCTCAAGCCGTCTGCATGAAGCCGTTGACGAAGGCTTCCAGCGCAGGCCAGGCGCCGCCGGCGCGTGGGTCGTTGACCAGCGCGGCGAAGGTGTAGCGCTGCCCGGCGCGGGTCTGCGCATACCCTGCGAGCGACAGCACGCCGTCGAGGCTGCCGGTTTTGGCGTGAATGCGGCCCGCGGTATCGGGGTCGCGGAAATGGCGGCGCAGCGTGCCGTCTTCTCCGGCCAAGGGCAGCGACGAGATGAATTCGGGCATCACCGGGCTGTTCCACGCCGAGCGCAGCAGCGCGTTGAGATCGGCCGCCGAAATGCGCGCGATGCGCGACAGGCCGCAGCCGTTGTCCAGCACCAGGCCGGGCATGGACAAATTATGGGTGGACAACCATTGCTCCACCGCCTGCTGCGCCAAGCCCCAAGTGGCCCGTTGCGCACCCGCCTGTAGCGCCAGGGTCAGAAACACCTGCTGCGCCATGACGTTGTTGCTGTATTTGTTGATGTCGCGCACCAGCACGGCGAGCGCGGGCGAGTCCCACACGGTCAGTTCGGTGGCGCCCGCAGGCAGGTTGGCGGTGCGAACCCGCCCTTTCCAATCGATGCCGACCTGCGCAAACAGCGCGGCGAGCAAACGCTGAACATAGGCGTTGTCGCTCACCTCGGGGGCGATGTTCCAGGTCTGCGGCCCGCAGGCGGCCGCAAAACCCCCGGCGAAGCGCGGCGCGAAGGGCTGTTTCCAGTCGGCGCGCAGCTTGTCCTTCCAGTTGCCGCAGGCGCTGGCGGTGAGTTTGGGCGCTTCGCGCAGATCGAAGCCCGCCACTGGCGGCTCCACTGTGACACGCACCTGCTGTGCCTGAGCGTCGGGCACGAAGCCCAGGCGCAGCACGCCGAAGTTCACCAGAAAGGGGTCGGGGCCGACGTTGTAGGGGGCGGTGGCGTCGCCGTCGAAGGCGCCGGGGTTGTGCGGCGGAAGATCGAAAGCCTGACGGTCGATGAGCACGTCGCCGCGAATACGGCGGATGCCCAGATCGCGCAGCCGTACCGCGATGCTCCACAGGTTGTCGGCCATCAGATGTGGGTCGCCGCTGCCGACGAAGGCCAGATCGCCCTGCAGCACCCCGGCGCGGATCGGCCCCGTGGCGTACACCGGCGTCTTCCACACATAGGCCGGGCCGAGAATGCGCAGGGCCGCGTAGGTGGTGACGAGCTTGAGCACGGAGGCCGGATTCATCAACGCGGCGCCGTTGAACGCGATCTGGGGCGACGGGCTATCGAGCGGCTGCAGCACGAAGGCGCAAGACTGCTGCGGAATACGCGCCGTCTCCAGCGCCTGCGCCACACTGGTCGGCAGCGCCCCCGTTGCGCCCAGCCCGACCTGCTGCGCCCGGGCCAGAAGCGGCATGCCGGTCACGGCCAGTGAGGAGATCAGAAAACGGCGGCGGCTGGGTAGCATGGCATGGGCGGCGAAGAAGATCAATGGAATGGTAGAGGCTTGCGGAAAGGCTAGGTTCAAAACCCCTGCCTACAATGCGCCGCATCATGACGACCCGCCCCCCCTTCATCCACCAGTGGCAAGAGGCCGCCGAGCGCAACAATTCGGCGCTGTGCGTCGGTCTCGACCCGGAGCCCTCGCGCTTTCCGGCGCCGTGGACCAACGACCCGCTGCGGCTGTTCGACTTCTGCGCCGCCATCGTCGATGCCACGGCCGATCTGGTCTGCGCCTACAAGCCGCAGATCGCCTACTTTGCGGCGCTGGGCGCGGAGGGCCAGCTCGAACAGCTCATCGCCCACATCCGCAAGGTCGCGCCGGGCGTGCCCGTCATCCTCGATGCCAAACGCGGCGACATCGGCGCCACCGCGGAGCAATATGCCCGCGAGGCCTTCGTGCGCTTCAACGCCGACGCCCTGACGCTGTCGCCCTACATGGGCTTCGATTCGGTCGAGCCCTATCTGCGTTTCCCCGAGCGCGGGCTGTTCGTGCTGTGCCGCACCTCCAACCCCGGCGGCGCCGATCTGCAGACCCTGCCGCTTGTCGCATCGAACGCCAGCTCGGCCACAGGCGCCTCGGCCCATCTCGGCGATGAGCTGCTGTTCGAGCGCGTGGCGCGGCTGGCTGCGCTGGACTGGAACCGCCACGGCCAGAACGGCCTGGTGGCTGGCGCCACCAACCCGGCCGACATCGAACGCATCCGCGCGGTCGCCCCCGAAGCACCGCTGCTCATCCCCGGCATCGGCGCGCAGGGCGGCGATCTCGCAGCCACCGTGCGCGCGGCGCGCGGCAACTTTCTCATCAACGCCTCGCGTAGCGTGCTTTACGCCAGCAACGGGCGCGATTTTGTCGATGCCGCTAGACGCGAAGCCCGCCGCCTGCGCGACGCTATCAACCAGGAGGTGCACGCCGCCTCCACCGCCCCGAACGCCCCATGAGCAACAGCAGCGCATCCACCACCGGCCTCACCCACTTCGACGCCGCCGGTCAGGCGCATATGGTCGATGTCGGCGCCAAGGATGAAACGCATCGCGTGGCCGTGGCCACCGGCTGCATCCGCATGCAGCCCGCCACCTTCGCCCTGGTGCAAAGCGGCAGCGCCAAAAAGGGCGACGTCATCGGCATCGCCCGCACCGCCGCCATCATGGCGAGCAAGCGCACCGCCGACCTCATTCCCCTGTGCCACCCCATCGCCCTCAACCGTGTGGCGGTGGACTTCGATTTGCAGCCGCAGGACAGCAGCATCCACTGCACCGTCACCGCCGAAACCCGCGGCCGCACCGGCGTTGAAATGGAAGCGCTCACCGCGGTGCAGATCGGCCTGCTCACCATCTACGACATGTGCAAGGCGGTGGACCGCGGCATGATCATCGACGGCGTGCGCCTGCTCGAAAAGCACGGCGGCAAGTCGGGCGACTGGGTCGCCTCGGTCTGAGCGCCCAGCCAAAGCCGAGACGCGCCTGAACCGCCCTGCGCGCAGGGACATGCCGCTGTTCCTACAATCGGGCGCATGAACATGATGACCGAACCCGCGCTGTTGCGCCTCGACGAGGCGCGCCGCGTCTTGCTCGACCCCTATCAGATCGACGAAATCGCCTTGCAGCGTGCGCTGGGCAAGGTGTTCGAGCACAAGCTCGACTACGCCGACGTCTATCTGCAATACACCCGCTCCGAGGGCTGGAGCCTGGAAGAAGGCCTGGTGAAGTCGGGCAGCTTCGACATCGAACAGGGCTTTGGCATTCGCGCGGTACAGGGCGAGAAGACCGCCTTCGCCTATTCCGACGACATTTCCGAGCTGGCCTTGCTCGAAGCCGCCGACACGGTGCGCAGCATTGCCCGCGCGGGCAAGGGCAGCGCCAAAGTGCCCAGCGACACCCGCCGCAGCGCGGCGCGCGTGCTCTACGGCGCGACCGACCCGCTGGGCGCGCTCGACTCCAACGCCAAGGTGGCGCTGCTGCAAAAGGTGGACCGGCTGGCGCGCGCCAAAGACCCGCGCGTGGTGCAGGTCATGGCCAGCCTGGGCGGCGAACACGACGTGATGCTGGTGCTGCGCTCCGACGGTCTGCTGGCCGCCGACGTGCGCCCGCTGGTGCGCCTGAGCGTGAACGTGATCGTCGAGCAAAACGGACGGCGCGAATCCGGCTCGTCGGGCGGCGGCGGGCGCTATAGCCTGGGCTACTTCGACGACGCCCTCATCACGAAATATGTCGATGAGGCGGTGAACACCGCGCTGGTCAACCTCGAATCGCGCCCCGCGCCTGCGGGCGAGATGAGCGTGGTGCTCGGCCCCGGCTGGCCCGGCGTACTGCTGCACGAGGCGGTGGGCCACGGCCTGGAAGGCGACTTCAACCGCAAGGGATCGAGCGCGTTCGCGGGCCGCATGGGCCAGCGCGTCGCCGCCAAGGGCGTGACCGTGCTCGACGACGGCACCCTGCCCGACCGGCGCGGTTCGCTCAACGTGGACGACGAGGGCAACCCGACACAGCGCAATGTACTGATCGAAGACGGCATTCTGGTTGGTTATATGCAGGACATGCTCAACGCCCGGCTGATGGGCCGCGCGCCCACGGGCAATGGCCGCCGCGAGAGCTACGCGCATGTGCCCATGCCGCGCATGACCAACACCTACATGCTGGCGGGAGACCGCGATCCGGCGGAAATCCTCGCCAGCATCGACCGCGGCCTGTACGCGGTGAACTTCGGCGGCGGGCAGGTGGACATCACCAGCGGCAAGTTCGTGTTCTCCGCCAGCGAAGCCTGGTGGGTGGAGAAGGGCAAGCCGCTCTACCCGGTGAAAGGCGCCACACTGATTGGCAACGGCCCCGACGCGCTCACCCGCGTGAGCATGATCGGCAACGATCTGCGGCTGGACAGCGGCGTGGGTACCTGCGGCAAGGAAGGCCAGAGCGTGCCCGTCGGCGTGGGTCAGCCGACCCTGCGCATCGACGGCGTGACTGTGGGCGGCACGGGCTGAGCTCAACCCGACCTTCATCCAGGCCCAACAGCCGGACCGCAGCGATGCGTTCCGGCTGTTTCATTTTTTACTTGCGGTGACATCGGTGAAACCTGCTTTACGGTGCATGATGAACGGCCGAACACTGGCTACAGTGCATCCAAGCCGGACGCTGATCCGGCCTTCCCTCCCACACTGCTGAAGAAAGGTTTGCTCGATGAAACACACCACCCTGCTCGCCGTCGCGCTGACCAGCGCTGCCCTGGCCTTCCCCACGATCGCCTCGGCCGGTTTGCTGAAAAAACACGAACAAAAAGTGCAGTGCGAAAAACAGGCCAAGGAGCAAAGCCTCAAAGGCAAGGATCGCACCGAGTTCATCAAATCCTGCGTGAGCAAGGCGCAGGAATCCGCCGCACCCGCAACGGAGCAAGCCCACCAAGAAACCAAGAAGGAAGAAGAGCATCACTCCATGCAAACCTCGGGCGCAGGCATGGCAGCGGCGGCGGGCGGCGGCGCGGGCAAGGTGTGGGTGAATGCCTCGACCAAGGTTTATCACTGCCCGGGCGACAAGTACTACGGCAAGACCAAGCACGGCGAATACATGAGCGAATCGGCTGCCAAAGCGGCGGGCGATCATCCGGCGCATGGCAAGACTTGCAACTAAGCGGGTGTGAACGGACTCAGCCCGCGCTAAGTGAGGCGGGTTATGTTGTGGGCATTCTGATTTTCAGCCGCTGCCCCGTGCGGCCTTGCTCACTATGTCCACAATCGCCCTGCCCGAAGCGCGCTATCACCCCGTCTCCCGCCTGCTGCATTGGGCCATCGTGGCGCTGATCCTGCTGGAGTATCCCCTGGCCTGGCTGATGACCGATCACCGCGGCGCGCCTGAAGATGCGCTGGCGACCTGGCATATCGGCGTGGGCACGACCATCCTCACCCTTTTCGTGCTGCGCCTGCTGTGGCGGCTGATCAAGACACCGCCGCCGCACCCGCCGATGCCCGCCTGGCAGGCGCTTGCGGCCCAGGCCACGCATGCGCTGCTCTATGCCGGATTCGTCTTGCTGCCGCTGCTGGGATGGCTGGCCGCGTCGGCCCGCGAGTGGCCGGTGCATTGGCTGGGACTATGGCCGCTGCCCGCGCTGTTTCCGGCCAACGCCACATGGGCTGAGCTGCTGGGCGACGCGCATCAAGTGGTCGCTCTGGGGCTGCTCGGCTTGATCGGTCTGCACGTTGCTGCAGCGCTGTACCACGCCTTTATCCTGCGCGACGGCAGCCTGCGCCGCATGTTGTAAAAAACTCAGACCTCAAACCACCTTCAGCCCGGCCAGCTCGGGCTTGGGGTCGGGCGGCGGGGTTTTGAGCGCCTCGAGCGCCTGCACCACCAGACGCGCCACAATCAGATTGCGCACCGGCTTGCGGTCGGCCGGCACCACATACCAGGGCGCCTGCGCAGTAGAAGTCGCCGCCAGCGCCTGGCTGTAGGCGGCCTGATACGACTTCCAAAACTGCCGCTCTTGCAGATCGGACGGGTCGAACTTCCAGTGTTTGAGCGGGTTGTCGATGCGCTCCTGCAAGCGCTCGCGCTGCTCGTCAAAGCTCAGGTGCAGAAAACACTTGACGATGGCCGTACCCGATTCCGCCAGCATCTGCTCGAAATCGGCGATCTGCCGCAAATAGCGCTTCATCTCACCGTTCTTCAACTCACCGTGCACCCGGCGGATGACCGGTTCCTCGTAATGACTGCGGTTGAACACGCCGATGCAGCCCAGCGGCGGCACCTGCGCATGCACCCGCCAGAGAAAGTCGTGCCGCCGTTCCTGCACGCTGGGTACGCTGAACGACGCCGCGTGGATGCCCAGCGGATTCACCCCGGTGAACACCGCCTTGGTCGTGCTGTCCTTGCCCGCCGAATCCATGCCCTGCAGCACCACCAACAGGGCTTGCTCGCGACGGGTGAACATCGCGTCCTGCAGCTCGCCGATCTGGCCGCGCAGGCGGTCGAGCTCGGCCTCGATCTCGTCTTTGGAAGGGTCGCCCGGCAGGTCGATCTGCGTGGCGCGGTCCGAGAGGTCGAGGTTGTCTTCGGGGTCTACCCGCAGACGGCGCAAATCGGTCAGTAGAGGCATGTCAGAGGGCATGTCCGCTTCAGCGCCTCACACCCTTGGCCAGCAGCGCCAGATTTTTGCGGGCGCGTTCTTCACCTTGCGCGGCGGCCAGCGTCCACCAATGCCGCGCTTTCTCGACGTCAGGCAGCTTGCCCAGCCCGCGGTAGTACAGCACGCCAAGACCGAACTGCGCCTGCGCATCGCCCAGCTCCGCCGCCCGCTGGTACCAGCCGGCCGCCTGGGTGTAGTCGAGACTGCCGCCCCGACCCATCGCCAGCAGCGCGGCGAGCTCGCGCTGCGCCTCGGGCATATCCATCTCGGCGGCCTTGCGCAGCCAGGCCACGGCCTGCGCATCGTCCTGCTCGACGCCCTGGCCGGTGACGAACAGATGTCCGTAGCGGTAGCAGGCTTCACGATGGCCCTGATGCGCAGCGAGAGAGAACATCGCCGCAGCGCCCGAAGGATCGGCCGGGCCGCAACGTCCGTTGAGCAGAAAAATGCCCAGATTGCACTGGCCCGCCGCGTCGCCCGCCTCTGCGGCACGCTGATACCAGACCTGGGCCTGCGCGTCGCTGCGGGGCACCCCGCGCCCATGCTCGTACAAAAAACCCAGACCATTCATCGCCCGGGCCAAACCCGCTTCGCAGGCTTGGCGCCACAGATCCAGCGCCTGCGCATCGCTTTGTTCCACGCCGCGCCCGTGTATGTAGAGCCAGCCCAGGTTGTACCTGGCCCCGGCAGAACCCTGTTCGGCCGCCTTGCGATACCAGTGCGCCGCATGAACAAAGTCCTTGCGGTCGTGATAGTGCGCACCCAGCCACTCTTGCGCGGCCGCATCTCCCTCATGCGCCAGGACTTCGAGCGGATGCTGCGTCTCGCTGAAGTCGAGATGCTGGGGCGGTTGGGTGTGAATGCCGAGATCGAGCTCGGCGGACCGTGGGGTACTCATGGGCGCGGCGATTTTTTGCAGGCATGCAGCATACCCCCGACTCGCCCCGGAACGGAACATTGCGGCGATATGCTTCGTACTCTTGTTTCAACCCAGAATTTCCATTAGGCGGGGCTACGCCCCTACATGGGCGCTGGCGGGCGGTTTGGGGCGTCTTCGCCCCCGCGCTTCGCGCCCATAGCTCGGGCTATGGGCTTGTCGCGCAGGGCCGAATCCATCCCCAACCCGCCGCACCATCATCCCATGTCCTAATGGAAAATCTGGGTTCAACGTGTTTCTTCCCGTGTTTGTTCCTTTTTTCCGGAGACTCTTTCATGCGCCGCTGGATATCCCTTCTCTTGCTTTCCGCCGCCCTGCTGAGCCTGAGCGGCTGCGGCTACAACGCCTTGCAGTCGTCCGACGAGCAGATCAAAGCGAGTTGGGCCGAGGTGCTCAACCAGTATCAGCGCCGGGCCGATCTGGTGCCCAATCTGGTGAACGTGGTCAAGGGTTACGCCGCGCATGAAAAAGACGTGTTCGTCCAAGTGACGCAGGCGCGCGCCAAGGTCGGCCAGATCCAGGCCACGCCCGAACCCATCAACGATCCGGCCGCCTTTGCCAAGTTCCAGGAGGCGCAGGCGCAGATGACCAGCGCGCTGTCGCGCCTGATCGCGGTGTCCGAAAACTATCCGCAGCTCAAGGCCGATGGCGTGTTCCGCGATCTGCAGGCCCAGCTCGAAGGCACGGAGAACCGCATCGCCGTGGCCCGCATGCGCTACATCGAAGCCGTGCAGAACTACAACAACCTGGTGCGCCAGTTCCCCAGCAACCTCACCGCCATGGTGGTGGGCATGAAGGTCAAGCCCAGCTTCACCGTGGAGAACGAGAAAGCCATCTCGGTGGCGCCCAAGGTGGACTTCGGCGGCGCCCCCGCGCCTGCCGCATCGAAGTAAGGCCGCATGACGCTGTTGCGCGGACTCTGGAAGCGCTGGCTGGCCGCGCTGCTGCTGTGCGGACTTGGCACGCTGGTCTGGGCCGCGCTGGCGCCGGTGCCCGCGCTCACCGCGCCGGTCACCGACCTCACCGGCACCCTCACCGCGGAGCAAACCGCCACGCTCGATCAGGAACTGCGAGCCTTCGCCACGCGCAAAGGCAGCCAGATCGCCATCCTCATGGTGCCCAGCACCGCGCCGGAAGCCATCGAGCAATACAGCATTCGCGTGGCCGAGGCGTGGAAGCTGGGCCGTAAGGCGCAAGACGACGGCGTGCTGCTGCTCGTCGCCAAAGACGACCGCGCCATGCGCATCGAAGTCGGCTACGGGCTGGAAGGCGCCATTCCCGACGCCATCGCCAAGCGCATCATCGCCGAGGTCATCACCCCGCAGTTCAAGCAGGGCGACTATTTCGGCGGACTGCAGGCCGGCGTGCAACAACTGATGAAGCTGATCGACGGCGAGCAACTGCCGCCGCCGCAGGCCACCTCGCCGGGCGCAAACCGATCCAGCGCGCAGGAAATCGGCTTCATGGTGTTGATCGGCGCGGTCGTGCTGGGCTCGGTGCTGCGCAGCGTGCTCGGCCGCACCGTCGGCGCCGGGCTGAGCGGACTGATCGCAGGCGGCGTGGGGTGGTGGCTCGTCGGCTCCGTGCTGTTGGGGCTGACCTTCGGCGCGCTCGCCTTCCTCGCCGTGTTCAGCGGCATACGCATGGGTGGTGGTAGCTTCGGCGGCGGCGGATTCGGCGGCGGCAATGACCGCGGCTCGGGAGGATTCAGCGGCGGCGGTGGCGGTTTTGGCGGAGGCGGCGCTTCGGGCCGGTGGTGAGATGCGTTGGTCCAGTCTGCTGCGACACCTGCGCTTTGCGCCCTGGCAAACCCGCCGGGCGTTTCCGCAAGCCACGCTGGCCGCCATTGCCAGGGCCATTCACGCCGCTGAGCAGGCGCACGGCGGCGAAATCCGCTTTGCGGTTGAAGGCGCGCTCGATCTGCCCGAACTCTGGCGCGGCCTGAGCGCCCGCGAGCGCGCTATCGAGGTGTTCTCGCACCTGCACGTCTGGGATACGGAGCACAAGGACGGAGTGCTGATCTACCTGCTGCTGGCCGAGCGGGACGTGGAAATCGTGGCCGACCGCGGCATCCACCAACGGGTGCCGAGCGACGCTTGGGAGCAGGTGTGCCGCAGCATGGAAGCGCTGCTACGCCAAGGCCGCTTCGAGGCCGCCGCGCTGCAGGGCGTGGCCGAAGTCAGCGGCCTGCTCGCCCTGCATGCGCCGCCGCGCAGCAGCGAAAAACGCAACGAGTTGCCCGACTGGCCAGTGGTGCTGCGGCTTTAGGGCCTGCTGGCCCTACTTCAACCCAGATTTTCCATTGGGACATGGGATGATGGCGCGGCGGATTGGGGATGGATTTGGCCTTGCGCGACAAGCCCATAGCCCGAGCTATGGGCGCGAAGCGCGGGGGCGAAGACGCCCCAAACCGCCCGCCAGCGCCCATGTAGGGGCGTAGCCCCGCCTAATGGAAATTCTGGGTTCAAGGAAACAAACCCTTGAACAGGCCAGGAACCGCCTTCTGCAGCGGCTGGGCCTGGGCGGGTGCGAGCTGTTTCTGCAGTTCGTTCTGCAAGGTATTTTTCAAGGTCTGCTTCAACAGATTCCCGCCCGCCTGCGACCACAACACGGTGTAGCTCGGCTGGGCAAAACTGCCCGCGATACGCACCGGCACGGTGACGCCGCGCAAGACCGCGAGATCGGCCCCGCCCTGCCCGCGCGGCGAACCGACGACGGCGGGCAGCAGCAGATAGTCCAGACGCTGCCGGGGCAGATCGAACCAGCCCTCGCCGCCCACGCGCAGCAGCGGGCTCTGCACCATTAGGTCGCTGTTGTTCGCCACCCCGTTCTGCAGCACAAAGGTGGCGCCGAGCGCGGTGAAATCAGTCTGCTCACCCGCGGTGGCGGCGAACTGCCCATCCTTGCGTGCCGCCAGCAGGGCGCGGGCGTTACGCAGCATCTGTGCCAGATTGAAGCCCTTCACAGCGCCGTTGCGCACATCGAGCCGCGCCTTGCCCGAAAGGCTGGCGATGAGCGCGGGCAGCGTCTGGCCCTGTGCCGACAGGTTCATCGTCCAGTTGGCCTTGCCGAGCAAAAAATCTTTGCCGACCAAGGCCTGCAATACCGGCTGCACGCTGACATCGCGCCCGCTTTGCTGCAGGGTGTATTGCTGCTGCGCCAGATTCACCCGCAGATTCGCGTCCACACTGCCGCCAAAGCCCTGCGCACTGAAAGGCTGCAAGGCCAGCGTCTTGCGGTCGCTGGTCAACTGGCCCTGCACCGCGCTCCATTGCATGCCCTTGAACAACAGGCTGCCAATCTTGAATTGCGCGCCCAGCCCGAGTTTTTGAAAGGCTGCCAGGTCGATGGGGGCAGGCGCGGGCGCGGCGGCTTTTGGTTGGGCGGCGGGCGGCGGCAGCCAATCGTCGAGGTTGAGGCGGTCGGCATTCACGTCGAGGCGCAGGGTGTCGGGCTGCGCCCAGCCGCCCGACAGCTTCATCCCGCTGCCGGCCAGCAGGCCTTGGAGCTGAAACTGCGCGGTAGGTCCGCTCATGGGGCCGTTCGCGCCGCCGTCGTATTGCGCATTGCCCTGCAGCGCCAGGGTCTGCGGTTTGGCGCTAGGGGTGAGCTGGCCCGAGAGCTTGATCGCGGGCAGAACATAGTGCGCATGAGTGAGGTCGAGCTGCAGCGGCGAGGCCAGGGTCAGGCGCATCGCCCCCGGCTTTCCGGCGGCGCCGCGCTGCACATCGCACTGCGCCACGGGAACGCGCAGCGCGCTCCAGGCGCCCGCGGCCTGCTGGGCCTTGCACTGCAGCTGCAGCGCCTGCGCCGCGCCGATCTCGGCGCTGGCATCAAGCGGCCCGATCTGCACGGTGTCGCCCTTGGCTTCGAGCGTTGGCAGGCTGATCTGCGCACTCAAGTTTTCCCCGCTCTCTGTGCGGCCGGTGGTCTTGATGCGCCATTGCCGCGCCGTCAGCGCCCACAATGAACCAGTGCGCAGCCCGAGTTGGTCGGCGCTGAGCTGAGCCTGCATCGCCTTCAGTCCCGGCACATCGCCCTGCGCCGACAGCGCCAGATCGGTCAGCGCCACGCTGTGCTGCGCCGGGTCGGCCAGCAACTTGCCGCGCAGGGCGATGCGGGTTGCCAGCGCGGGTTGGACGAAGCGCGCCGTGGTCTCCAGGTGGAAGGCCCCGGCGTTGCCGCCGTCCAGACCGGAAAGGCCGACGTCCAGGCCGTCGAGCTGGCCGTGGAGCTTGGCCTTGTCGTCGTCGTAAAAGAGCACGCCCTGCTCCACCTGCAGACGGTGCACCGACAGGCCCAGCGGGCTGCGCGGGGGCGCGGATTCGGGCTTGCTGTCGGGCAGCAGGTCGGCGAAATTCAAACGCCCCTGCGCGTCGCGGGCCACATGAATCTGCGGCTTGATCATCACCACCCGATCGACCACCAGCTTGCGCCGCAGCAGCGCGAACAGATCGAGGTGCAGTCGCAGATCGTCAGCCCGCGCGAAAACGGCGGGAGAGTCGCGCTCGCTCAAGGAAAACGGCCCGGTGCGCAGCGTCAGTGGCGGAAACAGCGTGATCTCGATCGTGCCGGGCAACGTCAACGTGCGGTGCTCGCGCTCCTGCACCACCTGGATCAGCGTAGCCTTGTATTGGTTCGGATCGAAGGTAAGCAGCAGAATGCTCATGCCGCCCACCACCAGAATGACCGCAGCCAGCAGCGCCGCCAGCAGCCCCTTGAACAGCCGCATCGGCCAGCGCCTGCGCGGCGCGGGCGCTTCGGGCTGCGGCGCAGTGACCTCAGTCATGGGCGGGAATTACGCCCAGGCGCTGATGCGCCGGGGGCACAATGCGGGTTTTGTCGGTCAACATGGCGGCCGATTTTAGGCAGCTTGTCTGACAGCCCGAAGTTCCCAGAAACACAGCGCTTCAAGCGCAGCCATTCCATCATGTCCTCCCCTTCTTCCGACCTTCTGATCTGCGGCGGCGGCATTGCAGGCAAGGCCTGCGCGCTGGCGCTGGCGCAGATCGGGCTGCAGGTCACCCTGCTGGGCGCGCGCCCGGCCGCCGCCCTGCCGACCCAGGGCTATGCCCAGCGCCTTTACGCGCTCAACGCCGCCTCAAGGCAATTGCTCGAAGAGCTGCGGGTCTGGCCGCAGATGCCGCCTGAGCGCATTCAGCCCATACAGGCCATGCACATCCGCGCCGATGGCGCCCAGCTCGCCTTCGATGCCCGCGACGCCCGCAGCGAGGCGCTGGCCTGGATCGTCGAGTCCGATGCGATCGAAACCGCGTTCGATCTGGCGCTGCGCTTCGAGCGTCGGGTTGTGATCGACCCGGCCCAGGCCGCGCGGCTGCAACGCCAGCCCGCGGCGGCAGGCTGGCAGGTGCAGACCGATGACGGCCGCGCCCTGCAGGCCGCGCTGCTCATCGGCGCCGACGGCGAGGACAGTCTGGTGCGCAAGGTCTCGGGCATCGCGATGGATACGCACGACTACCAGCAGCGCGGCGTGGTGGCCAATTTCCTCTGCGCCGCATCGCACGAGGGCGTCGCCTTCCAGACCTTCGCCGACGGCGGGGTGATCGCCCTGCTGCCGCTGGCGCCGATGCAGGGTCGGCCAATGGTGTCGCTGGTCTGGTCGGCCCCCGAGGCGCTGGCGCAAGAGTTGCTCGCCCTGCCGCCGCAGGCTCTGGCGCAGCGCGTCGAAGCGCACCTGCCCGCCTTGCGCGCGCAACACCTCGGGCCGCTGCAGGCCACCGGCCCCGCGGCAGCCTGGCGTCTGCAGCGCCAACTGGCCCGCCGCACCGTGGCCGACGGTCTGGTGCTGATTGGCGACGCCGCGCATCGCGTGCATCCGCTGGCCGGTCAGGGCCTCAACCTGGGTCTGCAAGACGTGCAGGTGCTGGCCCGCACCCTGCAACAGCGCAGCGCCGGCCAGGCCGTGCACGACCCGCGGCTGCTGCGACGTTATTCCCGCGCGCGGGCCGAACAGGTGCTGGCGCTCGCCACCACCACCGACACCCTCGCCCGGCTGTACGGCGCGGGCAGCCGGGTGCCCGGGCCGCTGCGCGCGCTGGGCCTGCAGACCGCCAATGCCCTGCCGCCCGTCCGGCAGTTGCTCACCCGCTATGCTTCGGGTCTTCCCTATCTTGCCTGACGCGCGTTTGTGCGCATTCCCGCCTAAATGAACTCTTTGCTCTCCCGCTCCGTCGCGCGCGTTCTGCGCGGGGTCGCGTTGTCCGCGGCCTTCCTGTCTCTGCCGGTCATGGCGCAAACCCTGGCCGAAACCCGCGCCGCACTCGAAAAGGCCATGCCGGGTCTGCCTGCCAGCGCCAAGATCATCAAAACCCCCTATGCCGGGCTGTATGAAGTGGACGTGGGCAGCAAGATTTTTTACACCGACGCCAAGGCCACCTTTTTGTTCGCTGGCGAGATTTTCGACACCAAGACCCAGACCAACGTCACCAAGGCCCGGATCGACGATCTGCGCCGGGTGAACTGGAAGGATCTGCCGTTCAAAGACTCGTTCAAGCTGGTGTTCGGTAACGGCAAGCGCCAGATCGCGATTTTTGAAGACCCGTATTGCCCGTACTGCCACAAGATGGAAGCCACGCTGGAAAAGATGAGCAACGTCACGCTGCATGTGTTCGTCGTGCCCATCATCCGCCGCGAATCGATGCAACAGGCGCGCGACATCTGGTGCGCCCCCAACCGCAGCAAGGCCTGGCTGGACTGGATGAACAAGCAAGTGCAGCCGCCCGCGGCCGCGGCGACTTGCGTCGATCCGCTCAAGGCCAATGTGGAACTCGCGGAGAAGCTGGGCATTTCGTCCACCCCCACGCTGATCTTCACCGACGGCGACCGCATGGAAGGCGCCCTGCCGCAAGAGGAAGTCGAAAAGAAGCTGGCCGCAGTCAAGTAAATCAAGCCAAGCCGAAGCGCCACAGCAGATACACCGCCATGCCGCCCGCGATGGCGGCCAGTAGTTTGCGCGTACCCAGTGCCAGCGCGGCACTGGTCAGCGCACCGGCCAGCCAGGGGTTGCGCCAACTCAAATCCCAGTGCTGGCCGTCGGGCAGCAACACCATGGGCACGACGATGGCGGTGAGCACCGCCACCGGCACATGGCGCAGCGCCTGCTGCACTCGCGGCGAAAACCTCAGCCGCCCGCCCAAGCCGAACAGGGTGTAGCGGATGGCGAAGGTCACCGCCGCCATGCCGACGATCACCGCCCACAGGCTCCAGTTCATCGCGGGTCTCCTGCGGCTTGCAGACGGCGGCGACCATCCATCCACACCCCGACCGCCACCCCGGCGAAGGCGGCGAGCATCAGGCCGAGCTTGTACGGCAGGTCGCGCGCCGCCAGCGCCACCACCGCCGCAGTGAGGGCCACGGCGATGCTGGGACGTTCGCGCAGCAGCGGCGCGACGATGCCCACGAAGGTGGCCACGAGCGCGAATTCGAGGCCGAGATGCGTCAAGGCCGGGCTGGCCTGCCCCAGAAACGCGCCGACCGCCGTCCAGCCCAGCCAGTTGGCGTACATCGCCGCGCCCGACCCCGCCGTGTACCAGTGTTTGAACGGCGCGCCGTCGTCGTGCGCGTAGCGGTGATGCACCGCGGCGTAGGTCTCATCGGTCAGCCAGAACGCTAGCAGCACCCGCCAGCGCTGCGGCAGCCGCGCCATCTGCGGCTGCAGGCTGGCGGCGTATAGCAAGTGGCGCAGGTTGACGACCAGAGTGGTGAACACCACGACCAGCGCGCTGGCGCCGGTACCCAGCAGACTCAGCGCGATGAACTGCGCCGATCCGGCGAACACCAGCGCCGACATGCCCAGCGCCCCGACGATGCCCAGCGGACTGGCCGATGCCAGCGCACCGAAAATCAGCCCGAAGGGCGCAGCGCCCAGGAGCAGCGGCAGGGTATCGCGCGCGCCGAGGAGAAATTCGGTGGAACGTCCCGCCGGGTGAGGCGAGGCAGAAGAAATCGAAGTCATGCCCACAGACTAGCGGAACGGCTCGATGCGGTCTTGAACGTTCTTGCTCTGGATATAACCGCCAGGCGTGACACCGAAGGCGCGCTTGAACAGCCGGTGCAGATGCGACTGGTCGGCAAAGCCCAGACTCGCCGCCACCTCCGCCGGACTCAGCCCGCCGCGCAGCAGGCGCTTGGCCTGCGCCAGCCGCCACTGGTTGCGCAAGGCATGCGGCGGCAGTCCGACGCTGCGCGAGAACACACGGTTGAGGTGCCAGGGGCTCAGGCCCACCGCGCGCGCCAGATCGTCGAGAGTCAACGCTCCGTTGGGGTCGGCCCGCAACAGCTCCTGCGCTCGGCGCACGGCGACATCCTCGCGTCCCGTGGCGGGCTCGACCACCCCGGCGTGGCGCAACAGCGGCGTCATGGCCTCGCGCCAAGCGCAGCTGCGAAGCAAGGGATCGCGGCAGGCGATCAGCACGGCGTGCAAGCCCTGCAAAGCACGGAACAACGCCGGGTCGTCGAACACCACCCGATCGAACACCGGCAGCCGCGCATCGCCGTCGCGCAGCTCGGCCATGAGTTCGCCTAATTTCTGGGGCGCTGGGTAAAGTGCGCGGTAAGACCAGCCGGACTCGCCGCCACTCTGGCCTGTGTGCACCTCTGCCGGCGGGATCACGATGATGCTTCCCGCGTTCGCCACGCCTTCCGCCCGTCTGCAACGAAAGCGCTCGCTGCCTTGTTCGATCAAGGCCACGACAAAGGTGTCGTGCACATGCGGTGCAAACCGGTGATGCACATAACGCGCCGTCAGCAGTTCCATGCCCGCGAAATCCGGGGCGATATGCATGCGGGCCGATTCGGTCTGCGGGGCGATGGCGGGTGAGGACATGCGCAGATTGTCCTGCAGACGCCGAGCGCTTCGACACAAAGTTGCGCCGCACAAAAACCCTGCCCCACACTCGGAAGCACATGATTTGTCACCGCATTGGGCGTACAAGCTGTGGCACCCCCGAATCGACTTGACAGGAGACCGTGATGCGTCTGTTCCATCTTGAACCGTCCGATACCCAACAGCTCGCGCAATGGTTGCAGCAAGCCGACGCGCTGGTGCTCGCCCAGGGCGGCGGCGATGTGCTCAGCGGCACTTTGCAGGATCTGCCCATTCTCCAGAACCTCATTGCGCAGCACCCGGCCGCGCCCACACCCGAGCAGCTGCACGCCGTTTCGGCCGCGCTCGGCCGTGTCTTGCTGCATGAGCAAGCGGGCAGCGAATGGGCCATCGTGCAAGGCGTGCATCAGCGCGGCTACGCCATCCGCCGCATGGGCACCCTGCACTGGGTGTCGCCCGAGGGCGCCCTGCGCTCGCATCTGCACGGCGGCGCCCGGCTCGACCTGCGGCAGCTGTTCGCCAGCTTGTGCGAGCGGCTGAACCCCCCGGCCATGGCCGCTTGAAGCGGCGCATCCTGCGGTGATGAAGCCGCGCTTGATGCAACCGGCTTATGAAGTCGGCTTGAGCGGCGTGTAGCCGTCGTTCAGGGTGTGCAGGAAAGCGATGATGTCGCGCATGTCCTGCGCGGTCATCGCGGGCTGTTCGCCCAGTTTGCGGTTGAGCGGCGGATCGGTCACGTCCACATTGGCGCGGTACTGCGGCAGCAGGTCGTCGTACTTGCGCACCTGGCCGTCCACGGTGGGGTAGATTCTGCCCGGCTGCACGTCGCGGAAGTTGTAGAAATCGAGCACCTGCTTGAGCGAGTGATAGACCCCGTTATGGAAATACACCGGCCGCTGCGCCACATTGCGCAGCGTGGGAGTGAGGAACATGCCGCAGTAGGCAGTCTGGTTTTTCAGGTCGGTCCGGAAGGGGCCGCACAGCCCGATATCGAAGTAGTGCGGGTTCTGGTTCGCCGGAATCTGTGGATTACGCGGCACGCCCAGCGCCTCGTACTGCGTGTCGGTGAACAGCGGCGGCAGATGATCCTTGGTCGGCTGATCCAAATGGCAGGCAGCGCAATCGCCCTTGTTCACATCGTTGAACGCCAGATAGCCGCGCATTTCCTGCGACGTCAGAGTCGCCCTGCCCTGCAGCCAGGCGTCGTACTTGCTGTTGAAGGCGTGGAACTGCGGGTCTTCGATCTGGTAACGGGCGATCGCAAACAACGCCTCGGAAACCGTCTGCTTCGGGTCTGCAAACACATTGGGGCCGAAGAGTTGCAAAAACATCTTGGCATACGGCTGGCGCTCGATGATGGCGGCCACGCGCTGCGGCGTGCCCGCGTCCATTTCCACCGGGTTGAACAGCGGGCCACCCGCCTGCTGCTGCAGGGTATTGACCCGCCCGTCCCAGAACAGCCCGCCGGTGGGCACCAGATTTTGTACCGACTGCGCCGTGCTCTGCGCGGTCTTCTGCGCCCGCTGGCTGGTCTGCCCCAGCGCCGCGAGTTGCTGCAGGGTGATGGTTTCGTTCTCCTCGTTGTCCGGGCCGATGGAGAACGGCTGCTGCCGGTAGAGGTAGGCCAGCGACGGCGGCGGGCGAAAGCCGGGTGTAGTCATATTCGGCCCGCCCAGCATCACCGGCCCACTGCCCGGCGGCGGGTTGTAGCCATAGGCCGGATCATGACAAGACGCGCAAGACTGCTTGCCCGAGGCTGAAAGCGCCGTATCAAAAAACAACTGACGCCCCAGTTGCGCCACGGCCGAGAGGGGTTGCAGGGGCGGCAGCGCGAGCTGCACCGGATGCGGATTGCCGCCTAGCGCGAAAGTGAAGCTCTGCACCGGATGCTGCAGCCAAACGACGGGGGGAATGCTCGGCTGCTCGTGCATGCCCCAGGCCAGCGCGCCGCCGCCCCCCGCAAGGGCAACGACCAGCGCAATGGCCAGGCGGCGTGTCCAGTGCGAGCGGCGCGGCTTGCTCGCAGGCGCCTGCACAGCAGCCGAAGAAGCGACGGCAGGGGTGGATGAGGTGACGGACATGGTGCGGCTTCTCGGCGAATTTCAGTCTTTTCCGCGAGTCTCGTGGCGGACGAAACCCGCGGAAAAGACCGCCCCCAGCGGGGCGGTCTGCGGGGTACCAGCGGGACTTGGCCGATCAGCTTTGCTTGGTGAACAGCGAGACGTTGAACTGCGGCGTCAAGCTGCCCGCAGGCGGGGCGCTCAGCACCGTGCCCTGCGCCGGATCGATGAACACCTTGGGCGCGCTGCCCACCGACTTGGTGAAGTCGAACAGGTTGTTGATCGAGCCCGCCGTGGCGTCGAACGACCCGCCGCCCAGACGCTGGCCGCCGAGCCAGTTGTCCTCGATGAACCGCACGATGGACGCCTGGCTGATGGGCGTGTTGCTCACATAGTTGGTCTTGGCCCAGGGCGAGATCACCAGGAAAGGAATGCGCGTGCCCGGACCGCAGCGGCCATTGACCGGCTTGCCGTTCACGCCACTGAGCGGCGTGCCCTTGCCGCACACGCCCGCCCCATTGAGCTGGTCAGCCTGGCTGTCGAACGAGGGATTGGTGGTGTTGGCAAACGCATGGTCATACCACCCATCGGAATCGTCCCAGGTGACGATCACTGCGGTGCTGCTCCACTGCGGCTGCTGCTCCAGGAAGTTGACGACTTGCGACACGAAGGCCTGTTCGTCCAGCGGGTCGGAATAGCCGGCATGACCATCTTCGAAGGCCGGGGCCTTGAGATAGGCCACAGCGGGCATATTGCCGGCCTTCACTGCGGCAAAGAAGTCCTGCAAGCCGTATTCGTGGTTGGCCGGATCGGCAGTCTTGTTGTCGGTCTCCAGGGTGTGACCGATGGCCAGGGTCGAGCTTGGGCGGGCGTGCGTGGGGTTGGCCGTGCTCTTGTAGTACTGGAACCAGTTGTGGTGCTGGATGTAGTCGCCCACGGTGGAGTTGACGACTGGTGAGAAGGTGCTGCGCTTGCAGCCCGTCGTGCCGTTGGGGTTGGTCGCGCCAAGGTTGAACCCGCCCATGAAACCGCCCCAGGAAATGTTCTTACCGTTGAGCAGATCGCCGATGTTCTTGCCCGACATCGAGACTTGATTCGTTGGGCTGGAACAGATGTCATAGGCCGGATCGACATCGTTGATCAAGCCGTAGCCGCCCTGCCCGTCACTGATGTAGTAAGAATACTTGCTCAGGGTGAAAGGTTGGTCCGTGGTCGCCACCAGCTGCACGCCATTGGTCTGGCCGCTCACCGCTTCGAGCGCGCCCGGGGTGGACGGGCCGTAGGTGTCGGTATAAGCGTCATCGCTCAGGGCGAAGTTCTGCGCGTAGTTCCACAGCGCGGTGACGGTGTTGCCGTCGTAGTAGCCCATGACTTGGCCCTTGGTACCGAAGGCGCCCACGCCGCCCGTCGTCGCCGCGCCGGTGTATTTCGGGAACAGGTCAGCCTTGCCGCCGTCATAAGCCTGTTGCTCGGCGGTGTAGGCGTGGTTCTGGTCGGCGGTGGCGGCCTGGGTGCGGTCGAGACGGTAGGGCTCGGCGGCATCGGCGCCGTTGGCGGTGTTGGTGAAGTTGGGGTTGTTGCTCAGCAGATTGGCGCTGACCAGATTGTTGACCGCAGGCGTGCCCGCCTTGGCGGTGAACGCCGGTTCGCCCGCCGGGTTGGTGGCCGTGGGATAGGTGGCGTAGTAGTGGTCGAACGACACGTTTTCTTGATACAGCACGACCACATGCTTGATCGGCGTGGCCGTAGCGAGCGCGCGGGCCGCGGTGTAGCTGGTGCCGGGCACGGTGGGCGAGGCCGCGACAGAATTGGAACCGCCGCCGCAGGCGGCCAGCGTGACGACAGCCACGGCAACCGCCGAGGCCAAGAGGGTTTTGCGCAACATGTTGAACTCCCTGAAGAATGTGAACGATGGATCGCGTGGGGGCTGATCGCAGCCCGCGCTTCACGCAACGAACGTGATTCTTGAGAGCGCAAATGTCGGCTCCGTGACCAAGTTCCTCAGGGCAACATCTGGTTTCAATCCATACGGATGGATAACGGTTTGTCGCAATCGGACAAACTGCAGGCGTTCGGTTTCCGCCTTAGCCGCGCGCCCAATCTGGGCGTGAGGTAAGTTCAGCGCGCGAGGCTTTTCAGCGCCTGGCGGATGCCGTCATCCACACTGCAGCCTTCCGGCAGCGCTTTGGCGGCGGCCGCTGCCTCGCGCTCGGAATAGCCCAGCGCGATGAGGGCCTGCAGCACATCGGAGGCGCTGCCCGCGGCGGCCGTTGCGGCGCTGCCCAGATCGGCGCCGAGCTTGCCCTTGAGTTCGAGCAGCAGGCGTTCGGCGGTCTTTTTGCCGATGCCCGGCACGCGGGTAAAGCGAACGGCGTCCTGCTGCGTGACGGCTTGAGCGATCTCGCTCACGCTCAGCCCGGAGAGCACGGCCAGCGCAATGCGCGGGCCGATGCCGCTGATTTTGAGCAGCTCACGAAACGTGCTGCGCTCGGCCGCTGTGGCAAAGCCGTAGAGCAGATGCGCGTCTTCGCGGATAACGGTGTGAATGAGCAGGGTGACGGCGTGCCCCGCCGCGGGAAGGTCGTATAGCGTGCTCATCGGCACGTCCACCTCATAGCCCACGCCGCCCACGTCGAGCAGAATCTGCGGGGGGGATTTGTCGAGCAGGGTGCCGTGCAGTCGTCCGATCATGGGCGAAACTGTAGCAGCCGCAACCGCTAACATTCGCGGATTGTTCTGCGACGACACTCCATGACCCGACCTTCCTCCTACAGCAAAGAAGACCTCATCACCTGCGGCGAGGGCCGCCTGTTCGGCCCCGGCAATGCGCAGCTCCCTTTGCGCGAAATGCTGATGATGGACCGCATCACCCGCATCGCCAGCGAAGGCGGCACCTACGGCAAGGGCGTGATCGAGGCCGAACTCGACATTCATCCCGACCTGTGGTTTTTCGGCGTGCACTTTCAGGGCGATCCGGTGATGCCCGGCTGTCTGGGGCTGGACGCGATGTGGCAGCTCGTCGGTTTTTACCTCGGCTGGATGGGCGGGCTGGGCCGAGGTCGCGCGCTCGGTGTTGGCGAAGTGAAGTTCACCGGTCAGGTGCTGCCCACCGCGAAACTGGTGCAGTACCGCATCGACCTCAAGCGGGTGATTAACAGCCGCCTGGTCATGGGCATCGGCGACGGCGCCATGCTGGTCGATGGTCGCGAAATCTATACCGCCAAGGACCTGCGCGTCGGGCTGTTCACCTCCACCGAAGGGTTCTGAGCCGAACGGCCGGTTCCGTTTCGCAAGCAGCCCGATATTGCTGACTTGATACCGGAACGAAACCATGCAGGCACACGCCCCCGAGACGAGCGCCGAGCGCGATACTGAGCCGGCCGATTTCATCGGCAGTCTGCGGGACGTGGTGTTCCGCACCCGTGGCAAGACCTTCTGGTCCTACCTGAGCCCGGCCTGGACCACACTGACGGGCTTTACTGTCGAGGAATCGCTGGGCCGCAACATCCTCGACTTCGTCTACCCCGACGACCGCCCTGCCAACAGCCTGCGCAAGCAGCAGCTCGAATCCGGCGAAATATCCGCGTCGCGTCACACCAAACGGCTGCTGCGCCGCGACGGATCATTCGTCTGGATCGAGGTCGATCTGCGCGTGCTGTACGACGGCGACGGCGCCTTTCTGGGCAGCGTGGGCACGATCCGCAACATCTCGGACCGCATTGCACTGGAAAACGCCATTCGGCATGAGCGCGAGCGGGCCGCGGTCACCCTGATGGCTTTGTCGGACGGCGTGCTGACGCTGGACCCGCAGCGCCGTATCGAATTTCTGAATCACGCAGCAGCCGATCTGCTGGGCTTGAAGCTGATCGACTACGCACTCCATCGGCCGATTGAAACCGTCCTCGCTCTGGAATCAGGCGACATCCGCTCCGTGGTCGACGAAGCCCGCGCCCAGCAGCAAATGCACACCCTGGACGGACGGTGTCGGCTGCATGCCACCGAGGCCGACTGGTCAGATGTCGATCTCACGGTGATTCCACTCAGTGAGGCAGATGAGGGCTGCATCATCGTGCTACGCGACGTGCGCGAGCAGCGCGCCTTGCAGGCCAGGCTCCACCACCAGGCTCGGCACGACGCCCTCACCCAGGCTCTCAACCGCGTCGGCATGCTCGACGAATTGGGCCGCACCCACGCCGGCTTTCTGCGTACTGGGGCAACGTTCAGCAACATTCTGCTCGATCTCGACCACTTCAAGCGGGTCAACGATCAACACGGCCATGCTGCAGGTGACGAAGCACTGCGGCTAGTCGCACGCGCCATTCAGGGCGCACTCAGGGCAGACGATCATCTCGCCCGCTGGGGCGGCGAGGAGTTCCTGTGTCTGCTACCGCACACCTCGCTCGAACAGGCCATCGCGATAGCCGAGCGCATTCGCGCCGAGGTGCAGGCGCTCGAACTGAAGCAAGGACGTCAGCCCATTCCGCTGACGATTAGCGCGGGGGTGAGCGCTGCATCGCCCGACCGTGGCGACACGCTCGAACAGATGTTGCAGCGAGCCGATTTTTCGCTCTACGAGGCCAAGCAGGCCGGGCGCAACTGCGTGTGGCATGAGCGCATGACAGGGGAAGGCGTACTCGATTTGGCGAGCCAGGCGCAGGAGGCGCTGCGTGCTGGTCGACTCGATCTGATGTACCAGCCCATCATCTCGCTGACAACGGGCGCGCAGGTTGGTCAGGAGGGATTTGCGCGCATGCGCCTGCCCGACGGAACCCCACTGAAAGCCGCCCGCTTCATGCCCGCGTTGCAGCAGATGCACCGAGCTCACTGGGTGGACGAAAAGGTGATTCCGCTCGTATTGGAAGACTGTCTGCAAGGGCGATTGCAGGGCGACTGCTTCATCAATCTCTCGGCCGACCTGTTGCGCCGACCGACCCTGATGCATGCCCTGCTCGACGACTTTCTTCAGCGCACCGCACACAGCCGACAAGACCAGCTGCTGGGCCGTATCGTGCTCGAACTCGACTTTCGTGCGCAGCAACTCGACCTCGGCGCGGCATGCACCGCGCTGCAGCCCTGGATGGCCGCCGGAGCGCGGCTCGCACTCAAACAATCGGGCCCTGACCTGCCCACCCTGGCGCACTGGACCGAGCTACCCATACGCTTCCTCAAAATCCACGCGGCGCACCTGAAGCGCGCGGCCACCGCGCCCAAGGCGCATCTCATTCTGTCGTCCATCGTGCGACTGGCCAAACAGCTCGGCTGCCTCACTGTGGCCGACCAGGTCGATCAGATCGATCAGCCGGACTTGCTCGATGTCGCCCGAGAGCTGGGCCTCGATTGGCTGCAGGGCGATCACGCCGATCAACCCCCACCCTGAGCCCTCGCGGTGTGGGCGTCGCACGACTCCTGAAATAGTCCGCTTTCCTGCAGGAATCCGGGAATTCCCCGGCATTGCGCCAATGCGGTTCAGGAGGACAATAGGGACTTGTATCCAAATGTATAGGTCCGCCATGACTTTCTTCCGCCCGCATTCCCCCGCCTTCAGCGCCCAGCGCCGCCGCCTGATGGGCTGGGGCTTCCGCGCGGCCGGGCTGGCCGCCGCTGGCGCTGCCGCGCCGCACCTTGCCGCCTTCGCCGCCGACGCGGTGGACTTCATTCGCGGCCCCAAGGTGCCCGATGTGCCGTTCACCCAAATTTCCGACCATGTCTATGTGATCTACGCCGCCGATGGCTTTCCCACCGAGAGCAATCAGGGCATGATGAGCAATATCACCGCGGTCAAGACGGCCAAGGGCGTGGTCATCCTCGACTCTGGCGCCTCGGTGCAGATCGGCGAGATGGTCATCCGGCAGTTGCCCAAGGTGAGCGACAAGCCGGTGGTCGCGGTGTTCAATTCGCACTATCACGGCGATCACTGGCTGGGCAACGATGCTTTTGTGAGTGCTTACGGGCAAGACCTGCCGATCTACGCCATGCCGCAGACCCGCGAGCAGATTCTGGGCGTAACCGGCACCGAGTGGCAGCAGGCCATGCTCAAGTGGACCAACCAGTCCAGCGCAGGCACCCGCATCGTCGCCCCCAACCGCGACGTGAAGCACGGCGACGTGTTCGACTTCGGCGACGTCACCCTGCGCGCGCACCATTACGGCACAGCGCACACGCCGTCGGACGTCTGCCTCGAAGTGGTACAGGACAAGCTCACCTACGTGGGCGACGTGATGATGAACCGGCGCATCGCCAATATGGACGACGGCTCCTACCCCGGCTCGCTCAACTACATGGACAAGCTGGCGCAGAACATCCCCGGCAGCAACTGGCTGCCCGGTCACGGCCATGCGGGAGAGGCCGTGATGGTCTGGCAGCGCGAGCTGTTCGCCGCCATCTGGGAACACGCGCAGAAAGCGGCGCACGACTTGGCTGGCCCCGAAGCCGCCATCGCCGCGGCCAAGGCCGATCCACGCGTGGCGTCCAAGGCCAAAGACACGGCCGGTTGGGACAACAACATCGGCAAGTACATCAGCCTCGCCTATCTGGAGGCTGAGCAGAAAGCCTGAGGCAACACCGCAGACCCTCTTGTAGAGCGGGTTGCGCAACGCGCGAAGGACAGGTTCAGCGTCGCCCCAAACCTGAAAAACTGGTTACCCCATTTCCGCACCGCGTGGTGCCGCGGGCAGGGTATCGATCAACACAGTACGCGGCGTGTTGACCAGCAGGATCTCGATGCCGGCGACTTCTTCTGCGCCGATCTGCAATTGGGCTGAAATGGCGGCAGCCGTGGCCGACATCTGCCTGGACCGCACCTCGATCCGTACCCATTCATCGCATTGAACCGGGCGCTTGAAACTGCATTTGCGCACGCCTGCCAGCACGCCCACGTGGCTGCCGCGCATGCTGCGCGCAAGCACGTCGCCGACAAGCATCCCGGCTCCAGCCACCTGGGCCACCGCCTCGATCAGCAGGGCGCCGGGCACCATGGGCATGCCGGGGAAGTGCCCTTGCAGAATAGGCAGGTCGCGCGCCCAGATGACATGGCCGACGTAATGGTTGAAATCCAGCACGGTGATCCGCCGGACGCATAGGATTTCGCCACGATGCGGCAGCACCTCTTCGATGGCTTGCGCGTCGAGCTCGATGGGATAGGACAAGAGAGAGGCCATCAAGTCGGCTCCGTTCTAGAAGGCCGCATTCTGCTCCAGGGACGCGGCCGTGTCGCCCAGGCTACCGCTCCGCCCAATGCCGCGCCGCAGATCACATCGACGAGCACATGCTGCTTGGTCGCCAGGGTGGAGAAAACAATCAGCGCGCACCACAGCAGGCTGAGTGCGCGCAGGCGTTTGCCAAAGCCCAGACCGGGCGCCATCCAGTCCAGCCACATCGCGGTAAAAACCGCTGTGGCCACGTGCAGGGAGGGACAGGCATTACCCGCCGCGTCCTTGCCGCGCAAGATGTCGAAACTCGGATAGTGGGCCCAATCCACAGGATAGGTCGGCACTTCCGTGGGCCAGAAATAGAAAATCGCCAGCCCGATAAGACACAGCGTGCCGATTCGCAATCCATAGGCCACAACCTCCCGCCGCGACGCCATCAGCGAAGCCGGCAGAGAAACATAGACCCAGAGAGACAGATAGAACGGCAGCGTCCAGGGCTGTAAACCGATCCAGAGATCGACCGCCGTCATCGGCATGACGGTTGGCGGGATGCGAGGATGCTGCAGCAGATAGAAGTAGGCGACGAAAAACAGCCAGGTGAACGCCGTCGTGCCGATGGCCTTGAACCAGCCATGGCGAAAGAACAGGCGCACAGTCCGCAGGGTCAGGTCGCGTGCGCCGATCTGGGTCGCGCCAGCTTGCAAGAGGGCCATGGCAAAGGTTCGGTCAGTGGCGCACGCGCCGAGCGATCAAGCTAGCGTTACTGCCGCCGAAGGCAAACGAGTTCGACATCACCGCGTCGATCGGCCCGATTTCTCGCGCATTCAAGGGCAGGTAATCGAGTGGACAGCGCGGATCGAGATCCTCAAGATGCGCCGTCGGCGGCGCCCAGCCCTTGTGCATCGCCAGAATGGACAGGGCCAGCTCGACCGCGCCACCGGCCCCGATGAGGTGCCCGTGCACCGCTTTGGTCGAACTGATCGGCAGAGCAGCGGCAGCGGCTCCGAACACATCGAGGATCGCTTGCGACTCCACCACGTCACCGGCCTCGGTGGCGGTGCCGTGCGCATTGAGATAACCGATCTGACCGGGCTCCAGACCGGCTTCTGCAAGCGCCTGGCGCATGGCCGCAGCCTGTCCCTGAGCCGAAGGAGCGGTGAGATGATGCGCATCACTGCTTGCGCCGTAACCGACGAGTTCAGCATGAGGCCGCCCTCCGCGGCTGCGTGCCCTCGCATCGCTCTCCAGCACCAGCGCTGCGGCGCCTTCCCCGAGCACGAAGCCGCTGCGCTCACGGTCAAATGGGCGACAGCTCGCCGCGGGATCATCGCCGTACACCCGCGCCATCACCCGCAAGGCGTTCCAGGCCACGAAAGAGCCGGGCGTCAGCATGGACTCAGCTCCGACGACCAGGGCCGCGTCCAGATACCCATGCCGGATTGCCCGCATGGCCTCTCCGGCCGCCACCGCAGAAGAGGCGCAGGCCACGGCATAGGTGTTACCCATGCCACGCAGACCGTAGCGGAGCGACACAGCGGCATGCACCGCATTGGCCATCATGCGTGGCACTGAAAGTGGATGAACCACCGTGGCACGCTTGCGCAACTGTTCGCTGCCGTAGAGCGCGGTGTAGTAGCGGGCGAACATCGCGTCGAGGGTATGCGCCCCTGCAAAACCGATACCGACAAACACGCCAAACCGATCAGCGTCGGGCGGATGCAAATCGATGCCAGCATCGGCCATGGCTTGCTGTGCCGCCACCATGCCCAACTGCGCCGCGCGATCCAGACCCGCCTCCTGGCTACCGAGCAAAGTCGTCGGCTCGACAGCCGCAGGGGCCATCAACAAGTTGGGTAGACCCGCACTCAGTGCCTCGGGCACGCGGCAGATGGCGCTGCGTGCCGCAAGCGTAGCCTCAAAACTCGACTGGCAATCGCCCCCCAGCGGAGAGATCATGCCCAGGCCGGTGATGACCACCGGTCTCATGGCGCCTGTGTGGGCGAGCCCAGCGCGTCGATCTGCGGCAATTTCCCCTCATTGTTCGCCCGCACTTCCGACTCGATCGAGGCCACCATCTCGGTGAACCGCATGTTCTGAAACTTCATCGGGTCGGCAATCTGAAATCCGAATCGATCCTCGATCTCGAACAACATCTCGACCAAGGTCAACGAGTCAAGCCCGAGATCAGCCACCTTCAGATCCGCCTGGTCAAATTTGGCCGGGTCGATTTTTGCCTGGGTGACCAGGTAGTCTTTAATGAGTTGTTCAAGCATCCCTCGATACCTTATTCAGTTGCCTCCGCGTATAGCAAAAGATACTAACAGTGCCTCCTCATGCCTCCGCCATTCTCTGCGGGGGCTTGGCACACCTTCTTGGCTACCGCACCTGCTCCACTGCCAGCGGCACTTTCACACCGTGCTCAAACTCCGACAGGGTGATGCTGGGATCGGCGAGTTCGCCCGTGGCGGTGAAGTGAATGTCGCTGTCGGTCACGCCGTCGTAGTCGATGTGGCGGATGTAGGGCAGATAGACCTTCGGGTCGCTCGACCTAGCTTTCATCATCGCATGGGCCAACACCATGGCTGCATCAAAGGCGTTGGGTGAATAGAGCTGGAAGGCGGCCGCGCCGAACTCGGTGTCGTAACGCGCCTTCCAGGCCTGGCCCTTGGGCAGCTCAGAGAGCGGCGCGCCGCCCTGGGCGCAGATCGTGCCGTTGACCGCATCGCCCGCGACCTTGGCCATGATGGGCGCGCAGATGCCGTCGCCCCCCAGCAGGCGTGCCGTCATGCCGATCTGGCGCATCTGCCGCACCAGCGGTCCGGCCTGGCTGTACATGCCGCCGTAGAAGATCACCTGCGGATGGTCGGCTTTGATGCGGGTGAGGATGGCGGAAAAATCGGTGGCTTTGTCATCGGTGTATTCGCGGTCCACCACGTCCATGCCGAGCTTCTTCGCCTTGGCCGAGAACACATCGGCCAGTCCTTGGCCGTAGGCGGTACGGTCGTCCACCACCGCCACGCGCTGCACGTGAAGGGCGTCGTGGGCATACTCGGCCAGCCCGGCGCCCAGGGCGTTGTCGTTAGCGATCAGGCGAAAGAAGGTCTTGTAGCCCTGCTCGGCGATCTTCGGCGAGGTGGAAGATGGCGTGATCTGCGGAATCCCCGCCCGGGCGTAGATGCGCGCGGCCGGATAGGTGCAGCCCGAGGTCTGATGGCCGATGACGCCGCTCACGCCCTCATCCACCAGCTTCTGCGCCACCAGTGTGGCTTGAGTGGGCAGGCCCTGGTCATCTTCCGCATCCATCGCCCAGCGCACCGTCTTGCCGCCAATCCGGGCATGCTCGGCATTGAGCTGGTTCAGCGCCATTTGCACTCCGTTGACTGCATCCTGCCCACTGGCGGCCAAGGGGCCAGACAGCGGCACGGCAACGCCAAGCACCACGCGCGGCTCGGCCGCATGGGCCGACAGCCCCAGACCGGCAAACAGCGCCAAAGACATTCCAGTCAATCGCAACGATGAAGTCATGAGGTTCTCCTTGAAAGATCCGGCTTGAAAACAAACCCGGATCATCAAGCAAGAAGCGCGCGCGGCCTGTAAGCAGATGCATCTACATCTGCACCAGCAGTCGGCCGTCACCCGATCAGCCGCCCCCCGCGCACCCGCATGCCCCGCAGTTGCGCCGCGCTGAGCTTGCCACTGGCTACGTCCGCCGTGCTCAAACCTGCGGTTGGCGATGCCCGATGCAGCGCCGCCAGACCGCGCTGCGCATGCGCGTGGCAGATCGCCAGCCCGAGCGCGTCGGCGGCGTCCGGGCCGGGCTGGCCGGGCAAGGCCAGCAGCCGCATCACCATTTCCTGAATCTGCGACTTGCTGGCGCGACCGTAGCCGACGATGGATTTTTTCAGCTGCAGCGCGGTGTACTCGACCACCGGCAGCCCTTGCGCCACCAGCGCGGCTATGGCCGCGCCGCGCGCCTGCCCCAGCAGCAGGGTGGACTGCGGGTTGACGTTGACGAACACGATCTCCACCACCGCGACCTCGGCGCCAGCCTGCCGCGCCACCTCGCTCACGCCGTCGAACAGCGTCTTCAGACGCTCGGGCAGCGTGCCCTTCGGGATACGGATGGCGCCGCTGGCCTGATAGCCCAGACGTTGGCCTTGGGCATCGATCACGCCGTAGCCCGTGGTGTTGAGTCCGGGGTCGATACCGAGGATGCGCATGCGCCGCGGTTCAGAGGGTGTGAATGAATCCGGCGTGGCCGAGCAGCGTGCCCAAACGCTTCCGATCAAGGCGCAAAGCACAGCCGTGCCCATCGGCACGGCGAGCATTTGCAACGCCGAGCGGGGGTGTTTGGGCGCGAGGAGCGGGCATGGCGGATTTGTTCACACCCTCTCAGTGCCGGAAATGCCGCATGCCGGTGAGCACCATGGCCATGCCGTGTTCGTCGGCCGCTTGGATGACTTCGGCGTCGCGCATCGAGCCACCGGGCTGGATGACGGCTTTGATGCCGGCCTGCGCCGCGTTGTCGATGCCGTCGCGGAAGGGGAAAAAGGCGTCTGAGGCCATGACCGAGCCGGGAACCGGCAGACCCGCGTGCTCGGCCTTGATGGCGGCGATGCGTGCGGAGTTGACCCGGCTCATCTGTCCCGCACCGACGCCGATGGTGGCGTTGTCCTTGGCATAGACGATGGCGTTGGACTTGACGAACTTGGCCACGCGCCAGGCGAACAGCAGGTCGCGCATTTCGTCGGCCGAAGGCTGGCGCTGGCTCACCACCTGGATGTCACCCGAGAGCAGCAGGTCGGCATCCTGCACCAGCAGCCCGCCGTTGACGCGCTTGTAGTCCAGCCGCGCACCGGGCTGTGCAGGCCACTGGCCGCATTCAAGCAGGCGGACGTTCTTCTTCGCCGCGCAGATGTCGATGGCGGCCTGCGTCACCTTCGGGGCGATGATGACCTCGACGAACTGCCGCTCGACGATCGCCTGCGCGGTGGCGCCGTCGAGCTCGCCGTTAAAAGCGATGATGCCGCCGAAGGAGGATTCGGGGTCGGTTTTGTAGGCACGCTCATAGGCGTCCAGCAGGGACGTGCCGTAGGCCACGCCGCAAGGGTTGGCGTGCTTGACGATGACGCAGGCGGGCGCGGTGTCGAACTGCTTCACGCATTCCAGCGCGGCGTCGGCGTCGCCGATGTTGTTGTAAGAGAGCTCCTTGCCCTGCAGCTGGCGGGCGGTGGCGATGCTGGCCTCGCGCGCGCCCGGCTCGACGTAAAACGCCGCGCTCTGGTGCGGGTTTTCGCCGTAGCGCAGGTCTTGCTGCTTGACGAAAGACAGGTTGAACTGACCGGGGAAGGAAGCACGCGTGCCGTCGTCCTTCAGCGCCGACAGGTAGTTGGAGATGGCCGCGTCGTATTGCGCAATGCGGTTGAACGCCGCCACCGAGAGGCGAAAGCGCGTGGCGTCGCTCACCCGGCCCGCCGCGCGCAGCTCAGCCACCACCACGGCGTAGTCGGCCGGGTCGGTGAGCACGGCAACATGGTGATAGTTCTTGGCGCCCGAGCGCACCATGGCCGGGCCGCCGATGTCGATGTTTTCAATGGCTTCATCGAGCGTGTGCGGCTTGGCCACGGTGGCCTCGAAGGGATAGAGATTGACGCAGAGGATGTCGATCGCCGGCAGGTCGTGCGCATCGGTCTGCGCCACGTGCTCGGGCAAGTCGCGTCGCGCCAGCAGGCCGGCATGCACCTTGGGATGCAGGGTCTTCACCCGGCCGTCGAGCATTTCCGGAAAGCCGGTGTAATCGGCCACCTCGGTCACGGGCAGACCGGCGCCCTGCAGCATCTTGGCGGTGCCGCCGGTGGACAGCAGGCGCACGCCCAGGGCGTGCAGATCGCGGGCGAGGTCGAGCACGCCGGTTTTGTCGGAAACGGAAATCAGGGCTTGCATGGAAGTCTCGGTGAATGGAAATGAGCGGGGGCGGGTGCGGCGGGATGGGTCAGAGCAGCTTGTGTTCGGCAAGCTTCTTACGCAGGGTGTTGCGGTTGATGTCGAGCCAGCGCGCCGCGAGCGACTGATTGCCCTCGGCATGCTTCATCACCGTGGCCAGCAGCGGTTTTTCCACCGCGGCCAGCACCATGGCATGAATGCCGTGCGGCTCGGAACCGCCGAGGTCGTTGAAATAGGCCTCGAGGCTATCGACGACACATTGTTCGAGCGTGGTTTTGCGGGGAACGGCGGGCATGGCGGGATGCGAGTGAACGGGACGGTTTCAGGCAGCCAGCGGCGCGGCCCTGGAACCCGAATCGAGGAAGCCGCGCAGCGCCGCGAGTTGCTCGGCCGCGCTGCCCAGCGTGTTGAATTGACGGCGGAAGGTCTCGCCTTCGGGTAGGGCCGCAACGTACCAGCCCACATGCTTGCGCGCGGTGCGCACGCCGATGGCTTCGCCATACAGCGCATAGTGGTCGTCGAGGTGGGCGAACAGCCAGTCGCGCCATTGCACGGGCGCGGGGCCGGGCAGCAGGACGCCGCGCTCCAGATAGGCCGCGACCTGGCCGAACAGCCAGGGCCGACCCATGGCGGCACGGCCGATCATCACCGCGTCGGCGCCGCTTTGCCGCAGCACGGCGGCGGCTTTTTGCGGTGAGTCGATGTCGCCATTGGCCACCACCGGAATGCCCACGCTGCGCTTCACTTCGGCGAGCGTGGCGTATTCGGCTTCGCCGCCATAACCTTGCTCGCGGGTGCGGCCGTGCACCACCAGCATGGCGGCGCCTGCGGCTTCGGCCCTGCGGGCGATGCGCGGCGCGTTGCGGGCGGCTTCGCACCAGCCGGCGCGCATTTTGAGCGTGACCGGGGCGCCGAACGGGCGGGCGGCCGCCACCGCCGCCTCCACCAACCGCGCGGCGAGGTCTTCGTCCTGCATCAGGGCAGAGCCAGCCCAGCGGTTGCACACCTTCTTCGCCGGGCAGCCCATATTGATATCGATGATGTCGGCGCCGCGCTCCAGGTTGTAGCGAGTGGCCTCGGCGATTTGCTCGGGGTCGGTGCCGACGATCTGCACCGCGATGGGCGCGGCTTCGCCGTCGTGATTGGCGCGGCGTGAGGTCTTGAGGGTGTCGCGCAGATCGGCGCGCGAGGTCACCATTTCACTCACACAGTAGCCCGCGCCGAGTTGCCGCGCCAGACGGCGGTAGGGCCGGTCGGTCACCCCGGCCATGGGGGCGGCGAACACCCGGTTGGGCAGCAGGTGCCGCCCCAGACGCAGGCCGCCCGCGAGCCCGGTCAAGGGTGCGGAGAGGGTGAGATCGGCGGGGTTGGACATGGGCGCGGCGGGCAGTGTGCGAGCAGAAGGCGGGCAACGTCTGCGCTGCCGTTTTTTTGAGCAGATGATTTTAGGCGATCCGGCTGGCCGCCAGCCCGGAACCGGCTCATGAGAAAACGTAGGGCCGCCCCAAGTTTCCTTGACACCCCACGGGGGCGGGCTGGGCAACCCCCTCCCGGCCTCCCCCACTGCGTGGAGGAGGTGAGAACAGCGCTGTGCGGCGCTTCGAATGCCCTTCCCGACCTCCCCCACGACATGGGGGAGGTGAGATCACTCCCTCCCCACTTGTGGGGAGGGTTGGGGTGGGGATTGCCCGGCCCTGGGGGCTCTCAACGTGCGCTGACAGGCCTGGGCTTGAGCGCGATGGGCTGCTCGGGGACTAGCCCCTGCGCGCGCCGTTCGGCGATGCGCGCCCAGACGGCGCGCTTGCCTGCGTCATCCAGATTGGACCAGTCGCTGATTTCCTGCAGGGTGCGGGCGCAGCCCAGGCAAAGCCCGCTAGCGCCGTCCAGCGTGCAGATGTTGATGCAAGGAGAGGGTACCGTCATTGCGGCGCCCGCGTGACAGCGCTCGGCGCAACGCCCAGCCAACGCGGCAGGTCATCGGGCCGCAGAGGAAAGACCGCATGCGGATGGCCCGCCGCCGCCCAGACGCGGTCGAAGCGCCAGAGGCTGGCGTCCACCAAGGCGATGGGCGGCTGGGTGTGGCCCACCGGGCTGACCCCGCCGATGGCGAAGCCGGTAGCGGCGCGCACGAAATCGGCATCGGCCCGAGCCAGCTTGCCCGCCTGCGCGGCCACAGCCTTTTCGTCCACCCGGCGATCACCGGCGCAGACCACTAGCACCGCACGGCCGCTGTCGATATGGCGGAACACGATGGACTTGGCAATCTGCCCCAGCGCTACACCGAGAGCCTCGGCCGCCTGCTGCGCGGTGCGGGCGGCGGCGTCGAGCATCACCGGCGGTTCGGCATGCCCCAGGGCGGCGAGCGCGTCGATCACGCGCTGCACGGAGTCGGAAGGGGAAGGGATGGCCGTTGTTTGCATGATGAACCCAGATTTTCCATCTGGCGGGGCTTTGCTCATATGCGGGTGCTGGCGAACGATTTGGGGTAAATCCATCCCCACCCAACCCTCCCCACGTGTGGGGAGGGAGTGATCTCACCTCCCCCACGGCGTGGGGGAGGTCGGGAAGGGCATTCGAAGCGCCGCACAGCGCTGTTCTCACCTCCTCCACGCAGTGGGGGAGGCCGGGAGGGGGTTGCCCAACCCGCCACGCCATCATCCCTTGTCCTCATGGAAAATCTGGGTTGAAGCGGCTCAGGCGGCGCAGGCGGGTTCGCCTTGCTCGGCGGCCCATTTGGCGAGCAGCGCCTTGCCCGCGCGGCTGTTGTTCGGGCGGTTGATGGCGCGGGTGATGAAGTCACCGGCCTCGACCACCGCGCGCAGGTTCACCCCGGTATCGATGCCCAGGCCGTGCAGCAGGTAGAGCACATCTTCGGTGGCGACATTGCCGGTGGCGCCCTTGGCGTAGGGGCAGCCGCCCAGACCCGCAACGGAGGAATGAAAGCTGGCGACGCCCATCTGCAGCGCCGCAAGAATGTTCGCCAGCGCCTGACCATAGGTGTCGTGGAAATGGCCAGCCAACTTATCCATGGGGAAGGCCGCCGCGCTGGCCTCGAACACGGCCTGCACCGCGCCGGGCGTGCCCACGCCGATGGTGTCGGCAATGTCGATGCAGTCGCAGCCGAGATCGGCCATGCGGCGCACGACTTCGGCCACGGCTGACGGCTCGACCGCGCCCTGGTAGGGGCAGCCCAACGCCACCGAGATGCTGCCGCGCAGCTTCACTCCCGCGCTCTTGGCGGCCTCGGCTACCGGACGGAAGCGCTCGATCGATTCAGCGATGGAACAGTTGATGTTCTTCTGCGCGAACGCCTCGCTCGCGGCGCTGAACACCACCACCTCGCCGACCCCCGCGGCCAACGCGGCCTCCATGCCCTTCATGTTCGGCACCAGCGCGGAATACACGGTGCCGGGACGACGGCGGATGCCCGCCATCACCTCGCTGCTGCCCGCCATCTGCGGCACCCACTTGGGCGAGACGAAGGCGGCGGCCTCGACATTGGGCAACCCGGCTGCGGACAGGCGGTCGATGAGATCGACCTTCACCGCAACGGGAACGGGGTTGGCTTCGTTTTGCAAGCCGTCGCGCGGGCCGACTTCGACGACTTCGACGAATTTGGGCAAATGGTTCAAAGTGGACATGGCAATCTCCCGTTCAATAACCCAGCCGCATATCCACCACGCCGCCCGGTTTTTCGCCGCGTTCGATGGCGGCAATCTTGCGCATCACCTGCGCGGCGGACGGCCCGACCAGGGTCTGCGCGGCCACATGCGGAGTGATGCGCACCCGCGGATGGCTCCACAGCGCATCGGCCGCGGGCAAGGGCTCGGTGGCGAACACATCGAGCAGGGCGCTGGCCAGATGCCCACCGTGCAGCAGATCAAGCAGATCGGCCTGATCAATCACCGCGCCCCGGCTGGCGTTGATGAGATGCGCACCCTGCGGCAAGCGGCTGAGAACAGCGTAATCGAGCAGGCCGCGGGTGTCTGCGGTCAGCGGCAACAACACCACCAGCACCCGGGTCTGCGCCAGAAATTCATCGAGGCGGTCCAGTGCGTAGATCGCGCAGCCCAGCTCGGCTGCGAAGCGCGACTGCCCGCTGCGGCTGCAAGCCAGAATGGGAAAGTCCATCGCCGCCACGCGCCGGGCGGCCGCCGCGCCCATCTGCCCCAGACCGAGAAAACCCACGGTGAAACTGGCGCGCGGCGGCAAGGGCAGCGGCTCCCAGCGGGCCTTGGCCTGCTGCGCCGCGTAATCGGTCATGCGGCGGTAGGCATGCAATACGCCTTCGGCCACGTAGTCGGCCATTTGGCGTCCCATGCCCGCATCTTCCAGGCGGATGAGCGGCACGCCGGGATGCAGGCGGTGCAGCACCGGGGCGATGGCATCCACGCCCGCGCCCAGATTGAACACGGCGCGCAGCCCCATCTGCCCGGCGAGCCAATCGGCATCAGGCCGCCAGACCAGGGCGAACTCGGCCTGCGCGTCGGGGTCGCTCGGTGCGTCGATCACGTCGATGGCCAGGCCGATTTCCTTGGCGTGCTGCATCAGCGCGTCGCGCCAGCGGCGAAACGGCTCGTCCGGGTCCCAGACCGCCAGCCTCATGCCTGCAAGTCCTCGGTTTTCAAAGCCTCGATGCGCAGCAGTTCCACGCCTTCGCTGACCTGATCGCCCACCGCGTAAAGCACCTCGCTCACCTGCCCGGCCGACGGGGCGCTGAGCGTGTGCTCCATTTTCATCGCTTCGAGCACCAGCAGCGGGGCGCCGGTCTGCACCGTGTCGCCCGCTTGCACATGCAGGGCGATGATTCTGCCGGGCATGGGCGCGGTCAGCCGGCCGCCGGCCGAGCCCCCGTCGGAGCTGCCCAGATCGGCGCCCAGCGCTTGCAGCGTAACCTGCTCGCCGCCTGAAAACACCTGAAAAGACGTCTCGCCCAGCCGAACCACGCTCATCTGCGCACGCTCATCACCCAGCGTGAGAACCAAGGCGAATTCCGTCGTGACATCGTTCACCCGCGTGCTTTGCGCGGAGCAGGCGAAGGGCTGCGGCTGAGGCGAACCCGGCGTATGGATGCGCAAAGGCTGGCCTGTCGCCGTAAGCAGTGTGCACGCCAAAACACCCCACGGGCTGTCGAAGCGAAACACGCGCGGCGGCAGCACGCCGTTGGTAAACCCGTCGCAAATTGACCATGGCGACCAGGCCGACCACGGATCGGCGCTCTGTTGCGCGCGCTCGTCTTCGAGCATGGCGCCGATCGCAGCGGCACAGGCCAAAGGCTGCGGAATGGACGGCGGCGCGAGCAGCGCCTCTTGCTCGCGGGCGATCAGTCCGGTATCGAGTACGCCCCCGGCAAACGCCGCAACACCCAGCAGTCGGTGGAGAAACTGCGCATTGGTCTGCAAACCCGCGATGCGGGTCGCGGCCAGCGCTTGGCGCAGCCGTCTGCGCGCCTGCTCGCGGGTCTCGCCCCAGGCGATCAGCTTGGCGATCATGGGGTCGTAGAACGGGGTGATGGTGTCGCCCTCGAACACCCCGCTATCGACCCGAATGCCCTCTGCCCCCACCGCACCGAAAGCGACATGCGGCGGCAACGCCAGCCGCCGCAACTGGCCGGTGGAAGGCAGAAAACCCGCCTCGGGATGTTCCGCGCAAAGCCGCGCCTCGATGGCATGCCCGGAGCAGCGCACCTCGGCCTGCGTGATGGGCAGCGGTTCGCCTGCGGCCACACGCAATTGCCACTCGACCAGATCGAGGCCGGTGATCAACTCGGTGACGGGATGCTCGACCTGCAGCCGCGTGTTCATCTCCATGAAGTAGAAGCGCTGCGGCGCCCCGGCCTCGCTGCATTCGACGATGAACTCCACCGTGCCCGCGCCCACATAACCCACGGCTCGGGCGGCGGCCACGGCGGCCTCGCCCATCTCGCGCCGCAGGGCATCAGGCAGGCCGGGGGCCGGGGCTTCTTCGATGACTTTCTGATGACGGCGCTGCATCGAGCAGTCGCGCTCGAACAGCCACAACACATGGTCGTGCTGGTCCGCGAAGATCTGGATTTCGATGTGGCGCGGGTTGCGCACCAATCGCTCGATGAGCACCGCGTCGTTGCCGAAACTGCTCTGCGCTTCACGGCGGCACGAGGCCAGCGCGGCGTCGAAGTCTTCGACGCGCTGCACCTCGCGCATGCCCTTGCCGCCACCGCCCGCACTCGCCTTGATCAACACCGGAAAACCGATGCGCACGGCTTCGGCCTTGAGCAGCGCCGCGTCCTGCTCCGCACCGTGATAACCGGGCACCAGCGGCACGGACGCCGTTTGCATCAGCCGTTTGGACTCAGCCTTGAGCCCCATCGCCTGCATGGCCTCGGGCGGCGGGCCGATGAACACCACCCCGGCCTCGGCGCACTGCCGCGCGAAGCCTGCGTTCTCGCTGAGAAAACCATAGCCGGGATGGATAGCTTGCGCGCCGGTGTCGCGCGCCGCCTGCAGGATGCGCTCACCCCGCAGATAGCTCTGCGCCGCCTCGGCCGGGCCGATGCACACCGCCTCGTCGCACGCCGCCACATGCGCCGCCTGCGCATCGGCGTCGGAATACACCGCCACGGTACGGATGCCCAGCCGACGGCAGGTAGCGGCCACCCGGCAGGCGATCTCGCCGCGATTGGCGATCAGGATTTTCGAGAACATTTCAGCACTCCGGTTCGTAGCTTGCATCAATCTGGTTTGTCTCGATACGACACGTCGGTCGCGCCGCGCGGGGGCTGCGTTGCGACAGGTTCGGGTCGGCCGCTGAACATACGCACCATGCGCCCTATCAGCCCGCGCACGAAATGAAAGCTCTTGCGCGCCAGCCAGACCATGACGATCAGCACCAGCACCAGGGCGATGAAAAACAGCACCGGGTGCAGCCAGGCCAGCCACAGCCCGCCCAGCACCAGCGCGTCTTCGCCCAGCGAGGCGCCCACATTGGAAAACGGCTCTGGCGAAGTGTTGATGGCCGCGCGGGTGGAGAGCTTGGTGCCGTGACTCACCGCGGCCAGACTGCCGCCCGCTGCCGCAGCGAGCGCCGCGACAAAGGTGTGATCAAGCCCGAACACGCTGGCGGCCAGCACCGCCCCTGCCGGAATGCGCAGCAGAGTAGAGATGAAGTCGAGCAGGCTGTCCACGCCGGGAATCTTGTCGCCGACGAATTCGAGAAAGGCCAGAAAGCCGGTGATGCCCACCGCCACCGGGCTGGCCAGGCCCTGCAGGCCCGCAGGCAGTTGTACCCATCCGGCCAGGCCCGCGGCGCCGACGGCGAACATGACCAGAAAGGCCCGCAGGCCGCTGGCCCAGCCCAGCGCGGCGGCCAGCGCCAGGAGTTGCAGGGTGTCGAGCGCTGGCGGGGTCATGGCTGGGATACGGGTGACTCGGTTTGCAAGGCGATCACTTTTTGCTTGGGCGTGGCCGATGGCATGGGCGAAGCTTGCGCACCGGCATGCAGGCCGAGGCGGGCGAACAAGGCGCGGTCGGCATCGACCTCCGAGTTGCCCGTGACCAGCAGGGTATCGCCGTAAAAAATGGAATTGGCGCCGGCCAAAAAGCACAGCGCCTGGATGCCATCGCCCAGTTCGCGCCGCCCGGCGGACAGCCGCACCCGCGCCGTGGGCATGGTGATGCGGGCCGCAGCCACGGTGCGCACGAACTCGAAGGGATCGAGATCTGGTGCGTGTTCGAGCGGCGTTCCGGCCACCCGCACCAAGGCGTTGATGGGCACCGATTCGGGGTGGGGATCGAGCCCGGCCAGCTCCGCCAGCAGGCCCGCGCGGTCGCGCCGGATCTCGCCCATGCCGACGATGCCGCCGCAGCACACCGCCATGCCGGCTTCGCGCACGGCCTGCAGCGTGTCCAGGCGTTCCTGATAGGTGCGGGTGGTGATGATCTGGCCGTAGAACTCGGGCGAGGTGTCGAGGTTGTGGTTGTAGTAATCGAGCCCGGCATCGGCCAGGCGCTGCGCCTGCGCGGGCCGCAACATACCCAAAGTCATGCAGGTTTCCAGCCCGAGGGCCTTGACGCCCTCGACCATCTCAGCCACGGCGTCGAGGTCGCGATCTTTCGGCTCGCGCCAGGCCGCGCCCATGCAAAAGCGTGCCGCGCCCGCCTCTTTGGCCGCGCGGGCGTTGGCCAGCACGAGGTCAAGGTCCATCAGCTTGCCCGCCTTCAGCCCGACATCATGATGCGCCGATTGCGGGCAGTAGCCGCAGTCTTCGGCACAGCCGCCGGTCTTGATCGACAGCAGCGACGAGAGCTGAATGTCGGTGGGGTCGAAGTGCGCACGGTGGATCTGCTGGGCTTGCCAAAGCAGTTCGGGCAAGGGCAGATCGAGCAGGGCTTCGATGCGCTCTGGCGTCCAGACGTTGGAAGGTTTCGGGGTCATGGCATAAGGGGAGATGGAGAGGGGAGATGGAGGACGCAGTCAACGCGCCTCGGGGTCGATCCAGTTCGGCTTGCGCTTGGCGAGAAAGGCGGCGATGCCCTCGCGTCCGTCGGTGCTGGCCCGGGCCACGGCGATGCGCTCGGCGGTGTCGGCCAGCAAGGCATCGCCCAGCGGGCGATGCGCCACTTCGGCCAGCAGCCGCTTGGCCGCAGCCAGCGCTTGCGGTGACGCATTTTGCAACTCGGCGCACCAGCGCTGCACCCGTGCGTCGAGCGCGGCAGCGTCTTCGGCCACTTCATGCACCAGACCGATGGCCTGCGCGGTGGCTGCGTCGAGCACTTCGGCGGTCAAGGTGTATCGCTGCGCCGCGCGCGCTCCGATGGCGCGCAGCACATGCGGCATGATGGTGGCCGGCACCAGACCGAGCTTGACCTCGCTCAGACAGAAGCGCGCGGTCTGCACCGCCACGGCCAGATCGCAGGCGGCCACCAGACCGAAGCCACCGGCGAACGCGTCGCCCTGCACCCGCGCGATCACGGGCTTGGGACATTCGGCCACGGCGCGCAGCATGCGTGCGAGCTGCAGGGCATCGTCACGATTCTGCGCATCGGTGTAAGTCGCCAACTGCTGCATATAGCGCAGATCGGCTCCGGCGCAGAACGCAGGGCCTTGCGCCGCAAGCACCACACAACGCACTTCGGCCTCCTGGCCGAGTTCGACGAAGGCGGTGTGCAGCGCGGCGATGGTCGCGGCGTCGAAGGCGTTGCGCACTTCGGGGCGATGAAGGGTGACCGTCGCGACGGCCCCTTCGCGGTCGATGATGACGGGGGATTCGCTCATGGCTTGGATGAGGCTGTCGCTTCGTCACGCAGCATGTAGATCAGATCGAGCACGGGCGAGGCATGCCCCATGGCAGTGAGCGCTGCGGTGATCTGCCCGCGGTGATGCGTGGCGTGGTTGAACACATGCGCCAGCGTGGCCGCGAACGGTGCGCTCATCGGCTCGCCCTTGCTGGTGGCGTAGCGGAAGGGCCGATCGAAATCGGCCTCGCTCAAGCGCTCGACATAAGGCTGCCAGGCCCGCGCGCTCTGCTTCAGCCGTTGCGCCAGTCTGGCGCGGTCGGGCTCGGCCTCGTCGTCGAGCTCCAGGCCCGCGGGCGACACGCCCTCAAGGAAGCGTCGCTGCCACAGCAAGCCTTCGCCCACCAGCAGATGATTGAGGGTGCCGTGAACGCTGTTGAAAAACAGCCCGCAATCGCGGCGGTAATCGGCTTCGGGGAGCAGCGCGACGTGCTCGTCGAGCAAGCGATGCGTGGCCCAGACGTGATAGCGCGCCAGGGTGCGGAAATGGTCTTGGAGTGTCATCGGGAAATTCGCCGGGAAGAGCTTGCAGTCAATGCCGCCAGACCTTCAGGCCGCGCAGATCTTCCATGACGTCGAAGTCAGCATCGTTGTGCAGCAGGGCGTAGTCGTGTTCGATGCAGTAAGCGGCCTGGAGCACGTCCACCGCGCTGCGGATGGTGTAGCCCATGGCCCGCAGCAGACGGTCGTGTTGCGCGGCCTGCAGGGCGTTGTCTTCTCCGCCGATTTCAACCACGGTGAGCGCAGTCAGGGTCTTGCGCGCGGCCAGATAGTCGCGTTCATGGCGGAAACCACGCAACACCTCGAACAGCACCAGATCGGCCACCGCCACCGGCGCCATATCGTCAAGCAGGAGCGCCAGATTCGCAACACGCGAGGTGGCACGGCCATTGAAAAAATCGATCCACACCGAGCTGTCGACCAGGATCATGCGACTACCCCTTATTGGCGGGCGCTTTGGGAACGGGCGCTTTGCGGGCGGCTGCCTTGCGCCCAGCCGCCTTGGCAGGGGAGTTAGCCGCACCGTAAGGCGCGCGTCGCTCCTGCACCATGGGCGGCGCGGCGCCCTCGGCCAAGGGGTCTTCCCAATGCAGCTTGCCGCGCAGGGCGAGCAAATCGCGGTAGGCGGCGCGGCGGCGCAAGAGCTTGAGCCCCTCCTCGACCGCCTCCTTTTTGGTCTTGAACGGGCCGGCGCGCATGGCTGCGTCCATGAGCTCGTCGTCGATCTCGATGTTTGTGCGCATGATGTGTACCAAGTCAATGAATGATGCACATTGTAGGGGACGACAATCACATGCGGAACACGCCGAAGCGGGCGTCTGGAATTGGGGCGTTGAGCGCGGCACTCAAGCCCAGCGCCAGCACGCGACGAGTATCTGCCGGGTCGATGACGCCGTCGTCCCACAGTCGCGCGGTGGCGTAATACGGGTGGCCCTGCGCTTCATATTGAGTGCGGACGGGCGCCTTGAAGGCTTCCTCTTCCTCCGCGCTCCAGCTGCCGCCCTTGGCCTCGATGCCGTCGCGCCGCACGGTGGCGAGCACGCTGGCCGCCTGTTCACCGCCCATCACGCTGATGCGGGCGTTGGGCCACATCCACAGCTGACGCGGGCCATAGGCGCGGCCGCACATGCCGTAGTTGCCCGCGCCGAAGGAGCCTCCGACGATGACGGTGAACTTGGGCACCTGAGCGCAAGCCACCGCCGTGACCAGCTTGGCGCCATGACGGGCGATGCCTTCGTTCTCGGCCTTGCGGCCGACCATGAAGCCGGTGATGTTCTGCAGGAACAGCAGCGGAATGCGGCGCTGGCAGCACAGCTCGATGAAGTGCGCGCCCTTGACCGCACTGTCCGAAAACAGGATGCCGTTGTTCGCAAGAATGCCTACCGGCATGCCGTGCAGATGCGCAAAGCCGCACACCAGCGTGGCGCCGAAGCGGGCCTTGAACTCGTCGAGCTCGGAACCATCCACGATGCGGGCGATGATCTCGCGGATGTCGAAGGGCTTGCGCGCATCGGTGGGAATGCAGCCGTACAGCTCGCTGGCCGCATACAGCGGCTCGCGCGGCGGACGCAAATCCACCGCCGCGCGCTCGGCCGGGCGCAGGCGCGAGACGATGCGGCGAGCGATGTCGAGCGCATGCGCATCGTTGCGCGCCAGATGGTCGGCCACGCCCGACAGCCGGGTGTGAACGTCGCCGCCGCCCAGATCTTCGGCGCTCACCTCCTCGCCAGTGGCGGCCTTCACCAGCGGCGGGCCGCCGAGGAAGATGGTGCCTTGATTGGCGACGATGACCGACTCGTCGCTCATGGCCGGCACGTAGGCGCCGCCCGCGGTGCACGAGCCCATGACCACCGCGATCTGCGCAATGCCCTCGGCGCTCAGCGTCGCCTGGTTGTAGAAAATGCGACCGAAGTGGTCGCGGTCGGGAAACACCTCGTCCTGGTTGGGTAGATTGGCGCCGCCCGAATCGACGAGGTAGATGCAGGGCAAGCGGTTCTCGCGCGCAATCTCCTGCGCCCGAAGGTGCTTCTTGACGGTCATCGGGTAATAGGTGCCGCCCTTCACTGTGGCGTCGTTGCAGACGATCACGCACTCGCGTCCGCTGACGCGCCCGATGCCGGTGATGATCCCGGCGCCGGGCGCCGCGTTGTCGTACAGACCGTGCGCAGCCAGTGGAGAAAACTCCAGGAAGGGTGAGCCGGGGTCGAGCAGCGCCGCCACGCGTTCACGCGGCAGCAGCTTGCCGCGGGCGACGTGTTTGGCGCGAGCAGCCTCGCCGCCGCCCTCGGCCACGCGGGCCTGGCGCGCGCGCAGGTCGTCCACCAGGGCCCGCAGGGCGGCGGCGTTGGCGGTGAACTCGGCGCTGCGCGGGTTGAGTCGGGTATCAAGAATGGGCATGGGGGTCTTCAGGCGGTGCGATCGGGGTGGAGTCCGAGTTCTTGCTGCATGGTTTCGCGGATTTTGAACTTCTGCACCTTGCCGGTAATGGTCATGGGAAACGCGGACACGAAGCGCAGGTAGCGCGGAATTTTGTAGTGCGCGATGTTCCCTCTGCAAAACGCGCGAATGTCCTCGTCCGTTGGAGACATGCCGGCCTTGGGGATGATCCAGGCGCACAGTTCTTCGCCGTACTTCGGGTCGGGCACGCCGACCACCTGCACGTCCTGCACCTGCGGATGGCGGTAGAGAAATTCCTCGACCTCGCGCGGGTAGATGTTCTCGCCGCCGCGAATCACCATGTCTTTGATGCGGCCGACGATGTTCACATAACCTTCCGCATCCATCACCGCCAGGTCGCCGGTATGCATCCAACCTTCGGCGTCGATGGCCTCATGCGTCTTCTCGGCGTCGCCCCAGTAGCCGTGCATCACCGAATAGCCCTTGGTGCAAAGCTCGCCGGTTTCGCCGGGCGCGACAGTTTCGCCGCTTTGCGGATCGACGATCTTCACCTGCAAATGCGGCTGCACCTGCCCCACCGTACTCACCCGCTTGTCCAGCGGCGTGTCGGTGGAGCTTTGGCAGCTCACCGGCGCGGTCTCGGTCATGCCGTAGGCGATGGTGATCTCAGACAGATGCATGTCGCGCACCACTCGCTTCATCACCTCGATGGGGCAAGGGCTGCCGGCCATGATGCCGGTACGCAAGGTGCTCAGATCGAACTCGGCAAAGCGCGGATGATCGAGCATGGCGATGAACATGGTCGGCACACCGTGCAGCCCGGTGCAGGCTTCGTCCTGCACGCACTCCAAAGTCAGCAATGGGTCGAAGCCGTCGTTGGGATAGACGATGGTGGCGCCGTGCGTCAGACACGCCAGGTTGCCCAGCACCATGCCGAAGCAGTGGTACAGCGGCACCGGAATGCACAGCCGGTCTTCGGCGGTGAGCTTCATCGCCTCACCAATAAAGAAACCGTTGTTCAGGATGTTGCTGTGCGTGAGCGTGGCGCCCTTGGGAAAACCGGTGGTGCCGCTGGTGAACTGGATGTTGATGGGTTCGTGCGCGTGCAGCGTTGCCGCGGCCTCGGCGACCGCCGGGTCGTCGGCGCTGCCGCGGGCGATCCAGTCGGAAAAGCGCAGCATGCCGGGTTCATCGGCCTCGCCCAGATGCACCACCAGTTTGAGATCGGGCAGACGCGCGGCGCGCAGTTCGCCCGGCGCGCAGGTATTCAGCTCCGGCGCGAGTTCACGCAGCATGGCGAGGTAGTCGCTGGTCTTGAACGAGGTCATGGTGACCAGCGCCTTGCACGCCACCTTGTTGAGCGCGTACTCCACCTCGGAGGTGCGATAGGCCGGGTTGATGTTCACCAGAATCAGGCCGACCTTGGCCGTCGCCAGTTGCATCAGCACCCATTCCACGCTGTTGTGCGCCCAGATGCCCACGCGGTCGCCCTTGCGCAAACCGCTGCGCAACAAGGCGCTGCCCAGACGATCCACCTCGCGCTTGAGCTCGGCATAGCTCAGGCGAATGTTCTGGTGGCGCGAAACCAGCGCCTCTTGCAGGCCTTGGCGCTCGGCCATGGCGTCGAAAAAATCGCCTATGGTCTGCGTCAGCAGCGGCTGGTCGGTGGCGCCGCAGGCATAAGCCTGGACCAGCGGGGTTGGTTCGGTCATGATGATTCTCCGGTGTTCATTTTTGGCGACTTCAAAACCCGCCGGTCTGCAGCCAATGCTCGAGCTGCGGCAGCCGGTCTGCGCCCCAGAAGGGTTGATCGTCCACCACCATAAAGGGCGCGCCGCACATGCCTTGCTGCAGCGCGCGGTCGCAGTTGGCCTTGAGCTGGGCCTTGATGGCGGGATCGGCGGTATAGCGCGCCACCGTATCGCTCGCCAGCCCCTGCTCGGCGGCAAGGGCTTCAAGTACGGGCAATTCGGCGATGTTGCGGTTCTGCGCGAAATAGGCCGAAAAACAGCGATGCAGCCACGGTGCAGCCTGCGTGGGCAAGTCGCGTTGCAGGCCGATGAGCACCCGCGCGGCCTGATAAGTGGCAATGGGAAACGGCTCCGGCTGCACAAAAGGCACGCCCAGAAAGCGCGCCGAGCGCGGAATGTCGATGCGGGCATAGTCGCCTTTGAGCGGCTGATCGATCAGCGGTTTCGATCCTGTCGTCTGGAACACCGGCCCGAGCAGCATCGGCACCCACTCGATGTCGCGCAGGTGGCGCGCGGCAATGGCCTCGATCTGCGTGCTCGCCAGGTAGGCATAGGGCGACGAAAAATCGAAGAAAAAAGTAATCGGGCTGACGGGCATGGGAGTCTCCAGTGAATCTGGTTTTACAGCGCACGGGCAATGAGCATTTTCTGCACATCGCTGGTGCCTTCGTAAATCTGGCAAACCCGCACATCGCGCCAGATGCGCTCGACGGGAAAGTCGGCCACATAACCGTAACCGCCGTGGATCTGCAGCGCCGCGCTGCACACCCGCTCGGCCATTTCGCTGGCCATCAGTTTGGCCATCGCCGCCTCCTTCAGACAAGGCAGGCCCGCATCCTTCAGGCTGGCGGCGTGCCACAGCAACTGCCGCGCCGCTTCGATCTGCATCGCCATCTCGGCCAAGCGGAATTGCACTGCCTGATGCTCGGCAATCGGCTTGCCAAAGGCAGTGCGCTCGCGCGCATAACGCAGCGCCGCTTCGAACGCCGCGCGCGCCATGCCGACCGACTGCGCCGCAATGCCGATGCGCCCACCTTCCAGGCCGGACAGCGCAATCTTGTAGCCCTCGCCTTCGGCACCGAGGCGGTTGGCGGCGGGTACGCGGCAGCCCTCGAAGCGGATCTGCGCGGTGTCGCTGGCCGACTGCCCGGCCTTGTCTTCGAGCCGTTCGACGATGTAGCCCGGCGTGCCGGTGGGCACGAGGAAGGCGCTGATGCCTTTCTTGCCCGCGGCCCGGTTGGTTGCGGCCATCACGATGGCGACCTGTCCGTTCTTGCCGCTGGTGATGAACTGCTTGACGCCGTCGAGGACGTAGTGGTCACCCTCCAACCTTGCCGTGGTGCGCAGGTTGGAGGCGTCCGATCCGGCCTGCGGTTCGGTCAGCGCGAACGCGCCGATCCACTCGCCGCGCGCCACCGGGCGCAGCCACTGGTCTTTTTGCGCATCGCTACCCCAGGCCATCAGAATGGAGCACACCGGGCAGTTGTTCACGCTCACGATGGTGCTGGTGGCGCCGTCGGCCGCGGCGATCTCCTCAATGGCCAGCGCGAGAGACAGGTAGTCGAGCCCGGCGCCGTCCCATTCGGCGGGCACGGCGATGCCCAGGCAACCCAGCGCCGCCAAGCCCTGCAACGCCTCGCGCGGAAAGCGGCTTTCGCGCGCCCAGTCGGCCGCATGCGGGGCGATTTCGGCCTGAGCAAAATCGCGCACCGCGTCGCGGATCATGCGGTGATCGTCAGAAAGCAGCATGACGATTCAGAGCAGTTCAACCGCCATTGCCGTGGCCTCGCCGCCGCCGATGCACAGCGCGGCGACGCCCTTCTTGAGCCCGCGCTGCCGCAGCGCGCCCAGCAGGGTCACGACGATGCGCGCGCCCGACGCGCCGATGGGGTGGCCCAGCGCCACCGCGCCGCCGTGCACGTTCACGATCTCATGCGGCAGCTTGTATTCCCGCATCGCCGCCATGGTGACGGCGGCGAAGGCTTCGTTGACTTCCCATAGGTCCACATCGGTCGCCTTCCAGCCGGTCTTGTCGAGCACCTTCTGAATGGCCCCCACGGGCGCCGTGGTGAACCACTCGGGCGCCTGCGCATGCACCGCATGGGCGCGAATACGAGCGATCGGCGCACAGCCCAGCTTGTCAGCGGTGGACTGGCGCATCAGCACCAGCGCGGCAGCGCCGTCGGAAATGCTCGACGAGGTGGCGGCGGTGATGGCCCCGTCTTTCTTGAACGCGGGCTTGAGCGTAGGAATCTTGTCGAGCTTGGCCTTGAACGGCTGCTCGTCGCGGGCGATTTTCACCTCGCCGCCCCGACCCGCCACCGTGACGGGCGCCATCTCCCACTCGAAGCTGCCGTCTTCGTTGGCTTTTTTGCTGCGCTCAGTCGAGGCAATGGCAAAGGCGTCCATCTCCTCGCGGCTGAAGGCGTATTTGCTCACGCAGCTTTCAGCGAACACGCCCATGGCCTTGCCGCGGTCGTAGGCGTCTTCCAGACCGTCAAGCGCCATGTGATCGTAAAACTGGGTGAGGCCGTATTTCACGCCCTTGCGCACGAAGGCCAGATGCGGCGCGTTGGTCATGCTCTCCATGCCGCCGGCCACCATCACATCGGCGGAGCCCACAGCGAGCATGTCGTGGGCGAACATCATCGCCCGCATGCCCGAGCCGCACATTTTGGACAGCGTGACCGCGCCCGCCGATTGCGGCAGCCCGGCCTTGAGTGCGGCCTGGCGCGCGGGAGCCTGGCCCTGCCCGGCCATCAGGCAGTTGCCCATGAGCACTTCATTCACGGCGTCGCCCGCGATGCCCGCGCGTTGCACGGCAGCGGCGATGGCGGTAGCGCCGAGCTCCCAGGCGGGTACGGCAGCAAAGTCGCCGAGCAGGCCGCCGATGGGCGTGCGCGCGGCAGAAACCATCACGATGGGATCAGTCATGTCGAAGTCTCCTGAACAGGTTGAACGGGTGGGTTGGATGCCGCAAGAGCGCCCTCGCGGGGGAAGCGGCGGGTGGCGTCATAAGTGAACACGTCGTACAGATGGCCCTCGCGGATGCGGCTCTGATGCTCCTGCCAGAAGGCGGCGTCGAGCAGGTCGGCGTGGTGTTTCATGAACACGGCGCGCACCTTGGGGTTGCCGAGCAGAAACTGGCCGAAGGTCTCGGGAAACACGTCGTGCGGACCCACGGCGTACCAGGGCTCGGCGGCCATTTCGTCTTCTTCGTTGCGCGGCGCGGGCACGCGGCGGAAGTTGCAGTCGGTGATGTACTCGATCTCGTCGTAGTCGTAGAACACCACCTTGCCGTGGCGGGTGATGCCGAAGTTCTTCCACAGCATGTCGCCGGGAAAGATATTGGCCGCCACCATGTCCTTGATGGCGTTGCCGTATTCGATGACGGCGGCTTCGAGCTGGGCGTCGTCAGCCTCTTGCAGATAGATGTTCAGCGGAATCATGCGCCGCTCGATGTAGCAGTGCCGGATGATGATGGTGTCGCCGTCGTATTCGAGTTGCGAGGGGCAGAAGGTTTCGATCTCCTGAATCAGCTCGGGCGAGAAGCGCGCGCGCTCGAAGGCCACGTTCGAATATTCCAGCGTCTCGGCCATGCGGCCCACGCGGTCGTGCTGTTTCACCAGCAGGTACTTGCCCTTGATCTTGTCGCGAGTAGTGTCTTTCTGCGGCGGATAGAAGTCTTTGATGACTTTGAACACAAAGGGAAAGGACGGTAGGGTGAACACCACCATCACCATGCCCTTGATGCCCGGCGCCACGATGAACTGATCGCTTGAATGCCGCAGGTGATAGAGAAAGTCGCGGTAGAACAGGGTCTTGCCCTGCTTGGCCAGACCCAGCGCGTTATACAGCTCGGCACGCGGCTTGCGCGCCATGAGGCTGCGCAAAAACTGCACATAGGCCGACGGGATTTCCATATCGACCATGAAATAGGCGCGGGCGAAGGAGAACAGCAGCAGCAGATCGTCTTCGGTGAGCAGCACCGTGTCGATAAAGAGCTGGCCGCGCTCGTTGTGCAGGATGGGCAGCGCCAGCGGAAATTCGGTGAAGCCGTTGATCACCTTGCCGACCGCATACGCGCCCTTGTTGCGGTAGAACAGCGAGTCGAGCATCTGAATCTGGAAGTTGGCGCGCAGGCGCACATCGTTGCCGAAGCGCTGGCGCACAGCGGCCAGCACCTGGCCCACGTCGCGGTCCAGATCTTCGAACGGCAGCGCAAGCTGAAAGTTCTCAATGGCGCGGCGCAGACAGGCGTGCAGCGCCTCGTGGGTGTGCGGGTAATACACACGGAAGGTCGGCTTGGCCGCAGGCTCTTCGTTTTCGATGTACTCGGTGGACAGCGCCGGGCGCACGAACAGAAACTCGTTGTTGAAATGCTCGCGCCGCAGAATCTTGGTCGTCACCGAGTTGAAAAACGTCTCGGCCAGTTCGGGCTGGTGGTGATTGGTCAGCAGGCCGATGTAGTGCAGCTTGGCCTGCTGCCAGATTTCCATGGGCTGGTTGCCGGCATCGAGTTCGTTCTGCAGCCGTTCGGTGGCTTCGTCCACCCGCTGGTCGTAGAAGGCGATGCGCTCGCGCTGCGCTGCCTGCTGCCCGGCCCAGTCGGCCCGCTCGAACCGCTGCTTGGCCGCAGCGCTCACTTGGCGGAACAGGCGGTAATGGCGATTGAAGCCGTCGAGCATGGTACGGGCCATGGCAAAAGCCACGGGGGAATCAAGGCGAGGCGGGAATTGGTTCATCGGGCATTGGCAATACGAAAACACCCTGCCCACTGTAAGCCCGCGCCGCTGGCAAGGCAAAGCGCCCAGCGCTTGACGCCGCTGCGTGCTAGGCTTTTCAGGCGGTCGGCATAGACACCGCGCCGACTTTTTCGAACCATAAGACCAGGAGATTTCTGATGCCCGCCTTGCTGCCCAATGTCGATCCCGATGGACTGCTGGAGTATTCGGTGGTTTACACCGACCGCTCGCTCAACCACATGTCGGCCAAGTTTCAGCAGGTTATGCGCAATCTGTCGTCCATGCTCAAACAGGCCTACAACGCGCAGGCGGCGGTCATCGTGCCGGGTAGCGGCACGTTTGCCATGGAGGCCGTGGCGCGGCAATTCGTGCAGGGCGCGCAGGTGCTCATCGTGCGCAACGGCTGGTTCAGCTATCGCTGGAGCCAGATCATCGAGACCGGGCATTTGTCGGACAAGGTCACGGTACTCAAGGCGCGCCGCGTGGCCGATGCGTCCGAGTCGCCCTTCATGCCCGCGCCCATAGCCGAGGTGGTCGCCACCATCGCCCGCGAAAAGCCCGCCGTGGTGTTCGCCCCGCATGTGGAAACCTCCGCCGGCATGATGCTGCCCGACGACTATCTGCGCGCCGTGGCCGACGCGGTGCATGCGGTGGGCGGCCTGTTCGTGCTCGACTGCATCGCCTCCGGTGCGATGTGGGTGGACATGCAGGCCACCGGCGTGGACGTGCTGGTCAGCGCACCGCAAAAAGGCTGGAGCGGCCAGCCCTGCTGCGGCTTTGCCATGCTGTCTGAGCGGGCTTTGCAACGGCTGGAGACGACCACGAGCGACAGCTTTTCCTGCGACCTGAAAAAGTGGCATCAGATCATGCAGGCCTACGAAAAAGGCACGCATGCCTATCACGCCACCATGCCCACCGACACCCTGGCCGAAGTACGCGACCAGATGCGCGAGGCGTTCAGCTACGGCCTGCCCGCGCTCAAGGCCGCGCAGATGGAACTGGGTCGCGCAGCGCGCGCTTCGTTGGAGCAACGCGGCGTCAAGAGCGTGGCGGCGCCCGGCTTTCAGGCGCCGGGCGTGGTGGTGAGCTACACCCGCGATCCCGACATTCAGAACGGCAAGAAGTTTGTGGCACAAGGCATGCAGATTGCCGCCGGTGTGCCGCTGGCCTGCGACGAACCGGCCGACTACATGAGCTTTCGCCTCGGCCTGTTCGGGCTGGACAAATGGAAGGACGTGCCCGCAGCCGTGCAGCGGCTGGACGCGGCGCTCGACGCCGTGGGTTTGCACCTGCCGGAAAAAGCGCATCGCTAGCCGCCTCGGTAAGCGCCTCGGTAACTGAATCACCCGCCGCATCAGTCGCTCAGCCCTGTTCGCTACCCAGCTTCACGGCTTCACGCCGTTTGCGCGAACAGTTCCCGCCCGATCAGCATGCGGCGGATTTCGGATGTGCCCGCGCCAATCTCGTACAGCTTGGCGTCGCGCCACAGTCGGCCCAGCGGATAGTCGTTGATATAGCCGTTGCCGCCAAAAATCTGGATGCCCTCGCCCGCCATCCAGGTGGCCTTTTCGGCGCACCACAGAATCACGGCCGCGCAGTCTTTTCGCACCGAGCGGGCATGGCCGTCGCCCAGTGCGTCGAGGTTTTTGCCCACGGTGTAGAGCAGGCTGCGCGCGGCCTGCAGCACGGTGTACATATCGGCCAGCTTGCCCTGGATGAGCTGGAACTCGCCGATGCTCTGGCCGAACTGCTTGCGTTCGTGCACATAAGGCACCACGCTGTCCATCACCGCCTGCATGATGCCCACCGGCCCGGCGGCCAGCACCGCGCGCTCGTAATCCAGGCCGCTCATCAGCACCTTGACGCCGCCGTTCAATTCGCCCAGCACGTTATCTGCGGGCACCTCGCAATCCTGGAACACCAGCTCGCCGGTATGGCTGCCGCGCATGCCCAGCTTGTCGAGCTTCTGCGCCACCGAAAAACCCTTGAAATCCTTCTCCACCAGGAAGGCGGTGATGCCCTTGGAACTTGCGGCCGGATCGGTCTTGGCGTAGACCACCAGCACGTCGGCGTCCGGCCCGTTGGTAATCCACATCTTGCTGCCGTTGAGCACGAACCCATCACCTCGCCGGTCAGCACGCAGCTTCATGCTCACCACATCGCTGCCCGCGCCCGGCTCGCTCATCGCCAGCGCGCCCACATGCTCGCCGCTGATCAGTTTGGGCAGGTACTTCGCCTTCTGCGCGGCGCTGCCGTTGCGGCGGATCTGGTTGACGCAGAGGTTGGAATGCGCGCCGTAGCTCAAGCCCACCGAGGCGCTGGCGCGGGAGATTTCTTCCAACGCCACCATATGCGCCAGGTAGCCCATGCCCGTGCCGCCATCGGCCTCGGGCACGGTGACGCCCAGCAGGCCCAGGTCGCCGAACTTGCGCCACAGATCCATCGGAAACTGATCGGTGCGGTCGATTTCGGCGGCGCGCGGGGCAATTTCTTGCTCGGCAAAGTCGCGCACGGCCTCGCGCAGAGCGGCGATGTCTTCGCCGAGTTGGAAGTCCAGTCCGGGTAGTTGCATGAGGTCTCCTCGCTTGTTTGTTTCGATGCGTTGTTTCGACGTAATTTCAATACCGCTTTGGCACTGGCGCGATGGTCTGCTGCATCACCGCGCAAACTGTCTCAGCGCCGTCCTCATCGCGGTGCATCACTTCGGCGGTGGTGATGATCAGCCGCTTGCCAGCCCGGATTACCCGCCCGTAGGCGCGCAGCTCACCGCCCGCAAAGGCCGCGAGAAAGTTGATTTTGTACTCCACCGTGGTGACTTCGTCGCCTTCGGGCGCCAGAGTCATCGCCGCATAGCCACCGGCCACGTCGGCCAGCGCGCCAATGGCCCCACCGTGGAAGCCGCCCTGCTGCTGGCTGATCCGTTCTGAATGCGGCAGCCGTAGTTCCGCCCGCCCCGGCTCCAACCGCACCATCTCCACGCCCAACGCGGCCATCAAGCCTTGGCGGGCAAAACTCTGGCGAATAGCCGCCTCCTGCGCAGGCGATAGAACGGCGGGGGCGGTGGTCATGGTGGCAAGTCTCCGTGGGGCTGCTCTGCTGGCAGATTTCCGGTGATCTTACCTTCCGTTTACGTCAACGTGAATAGCCACTCCTCCAGCACCCATCCAGAACCAGCGCTCCCCTCACCCGCCCTGCTTCTTCAGCAGCCCCCGCGCCTCGGTCTCGTAGGCGCGAATCTCCTCCAACGTCGCCTTGAGATCGGCCATGCGGCCTTCGATGTCGGCGCGGTGCTCGGCCAGCACTTCCAGGTAGCGGCGCAGTTGCGGTGCGGTGTCGCGCGGCGACTCGTACATCATCACCAGTTCCTTGATCTCGGCCAGGCTGAGGCCCAGCCGTTTGCCCCGCTGAGTGAGTTTGAGCCGCGTGCGGTCGCCTTGGGTATAGACGCGCAGCCGACCCTGGCGCTGCGGGCAGAGCAAGCCGGCTTCTTCGTAAAAGCGGATGGCGCGGGTGGTGAGGTCGAACTCGCGGGCGAGCTCGCCAATGGTGAAAGTGGGGGCGGCAGGTGCAGCAGCGGCTTTTTTCATGCGTGCCTATACTCGGCTCCAGTTGACGTTAACGTCAAGTGTAGTTTGCGCCATCACGCTCCCAACCTTTTGAATCCGCCCGCCATGTCCGCCCAGCCCGCCTTTGATGCCATCCGCTACCCCTTTGGAGAAACGACGCCCGCACTGGGAGAAAGCATCGAGCTGGCGCCGGGGCTGCGCTGGCTGCGCATGGGGCTGCCTTTCGCGCTGAACCACATCAACCTCTGGCTGCTGGAAGACACCCTCGACGGCGTGCGCGGCTGGACGATTGTGGATTGCGGCATCGACTCCCCGCCCACCCGCGCGGCATGGGAGCAGGTGTTCGCCACGCAACTGGGCGGCCTGCCGGTGCTGCGCGTGGTGGTCACGCACATGCACCCAGACCACGTCGGGCTGGCGCACTGGCTCACCGCGCGCTGGAATTGCCTGCTGTGGATGAGCGCCACCGACTATGCCGTCTCGTGCATGGCCGCGCGCGGCTGCATGACCATTGGCGGCGAGCCGATGGCGGCGCACTACGCCGCGCATGGCCTCGCCGACCCGCAGACTCTGGCCGCCATCCGCAAGCGCACCGATTACTACACCGGGCTGGTGCCCGCCATGCCCACGCGCTTCGTGCGCCTGCAGGACGGCGACGTACTGCGCATCGGAGAGCGCGACTGGCGCTGCGTTGCGGGCTACGGCCATGCGCCGGAACACATCAGCCTATACAGCGAGGCCGACGCGCTGTTCATCGCGGGTGACATGCTGCTGCCTCGCATCTCCACCAACATCAGCGTGAACGACAACGAACCGCTGTCCAACCCTCTGCAACAGTTTCTCGACAGTCTGGCGCGCTTTAGCACCTTGCTGTCGGACGACACGCTGATCTTCCCCTCGCACGGCCTACCCTTCCGCGGCGCCCTGGCCCGCATCGGGCAGTTGCAGCAGCATCACCACGAGCGTCTGGCCGAGGTGATACAGGCCTGCGCCACGCCGCAAACCGCGGCCGACCTGCTGCCCGTGCTGTTCAAACGCCCGCTGGACGTGCACCAGATCACCTTCGCCATGGGCGAGTCCATCGCCCATCTGCACAAGCTGTGGTTCGATGGGCAGTTGCGCCGCCTGGAAGACGGCGGGGTCTATCGTTTCGTGCGCTAACCCGCATTTCTACTGCCGCGGCGCAGTGATATTTTCAACGCCGCCATGCCCGACAACACGACTGCCGCCGACAACCCACCGCCGCAAAACGCGGCGCTGGTGCTGCTGGGCGGCGGGGCGCGCACGGCCTATCAGGCCGGAGTGCTCGGCGGTGTGGGCGAGATTCTGCAGGCGCAGGGCTGGCCCACGCAGCGCAACCCGTTTCCCGTGGTTTGCGGCACCTCGGCGGGGGCGATCAATGCGGCGTATTTCGCCAGCCGCTGCGCCGAATGGCCAGCCGCCCTGCATGAACTGCAAACGCTTTGGAGCACCCTGCAGGCGCACGAGGTCTTCGAGGTCGGCACAGGGCAACTGCTGCGCGGCGGCGCGCGATGGCTCGGACTGATGGCATTCGGCTGGCTGTGGAAGCAGAACCCGCGCGCCCTGCTCGACAACACCCCGCTGGCCGACACCCTGGGTCGGCGGGTGCACTTCGATGCGGTGGACGCCGCGATTCAGAGCGGCGCCTTGCGCGCGCTATCTGTGGCCACCTCCAGCTATACCAGCGGGCGGCACATCACCTTCTTTCAGGCCCACCCCGAAGTGCAGCCCTGGCGGCGGCCTGGGCTGTGGGGCATTGCGCAGCCCATCGGCGTGGAGCACTTGCTGGCGTCGAGCGCCCTGCCCTTCGTGTTTCCGGCCATGCCGCTGTATGGCGAAGTCGGGCCGGAATACTTTGGCGACGGCGCCATGCGCCAGCTCGCCCCGCTGGCGCCCGCCATTCATCTGGGTGCAGAACGCGCACTGGCCATCGGCGTGGCCGAGCCGCATCCCGAGGCGGGGCAAATGCGCCGGCATCTGCCGCCCTACCCCAGCGTGGCGGAGATTGCGGCGCACGCCATGTCCAGCGTGTTTCTCGACACCCTGCGCGCCGATGCGCAGCAGGCCGGGCGCATCAACCGCATGTTGGCGGATCTGCCGCCCGAGGTGCGCGCCGATCTGCCCTACCGCCCCCTGCCCACGCTGACCCTGCTGCCCTCCACCTCGATCGACGCCATTGCCGCGCGGCACTGGCACAGCATGCCCCGTGGCGCGCGGCTGCTGCTGCAATCGGTGGGCATGGGTACCGGCCGAGGATCGGCGCTGGCCAGTTATCTGCTGTTCACGCCGGACTACCTCTCCGCCTTGGTCGAACTCGGTCGGGCCGATGCGCTGGCGCAGCGCGATGCGATTACGGCGTTTTTCAACCTCACCGCGCCCGACCCGCATTGCGCATAATGCAGCCCTATGCTCAATGTGTTCACCCTCAAGAATGGTCGCCTGGTGCAGCAGGAGGTCGGCGACCCGCAAACCCTCGCGGGGCTGCAGCCCGTCTGGGTCGATCTCGAATCGGCCGATCCACGCGAGCTCGGCTGGGTCGAGGCCCGCTTCGGCCTGACCATCCCCGCCGACGTCCTCGATCAGGATCTGGAGGAATCCGCGCGGTTTTACGAGGAGGAAGAAGACGGGCAGTTGCATCTGCGCACCGACTTTCTCATCAGTGACGAAGAGCGTCCGCGCAACGAGCGCGTGGCCTTCATCGTTCACGGCAACGTGCTGTTCTCCATCCACACGCACGACCTCATCGTCTTTCGCCTGCTGCGGCTGCGAGCGCGTCGCATGCCCGGGTTGATTGAAAACGCTACCGACGTACTGCTCGCGCTCTACCTCACCGACGCCGAGTATTCGGCCGATACCCTCGAAGGCATTTACGACGATCTGGAGGCCATCGGCGCGCACATCCTCAAGCCGCGCCCCAGCGATCAGGACGCCTCGGAGGCACTCACCGGCATTGCGCAGCAGGAAGACCTGAACGGACGCATCCGCCGCAATGTGATGGACACCCGCCGCGCGCTGAGCTTTCTGTTGCGCAGCCGCCATCTCAGCGCCGATCAGTCGCAAGAGGCGCGGCAGATCCTGCGCGACCTCGACTCGCTCGACGGCCACACCGCTTTTCTGTTCGACAAGATCAACTTCCTGATGGACGTCACCGTCGGCTTCATCAACATCAACCAGAACAAGGTCATCAAGATTTTTTCCGTCGCTGCCGTCGCCATGCTGCCGCCCACGCTGATCGCCAGCATTTACGGCATGAACTTCAAACACATGCCCGAGCTCGACTGGCCCCTCGGCTACCCCTTCGCCCTGGGGCTGATGGTGCTCACCGTCATCGCGCCGTTCTGGTTTTTCCGCAAAAAGGGCTGGCTCGATTAGAGCCTGTTCAGCCGGCCGCGGCAGCGCGTTTCAGTCGCCGTACCACGGCGCCGAGCACCGGCACCGTGGCGTAGAAATCGCAGGCGTCCCAATAGTCGCGGTGATCCATCACCAGCCCCTGCGCATCGAGCACGAAGCGCGTCGCGCCGGCCACGACTTGCGCAGACGCGCCCTTGCGCAGAGCAAAGTGGAAATCCCAGGTCATCCACCCCACATTGCCCTGCCCGGTGACCTCGGTCACCACAAAACGCGGCGCATGCAGTTTGGCGTACATATGCGCAAACTGCGCCGTGATGGCGGGCAAGCCCTGCACGCGGTTGAACGGGTCTTGAAACGTGGCCTGCGGGGCGTAAACCTGCGTCAGCACGTCGAGCTGGTCGGCGCGCAGTTGTTCAAACACGCGGGCGATGCGGTGCAAAGCAGAGGAGGCAGCGTCGATTTCCATGATGCGCATCTTATGCAGCAGCGCGACGCCGCGCTGGACTCAGATGCGCGGCAGCAGCACAGCCGCCCAGATCAGCACGCACAGCAGCAGGGTGAGCAGCACGGCGGCACTGCCCAGGTCTTTGGCGGTCTTGCTCAGGTCGTGCCGCTCCAGCGAAACGCGATCGACGGTGTACTCGATGGCGGTGTTGAGCAGCTCGACAATGAGCACCAGCAGCACACTGCCTGCGAGTACAGCCCGCTCGGTCCAGGTGCGACCGAGCCACAGCGCCAGCGGCAGCAGGATGAGGGCCAGCGTGAGCTCCTGGCGGAACGCCGACTCGGTCTGCCACGCAGCGCGCAAACCGCTCATGGAGTTGATGCCCGCGTGATACACGCGCGATAGCCCGGTGCGGGTTTTGTAGGGATTGGGCGCCGCGTCCGGCTTGGGCAGGGGCGCGCGTTCGCGCTGCTGGGCCATAAGTTCAGTGCGTCGTTTGCGTCGCACTATTTGCCGCACTACTTTCGCGCACGGCCTTGCGCAAATGATCGAGAAACTGCCGCGAGGCCGCTTCCCAGGTGAATTTGCGGGCATGCGCCAGCGCCACGCTGCGCGGAATCTGCAGGGCGCGCAGGCAGGCGGCCTTGAGGTCGTTGTCGAGCGCGCCGGCCGGGCTTTCGCCGATCACATCGAGTGGGCCGGTCACGGGATAAGCCGCCACCGGGCAGCCGCAGGCCATCGCCTCGATCAGCACCAGCCCGAAGGTGTCGGTCTTGCTCGGAAACACGAACACATCGGCGCCGGAATAAACCTTGGCGAGCTCGTCCTGCGTGAGCACGCCGAGAAAGCGCACGCCGGGATACTGCTTGCGGATGCGCTCCAGCTCCGGCCCTTCGCCCACCACCCACTTGGTGCCCGGCAGGTCGAGCTGCAGGAAGGCGTCGATGTTCTTTTCCACCGCCACCCGGCCGACGTACAGAAAGATGGGCGGCTTGCCGTCGAGCCGTTCACCTTCGCGCGGGTAGAACATGCGATGATCCACCCCGCGCGACCACAGCCGCACATTGCGAAAACCATGCTCCTGCAAATCGCGCTGCACCACTTGCGTGGGCACCAGCACCGCGCGGCCGGCGTTGTGAAAGCGCCGCAGATAGGCATAAGTCCACCCCAGCGGCACACGAAAGCGCGCCTGGACGTATTCGGGAAAGCGGGTGTGATACGCCGTGGTCAGCGGAATGTCCAGACGCTGCGCGATGCGCCGCGCCGCCTGGCCCAGCGGCCCTTCGGTGGCCACATGCACCACGTCGGGCATGAACTCGGTCACCCGCTGCATGATGCGCGAACGCGGCCGCAGGCTGAGGCGGATTTCGGGATAGGTCGGGCAGGGAATGGTGCGAAAACTGCCCGGCTCCACCACCTCGACCACTTGCCCCATGTCGCGCAGCTGCCCGATGGTGGTCTTGAGGGTACGCACCACGCCGTTGACCTGCGGCTCCCAGGCGTCGGTGACGATGAGAATGCGCAGCGGCGGCGTGCCGGCGGCGGGGGGCCAGGGCTTTTCGGCCGCGGCGGCCACTTGGGGAGCGACTGCGGAGGCGATCATGCGTGGACGGGTTGTGTGGGTGCGGGATGTAAAGGGGCGGGATGCGTTGCAGTCTGCGGCGCCAGCTCCGCCAGCACCTGCAGCCCGGCGTTCCAGTGCAGCAGCTTGAGGCGGCCGTCGAAGTCTTCAGCCAGCGCGGTCAGGCTCTCCACCCAGTCGCCGCAGTTGGCGTAGATCTGCCGGTCTTCGCTGCGCAGCTCGGCGCGGTGAATATGACCGCAGACCACGCCGTCGCACTGCTGGCGTCGCGCTTCATCGCTGAGCAGCGTTTCGAAACTGGAGATGGTGTTCACCGCCGCCTTGACCTTGTGTTTGAGGTATTGCGACAGCGACCAGTACGGCAGACCGAGCTTGAGCCGCGCATGGTTGAGCAAGCGATTGAGCTTGAGGGTGAACATGTAGGCGGCGTCGCCCAGATGCGCCAGCCACTTGGCATAGAGCACCACGCTGTCGAACAGATCGCCGTGCACGATAAGCAGGGTGCGGCCATCGGCGGTGACATGCCGCACCTGATTGATGACCTCGATGCCGCCGAAATGCAGCCCGTCGTAGGGCCGCGCGAACTCGTCATGGTTGCCCGGCACGAACACCACCCGCGTGCCCTTGCGCGCCTTGCGCAATAGCTTTTGCACCACGTCGTTGTGCGACTGCGGCCAGTAGATGCCCTTTTTCTTGAGCTGCCAGCCGTCGATGATGTCGCCCACCAGATAAATGGTGTCGGCGCTGCAATGCCGCAGAAATTCGAGCAGCTGCGGCGCCTTGCAGTCGCGCGTGCCGAGATGAATGTCGGACAGCCACAGGGTGCGCCATTTCAACTCCGGCTCGCCTTCACCGCCGGCTTGCGGGGCGTCGATGTGAGCTGCCGCGCGCAGGGTTTCCGCCGTGGCGCCGTCTTGCGGAATCACGGCACTGCTGCGCATCATTCGGGACAGGGTTTGGATCACCATGTCGCGCATTGCATAGCTTCAATGTGTCAATCTGGTGAACGTCACGGAAAAATATCGCTACCCAATTGACGCTGCGACTTGTTTCACATCTAGCGAGCGGGTCAAATGACAGCTTCATTCCCTCGAACCCCCCTCGCCATGAGCCAGGAACGCGAACTCAAATTCCGACTCGATCCCGCCCTGCATGACGCCGTGCGCCGCCATCCGGTCTTGCAATCGATGGCGCAGCCGCCCCGGGTTCAGGCGCTGCAAACCTGGTACTTCGATACCCCAGCGCATGCCCTGCGCGAGGCGGGCCTGGCCTTGCGGGTACGGCACCCGGGGGACGGACGGCGCATTCTCACCCTCAAGAGCAGCCCGGCGCAGGGCCTGCAACTCGCGCGCGGCGAATGGGAGTTCGACATCGACGCCGACACGCCCGACGCCGCCTCGCTGCAACGCCTGAGCGAGACGCCGCTGGCCCGCCTGGGCGACCTTGATGCGCTCGCCAGCCAGTTGCAGGCGGTGCTCGGCACCCGGGTGCAGCGCACCCTATGGTTGGTCGATTGGGAAGGCTCGCAACTCGAGGTCTGCCTCGATCACGGCCAGGCGCTGGGCGGCGTCACCCCACTCGCGCCCAGCCTCTTGATCAGCGAACTGGAGATCGAGTTCATCAGCGGCCATTGGCTCCACGCTTTCGACCTTGCGTGGACGCTGGCGCAAGACCTGCCGCTGCTGATCTCGCCCATCAGCAAGGTTCAGCTCGCAGCGATTGCCGCAGGCGCCGCCACGCTGCAACTGCCCGCGCTCGCTCGCGAACTGCCTCCGCATGAACAGGGCGGGCAGGCCGTGGCCGACGTGCTGCAGCAGGCAACGGCCGTCATTGCCGTCGGCGCCGATCTGTTGCACGACAAAGCCCTGCCCGAAACCGTGCACCAGATGCGGCTGCAGTTGCGCCGACTGCGGGTGCTGCTGCGGCTGCTTCAGACCACGGGACCGAAGTCGCAACGCGCGGCCTGCCGCTGGCTGCGCGACGAATGGCGCTGGGCCGGACAACTGCTAGGCGCGGTGCGCGATGTCGACGTCTGCCTTGAACAGGCCAGCGCGCCCGGCAGCACACACGCCACCCTACGCGACGGTCTCGCCCAACGCCGCGAGGCGCGTCTTCAAGCCCTGCTGACCTATCTGCGCAGCGCCCGCTTCGGCCGCGTGCTGCTGGCGCAGACGCGCTGGGCCGAGTGCTGGAGCGGCAGCCAGATCATTGCCGCCGAGATGTCCACCGAACAACTGGCCCGCAGGCTGCTGCGCTTGCACCGCGACGACCTGCATTTGCACCCGCAGCGCTGGGCCGAACTGCTGGCGATCTGGGACGGCCTCGCCGCGACACCGATCGACGCCCCCTGGAGCGCGCTGCACGCCCTGCGCCTGCGCGCCAAGCAGTTGCGTTATGCGCTGGAATGGCTGGCCCCTTGGATCGGCCAGTCGCTGGGCGACGAAGGCAAGGCCTGGCTCAAACTCACCAGCGCCCTGCAAACCGACCTGGGCAAAGCGCTCGACACCCACCGGCTGGCGCGTTGGATGAGCAGCGACCCAAGCACTCCGCCGTCACAGCCCAACGCGTTCAGCGAACAGGCCATGCGCGATGCCTTCAAGCAGGCCCGCACCGGCTTGCAGCGCGCGCTCCAAGCCGCCCGCGGCAAGTCAGGAGAGCGTTGAACTTGCGGTTGAACCTAGGCTTGAACTTATCTGCAACTGGTCCCGCCGTGTCGCAGTGAGGTAAATCACCAGGGCCAGAATCGTGACCAGGAACAGGGCACTGGTGCCCATGGTTCCCAGACCGAGCCCTCCTTCGGCACCGGGTTTGGACAACCAGTCACCCAAGGTCGCGCCCAGCGGGCGGGTGAGGATGTAAGCGACCCAGAACGTGGTCACGGCACTGGCCCTGAAGAGGTAGTAGGCCGCTGCCGTCAGCGCAATGGCGCCGCCAAACAGCAAGGCCGACAAGGCATAGCCGAGTTGCAGCCGCTCGGCGGCCAGATCGCCTCCGGCAGTACCCAGCGCAAAGGTGAACAGAATCGTCGCCCAGTAAAACCCTTCTCGCTTTGGCGTGGCAATGCTGTGGATGGACAGGTCACGCTCGCTGCCCCACCAGATCGCAAACGTCGCCAGCAAGGCCACCGCAAACAGGGCGGTGCTCACCGGCAGCGGCACGCCCAACTGATCGGTCAGATTGTCGGTCAGCAAGGTGCCCACGACGCTGATGAGAGTCACCGTCAACCAATAAAGCCAGGGAACGTAACGGCTGGCGCGCATCTGCGCCGTCAGCACACCGATGAACAAAAGGGTCATCACCGCGCTGGTGGCGACCAGGCCCAGATGCAGATCCACCGCCAGATAGTCTGCGGCGGTTTCGCCCACCGTGGTGGCCATGATTTTGATCAGCCAGAAGTAAAGCGTGATGACGACCGGAACCTTGACCGCCAGCGCCCAACTGGGCTGCGCGGCTTTTACTGCGTTTTGCATGATGAACTCCCTGAATACCGTTTGCGTTGTTGTGGCGTCGCGTGCGGCGCGACCCCGGCATTCTGGAGAGGACGACTTAGCGCAAGGTGAGCGACTGGCTCCGCTTGCGGCTGCGGGCCCTCAACTGCTCTTGCGCAGATTCGCCGGGGCGATGCGCAGCGCTTCGCGGTATTTGGCCACGGTGCGCCGCGCCACCTGCACGCCTTGCTGCGTGAGGCGTTCGGCGAGTTCGCTGTCCGACAGGGGTTTGGCGCTGTCTTCTTCAGCCACCAGGCGGCGGATGAGTTCGCGTACCGCGGTGGATGAGGTGTTGCCCCCGGCCTCGGTGCTCAGGCCAGAGCCGAAAAAATACTTCAGCTCGACAGTGCCGAAGGGCGTGAGCATGAACTTCTGCGTGGTCACTCGCGAGATGGTCGATTCGTGCAGCCCGAGCTCGTCGGCAATTTCGCGCAGCACCATGGGCCGCATGGCCACGGGGCCGAAGTCGAAAAACCGTTGCTGGCGCTCGACGATGGTCTGCGACACGCGCTGAATGGTCTCGAAACGCTGCTGCACGTTTTTCACGAACCAGCGCGCCTCCTGAAGCTGTCCCTGCATGGCGCCGCCGCTGTCGCGGGCGCGGCGCATGGCGTCGGCATAGATCTGGTTCACGCGCAGCCGGGGCATGACCTCGGGGTTGAGCTGCGCCACCCAGCCTTGCGGGGTCTTGCGGGCGATGACATCGGGGGTCACGGCCTGCGCGGCATCGCGGCGGAAGGCGCTGCCCGGATGGGGGTCGAGTTGGGCGATGCGTTGCTGCGCCAGGCGCAGCGCGGCTTCATCGGCTTCGAGCTGGCGTTCGAGCTTGCGCCAGTCGCGCTTGGCCAGCAGATCGAGATGACCGCCGCGGCAAATCTGCAGGGCAAGTTCGCGCACGGGACAAGACGCTTGGCGCTGAAGCTGCAGGCAGAGACAGTCGGGCAAATCGTGGGCGGCGACACCGGCCGGGTCGAAGCTCTGAATCAGGCGCATGGCCGTGGTCAGCGCATCGGCCAGGTCTTCGAGCTGCTCGGCGTCTGCCGCGGGGGCGAGGGCCTGCGCCAGTTCCAGCGGGGTGTCGGGCAGGTAGCCGTCGTCGTCGAGCGAGTCGATGATGGCCTCGGCGGCCGCGCGGTCGGTGGCGCTCAGCGCAAGCCCGGCCAACTGACCGCGCAGGTGGTCGCGCAGATCGAGGTGTTCGGAGGCAATGTCGAGCGCGCTGAATTCGTCGTCGTCACCCCCGCCCCCGCTGACGGACTGGCCTGAGCTGACCCAGGAGTCGGCGTCGGCATCGGTATCCGCACCGTGATCGGTTTCGCCGCTGCTGGCCGTCCAGTCCTGCGTGTCGAGTTGCAACTCAGCGGCGGGCTCGGCGGCTGCGTCATGCCCTTCGACCGATGCCTGAGACGGGTCGGGCGCCAAAGGCGGTGGCGACTCGGATGTCGGCGCGGCAGCGGGCGCCTCTTGCTCTTCTTCAGGTTCGAGGAAGGGATTGGATTCGAGCAGGCCTTCGATTTCCTGCGTGAGTTCGAGGGTGGAGAGTTGCAGCAGCCGGATGGACTGCTGCAACTGCGGCGTGAGTGCGAGATGCTGGGACAGGCGCAGGTTCAGCGACGGCTTCATCGCGGCTTACATGCGGAAGTTTTCGCCGAGGTACACCTTGCGTACCGCGGGGTTGTCGATGATGGATTGCGGATCGCCCTGCGCCAGCACCTGCCCTTCGCTGATGATGCAGGCCCGGTCGCAGATGCCTAGCGTTTCACGCACATTGTGGTCGGTGATCAGCACGCCGATGCCCTGCTCTTTCAGGAACTGCACGATGCGCTGAATCTCGATGACCGCAATCGGATCGATGCCGGCAAACGGCTCGTCGAGCAGGATGAATCGCGGTTGCGTGGCCAGCGCGCGGGCGATTTCCACCCGCCGCCGCTCGCCGCCTGATAGCGCGGGGGCGGGGCTGTCGCGCAGATGTTCGACGTGCAGTTCGCGCAGCAGATGATCTTCGCGTTCGCGGATTTCGGCCCTGCCCAGGCGGCGCCCTTGCGCGTCGCGCTGCAACTCCAGCACCGCCCTCACGTTCTCGGCCACCGTCATGCGGCGGAAGATCGACGCCTCCTGCGGCAGATACGACAGCCCCATGCGCGCACGGCGATGCATCGGAGAATCGCTCACGTCCTGGCCGTCGATGTGGATGCGCCCCGCGTCGGGCCGCACCAGGCCGACGATCATGTAGAACGACGTGGTCTTGCCCGCGCCGTTCGGCCCCAGCAGGCCGACCACCTCGCCGCAGCGCACGCTAAAGCTGACGTCGCGCACCACCTGCCGACCGGCATAGCGTTTCTGCAAATGTTGAACGTCGAGCTCCGGGCCGGTGGCCGCGCGGGACGACGGAGTGGAAGGCACGCGCGCGGCTTCCGCCGGGGCGACGGGCTCCAGGCCGCCCCGCACCACGGTCTGTCCAGCGGAATGCGGCTGGACGCTCAAGGCTGTGTCCCCAGCTTCGGGGCGACTTTGAGCGCGGGAGGCGATTTGGGCGCCGTCGGCGCGGACGGGGCGGCGGGCTGCGGCGTCAACATCACCCGCACCCGCCCTCCAGGGTTGGTGGCCGTGGCGCCCTGCGCACCGCCTTCGACGGTGAACACATCGGTGATCTGGTTGTAGGCAATCACATTGCCCTGGCTGCGGTCGGCCAGCTTGCCGTCGATCAGTCGGCTGAGCATGGCCTGGCCACGCAGCGTCACTACATCGGTCTTGCCGTCGTATTCGATGCGCTGCGCGGCGCCGTCCATGGTTTGCGTGGGCTGGCCGGGCGCGGTATCGAGTTGTTGCTGGAAGGTAGCCAACTGGCCCGGCGCGGCGATCGCCGTCGCGTACTGATAGCCGTCCGGCGCCTGGCGCACATCGACCGTGGCGGCGCGCAGCACCAGAGAACCCTTGGTGACAACCACGTTGCCGGTGAACACACTGGTCTGGTGCACGTCGTCGTAGCGCATGGCGTCGGCCTCGATGTGAATCGGCTGGTTCCGGTCGGTCTGCGCCGCAAGCACGGGCAGCGCCAGGCTCGGCGCACACAGCAGGGTCAACAACAGGATTCGGGCCACTCGTTTCATCGGCATGGGTTTTGCTTTAGTCGGGCCATTCTAGGGCCAGTTCAGGCGATTTCGCAGCAATTTTGCGGGGCTCAAAAAACACTGCCCGCTGTATGCGGGCAGTGTTGAGATGTGGCAGGGCGACGCGCTTACTTCTTCTCCGCCTGCACCTTCTTGATCAGGTAGTCCACGACCTCGAGCACCTTCTTGTTGTTATTGGCTTCAGGCAGCGCCGCAGAAGTGGTGTAGGTGCCCTGAACCGCCATGGTCGGCACCCCGCTGATCTGATAGTCCGTCACCATTTGCGTGGCCTGCCGGACTTGCGCATTCACGCCGAACGAGTTGTAGGCATCCAGGAACGCTTTTTTGGAAATGCCCTGCTGTGCCAGCCAGTTGGCCATCTGATCGGCCGTGCCCAGAGGAATGTGCTGTTTGTGGATGGCATTGAAAATCTTGGCCTGCATCGCATCGTCGAGCTTGCCCAGCGCCTTCAGTGCGTAGTAGAGGTGCTGTTGCGGCACGAACTGGGGAGAAAAAGCGACGGGCACGCGCTCGAGCACCACTCCGGCGGGCAGTTTTTTCTGCCAGGCTTCGAGCAGGGGATCGAAGTCGGCGCAGTGCGGGCAGTCGTACCAGAAAAACTCGTACACCACGATTTTGTCCGACGGGCTCACCGGCTGCGGCACAGCCAGACGGTTGTAGGCAAAACCCTCGTTGAAGGGGCTGCTCTTGGCGGGCGTCTGCGCCTGCGCGCCCGCAGCAAGAAAGCCCATTGAAAACACCATGAACACCACGGTAAGCCAGCGTTGAAACATGAGTCGTCCTTTGGTTTGAAGATCTGAATAGGGTTTTATGAACCGGTGCGCATCAGGGCGGTTTGAACCCCGTTATCGCCCAGAAGTTTCTGCGTCTGCTCGGCCTGCTGCGCCGAGGTGAATGGCCCCACTCGAACGCGATAGAGGGTGCGCCCGTTGACAACGCGCTCGTCCACATGCGCCTCCTGACCGATCAGAGCCACCTTGGCGCGCTGACGCTCGGCGTCTTCGCGCGTGCTGTACGCCCCGACCTGCAGCACATACTGCACGGGGCTTTGGGCGGCCGGTTTGGTTGGGGCGGCCGGGGTTGTCGCGCCTTCCGTCGTCGGCGCGAGTGCCGCCTGTGAGGCCCCCGCAGCGGGCTGCCCCAGTTTGGCCAGCGCCTGAGGAGACAGCGGCTTGCTCGCCACCGTCACGGGCATGGAACCGCTGCCCGCAGGCGGCGCTGCGGTTGCGCCACTCAAGCCCTGATTGGGATTCCAGTTGCTGGCCCCGGAAGCCGCACTGGCGGGGCGCTCCTGGAATCGATTCATGAAGGGCAGCGGCGCCTTGGTGATGTAGAGGGCAACGCCGAGTGCGATACCCAGGCCGATGACCAGGCCGGCGATCAGGCCGATCACGGTGCCGCCGAACTGGCCGCGAAGTGTGGTGCGTTTAGACATGGAAGACAGGAGTGTGCGTTGTCGATGGAGCCCTGCGGACGCGCCGTGACGCTTACATGCGCTGCGGCGCGCTCACGCCGAGCACGGCCAGTGCATTGTGCATCACCTGACGTACGGCGCGCAGCAGCCGCAGGCGCGCATGCCGCAGGGGAAGTTCGTCGACCAGCACGCGTTCGGCGTTGTAGAAAGCGTGGAAATCGGCAGCCAGATCGCGCAGATAGAAGGCCACCTGATGCGGCGCCAGTTCCTGTGCCGCTGCGGCCAGGACTTGCGGATAGCGCGCAAGCGTGAGTTGCAGCGCTCGTTCGCGCGGGGCGATCAGCAGCGACAAGTCGGCTTGCTCGATGAGCGCGGGCTGCGCGGCCTCTTGCGGGGCTCGGGCGGCCCATTGCTCGAACACCGAGTTCACCCGGGCGTGGGCATATTGCACGTAGTAAACCGGGTTTTCGTCGCTTTGCGCCAGGGCCAGATCGACGTCGAACACGAATTCGGTATCGGCTTTGCGCGAGACCAGAAAAAAGCGCACGGCGTCTCGCCCTCGCTGCAAAGCCGCCTGACGCTGCTCGTCGCTCATGTCGTCGCGCACGCCGCCCGACCATTCAATCAGGTCGCGCACGGTCACATAGCTGCCCGCGCGCTTGGAGATTTTCACCTCCTGCCCGCCCCGCATCACCGTGACCATTTTGTGCAGCACATAGTCGGGATAGCCGGTGGGTATGCCGAGGTCGAGCGCCTGCAGCCCGGCGCGCACCCGCGCGATGGTGCCGTGATGATCCGAGCCCTGAATGTTCACCGCGCGATGAAACCCGCGCTGCCATTTGGCCAGGTGGTAGGCCACATCGGGAACGAAATAGGTGTAGGTGCCGTCGGACTTGCGCATCACGCGGTCCTTGTCGTCACCGTATTGCGTCGTGCGCAACCACAGCGCGCCGTCCTGCTCGTAGGTGTGGCCCGAGGCCTGCAAGCGCTGCACCGCGTCTTCCACCCGGCCATCGGTGTAGAGGCTGGATTCGAGGTAATAGTTGTCGAACCGAATGCCGAAAGTCTTGAGATCGAGATCCTGCTCGCGGCGCAGGTAGGCCACGGCAAAACGGCGGATATTGTCCAGATCGTCGGCTTGACCATTGGCCACGATGGGCTGACCCTGGTCGTCTGGTACCGATTCACACGCCAGAAAGTCCCGCGCAATGTCGGCGATGTAGTCGCCGTTGTAGGCCGACTCGGGCCATTGCGCATCACCTGGCTTGTACCCACGCGCCCTGGCCTGAACCGACAGCGCAAGCGTCTGGATCTGCACCCCGGCGTCGTTGTAATAAAACTCGCGCTGCACCGCCCACCCTTGAGTGGTCAAGACAGCGGCAATGGCATCGCCCAACGCCCCCTGGCGACCATGTCCCACATGCAACGGCCCGGTCGGATTGGCCGAAACAAACTCCACCAGCATGGGCTGCTCGCGCCCCGCACGGGAATGCCCGAACTTCGCCGCACCCTGCTCGACTTCCACAATCACCTGCTGCAGCACCGCAGGATGGAGGTGAAAGTTGATGAATCCGGGTCCGGCGATTTCAGTGCGGGCGATGCCCTCGGCCAAGTCAGCATTTGTGCGCAACGCATCGATGATTTGCTGAGCGACATCGCGCGGGTTGCGTTTGAGCGGTTTGGCCAGTTGCATCGCCAGATTGCTGGCCAATTCGCCATGATCGTCGCTGCGCGGACGGCTGAGTTCGATAGAGTCTGAAAACTCGGGCTGCAAGGCCGTTGCCGCTTGTTGCAGCGCCGTGGTCAACCGCGCGGTGAATTCGATCATTATGGGAATGTTGTGAAGACGCAAAGTCGGCATTTTATGGGTCTGTTGCCGTTCTTCGCGCCCGCCCAACCGTATGGTGTAATGAATTGCCGGTTTGCAACCTTTCGTTGCACGGCTTGATCGCACAACCGCCTACTGCGGTCCGGTCACAACACAACTTGGAGGAATGATGAAAAAACTGATCGCCACCCTCGGTCTCGCCCTGGGCCTGATGGCCCTGCCCGCGCTCTCTCAAGCGCAAGGCACACCGCAGCAAAGCCGCATGGCCCAATGCAACAAGGAAGCCACCGGCAAGACCGGCGAGGCCCGCAAGACCTTCATGAAAGAGTGCCTGGCCAGCAAGCCCGCCGCAGCTACCGAAACTGCCAAGCCTGCCAGCAAAGAAGCCGCCAAGCCCGAACGCAAGACAGAACAAAAAGCCGCTGCCGGCGAAAAGAAGCTGACCCCGCAGCAAGAGAAGATGTCGTTCTGCAGCAAAGATGCCAAGGCCAAAGGCATGAAAGGCGAAGAGCGTAAAAAATTCATGAGCGAATGCCTGCGCAAGAAGTAATTCAAACGCTTGCACGCGGTTTGCACGCACCTTCGGGTGCGTTTTTCATTTGTGGTCTTGGAGGCAGGAAGTGTGTCGCTACTGCTGCACCACGGAGTAGCCGCTCAATCCCAGTCCCTGTAATTTCTGCACTAGCGTGGCATCCGGTGTGGCGCCTGTGATCGGTCCGATCTGCACACGGTAGAACGTCTGACCCCGGATATAGCCGGGCACCACCAATACGTCGTCGATGCCTGCGGCCTGCAGACGCGCTTTTTCCGCCTCGGCATTGGCTTGCAGCGTGAATGCGCCAGTCTGCACATAGTTTTGCGGTGAAGCGGAGTTTGCGGGCAGGTTCAACGCAGGCTGCGGCATTGGCGGCTGAGCGCTGGCGGCAGCGGCAGGCAACGCAGCCTGTGGGTCAGAGACGGCCGGCACAGAGGTTGACAATGAGGCGGGCGTAAGCGGCGGCAGCGTCTGCACTTCGATGGGCGCAGGCTCTGGCGCCTGCTGGGGCAAGCTCGCCCCGGGCGTTGGCATCGACGGCGCCTGCGTGGCGGGCGCCGCAGCGAACTGCTGCGGCGCAAACGCGGGCTGATCCGACAAGGAAGTAGATGGCTGGCTCACGACAGGCGCCGACCCAGTTTGCGACGACGGCTGCGGCGTGGCCGCCTGCGCGATTTGCAAGGGGGCGTTGGCCCCCTCGGGCAGGGCCACGATGCGCACCCGCGCCGTGCCCGTTCGGGTCACGCCCAGAGCCTGCGCTGCGCCCATCGACAAATCGAGCAAACGTCCGCTGACAAACGGACCCCGATCATTGACCAGCACCAGGGCGCTCAGACCGTTGTCGAGATTGGTTACCTGAACGCAGGTTGGCAGCGGCAAGACGCGGCTGGCGGCCGAAAAGTCTCGCGGGTTGAAACGCGTGCCCATCGACGTGGTGGTGCCCGACTCCCAGCCGTACCAGGAGGCGATGCCTACTTCGTCGTAACCGTCAGCGTTGCGCAAGGGGCTGTAGCTGCGGCCCCGCACGGTATAAGTGCGGTTGTAGGCCGCCCGCAGATTGGGCGGTGGAGCGTGGCACCCCTCCTGCGCATTGATTGGCGCCCCGCTCGAGGCGCTGCGCTGCGGCGCACTGGCGCAGCCCGCTAAGGCCAATCCCAGCAGCAGTGCAACGGCGAGCGCAGAGCCAGGCAGGCGCTGCCTGCTGTCCCGACCTCCTTGGGCTGTCGTCCATACGCCCCCACCTGCGCTCATTCACCGACTCCACATTGCTCGCATCCAGTTCATCGTAACGGCGGCGAAGCGCAAAACAAAACAGCCCGCATGAGCGGGCTGTTCTTTTGCAACGGTTGACACAATCAAACTCAAGGAAACGTAGGGCCGTCCCAAGTTTGCTTGCCCCCCACGGTGGCGGGCTGGGCGCAGCCCGGCCCTGGGGGCTCTCAGTGCGCTCGGCCGCGAAGCCTGCGGATCGCCGCGAGCTGGGCGGCCAGCATGGCGAGTTCGCCTTCCACCACAGCGACGTCTTGCACTTCTTTGGCATGCGCGCGCGCGTCTTGCGCGGCCTTGAGCGCCTCGTTGGCCTTGGCCTCGTCGAGATCTTTTCCCCGAATGGCGGTGTCCGCGAGCACGGTCACCCTCTTGGGCTGCACTTCAAGAATGCCGCCTGCGACAAAGATGAACTCTTCCTTGCCGCCTGTGGCGTTGGCTTCGGCCAACTCGATTCGCACCGAGCCCGGCTTGATACGGGTGATCAACGGGGTGTGGCCGGGCAGAATGCCCAGTTCACCTGACTCGCCCGGAAGGGCGACGAAACGGGCTTCGCCGGAGAAGATGGATTCTTCGGCGCTGACGACGTCGACATGGATGGTGTTCATGGCTTCAATCCGGAACGTGATGCGGTTTCAGGCTCCGGCCGACGGTCTTTTGCGTCGTCGGCCGAATTGGATCGCTTCAAGCTCGCTGGCTTAGTTGAGTTTCTTGGCCTTCTCGAAGACTTCGTCGATAGTGCCGACCATGTAGAACGCCTGCTCGGGCAGGGCGTCGCATTCGCCGTTGACGATCATCTTGAAGCCGCGGATGGTTTCCTTCAGCGGCACATACTTGCCGGGCGAGCCGGTGAACACTTCGGCCACGTGGAAGGGCTGCGACAGGAAACGCTGGATTTTGCGGGCGCGGGCCACAGCCTGCTTGTCTTCCGGCGAGAGTTCGTCCATGCCCAGAATGGCGATGATGTCGCGCAGTTCCTTGTAGCGTTGCAGAATGCCCTGCACCGCGCGGGTGGTGGAGTAGTGCTCTTCGCCGATGACGTTGGGGTCGATCTGACGGCTGGTGGAATCCAGCGGATCGACCGCCGGGTAGATGCCCAGCGAGGCGATGTCGCGGCTCAGCACCACGGTGGCGTCGAGGTGGTTGAAGGTGGTTGCGGGCGACGGGTCGGTCAAATCGTCCGCCGGCACGTACACGGCCTGAATGGAGGTGATCGAGCCGGTCTTGGTGGAGGTGATGCGCTCCTGCAGCTTGCCCATTTCGTCGGCCAGCGTCGGCTGATAGCCCACGGCGGACGGCATGCGGCCCAGCAGAGCCGACACCTCGGTGCCGGCCAGGGTGTAGCGGTAGATGTTGTCGACGAAGAACAGGATGTCGCGGCCCTCATCGCGGAAACGCTCGGCCATGGTCAGGCCGGTGAGCGCGACGCGCAGGCGGTTGCCCGGGGGCTCGTTCATCTGACCGAACACCATGCCGACCTTGTCGAGCACGTTCGAGTCCTTCATTTCGTGATAGAAGTCGTTGCCTTCGCGGGTGCGTTCCCCCACGCCGGCAAACACCGACAGACCGCTGTGCTGCTTGGCGATGTTGTTGATGAGTTCCATCATGTTCACGGTCTTGCCCACGCCGGCACCGCCGAACAGGCCGACCTTGCCGCCCTTGGCGAAGGGGCAGACCAGGTCGATCACCTTGATGCCGGTTTCGAGCAGGTCGACCGAAGGGGACAGGTCATCGAACTTCGGCGCCGACTGGTGAATCGAGCGGCGCTCTTCGGTGGCGATGGGACCGGCTTCGTCGATGGGGCGGCCCAGCACGTCCATGATGCGACCCAGCACCGCCGGCCCCACCGGGACCTGAATGGAATGGCCGGTGTTGTTGACCAGCATGCCCCGACGCAGGCCATCGCTGGAGCCCATGGCAATGGTGCGCACCACGCCGTCACCGATCTGCTGCTGCACCTCGAAAGTGAGGCCGCTTTCTGCCAGACTGCTGGCGTTGTTGTCCGCCAACACCAAGGCGTCGTACACCTTGGGAATGGCATTGCGGGGAAATTCGATATCGATCACAGCGCCGATGCACTGAACGATTTTGCCTTGCGCTTGAGCCGTCGTCATATTGCTCTCCAATGGTTTCAATTCGGTTAGCCGGGGTTCACACCGCGGCGGCTCCGCTCACGATTTCCGAAAGTTCTTTGGTAATGGCTGCCTGTCGGCTCTTGTTGTAGACGAGCTGCAACTCACCGATCACGCTCTTGGCGTTGTCCGAGGCGGACTTCATCGCCACCATGCGGGCGGACTGCTCGCACGCCATGTTCTCTGCCACCGCCTGATAAATCAGTGCCTCGATATAGCGCACCAACAGCGCATCGATCACCGGCTTGGCGTCGGGCTCGTAGATGTAATCCCAGCTATGGGACTTTTCATCTCCAGCCTTGGCCGTCAGCGCGTGCGCGGGGAGCGGTACGAGCGGCTCGATTTCCGGCGCCTGCTTCATGGTGTTGACGAAGCGGCTGAAGCCCAGATACACCGCGTCGAGTTTGCCGTCTTGGTAGGCGTCGAGCATGATTTTTACGGGGCCGATCAACTTTTCAAGATGCGGCTTGTCGCCAAGCTGTACCGCGTGCGACGTGAGATTCATGCCTAAACGCTGCAGGAATTGCAGGCCCTTGTTGCCAATGGCGCAGCACTCGATCTGCACGCCATCGGCCTGCCATTCCTTGATTTTGCCCAGAGCCATGCGGGTGATATTGGTGTTCAGCCCTCCGCACAGCCCCTTGTCAGTGGTCACCAAAATCAAACCGACGCGCTTGATCGGCTCACGTTTGATCAGGAAAGGATGGGTGTATTCCGGATTCGCCTGGCGCAGGTGACCCGCGATGACACGCACCGTGTCGCCATACGGGCGGGCTGCGCGCATGCGCTCCTGCGCCTTGCGCATCTTGGAGGCCGCCACCATTTCCATCGCCTTGGTGATCTTGCGCGTGTTTTGCACGCTCTTGATCTTGACGCGTACTTCTTTCATTCCAGCCATTGAATTACTCCTGGGTCAGTCTGGGCGAAAACATCCTTGCCCAGCTCCGTCCGTTTTCGTGGAATGAATTAGTACGCACCGTTTTTCTTGAATTCGGCGATCGCTTCCTTGAGCTTGGCTTCATCATCCTTGGACAGATCCTTGGAAGATTCGATGCTTTGCACCAAGGCGGCGTGCTTGGTCTGCAGATGATCGTGCAGGCCCTTTTCAAACGGCAGAACCTGCTTGACTTCGATGTCGTCAAGATAGCCGTTGTTCACCGCGTAGAGCGATGCCGCCATCTGCCAGACCTGCGCCGGCTGATACTGAGGCTGCTTCAGCAATTCGACCACTCGGCGGCCGCGCTCGAGCTGCTTGCGGGTCGCTTCGTCCAGGTCGGAAGCAAACTGCGCGAACGCAGCCAGTTCGCGATACTGGGCCAAGTCGGTACGAATACCGCCCGAGAGCTTCTTGATGATCTTGGTCTGCGCCGCACCACCCACCCGCGACACCGAAACACCCGCGTTGATGGCGGGACGCACACCGGCGTTGAACAGATCGGTTTCGAGGAAGATCTGGCCGTCGGTAATCGAAATCACATTGGTCGGCACGAAGGCGGACACGTCGCCAGCCTGGGTTTCGATGATGGGCAAGGCGGTGAGCGAACCCGTCTTGCCCTTGACCGCGCCGTTGGTGAACTTCTCGACATACGCCTCGCTGACGCGGGCGGCGCGTTCCAGCAGGCGGCTGTGCAGGTAGAACACGTCGCCAGGGTAGGCTTCACGGCCCGGCGGACGGCGCAGCAGCAGCGAGATCTGGCGATAGGCCCAGGCCTGCTTGGTCAGATCGTCATAGATCACCAGTGCGTCCTGACCGCGGTCGCGGAAGTATTCGCCCATGGTGCAGCCGGCGTAAGGCGCCAGGTACTGCATGGCGGCCGAGTCCGAGGCGGAGGCCGCGACGACGATGGTGTATTCCATCGCGCCGAACTCCTGCAACTTGCGCACCACGTTGGCGATGGTCGAGGCCTTCTGGCCGATCGCCACATAGATACAGATCAGGTCTTTGCCCTTCTGGCTGATGATCGAGTCGACGGCCACCGCGGTCTTGCCGGTCTGGCGGTCGCCGATGATCAGCTCGCGCTGGCCGCGACCGACGGGCACCATGGCGTCGATCGCCTTGATACCCGTCTGCACCGGCTGCGACACGGATTGCCGCCAGATCACGCCAGGGGCGATCTTTTCGATCGGATCGAGTTGCTTGGTTTCCACCGGTCCCTTGCCGTCGATGGGCACACCCAGGGTGTTGACCACGCGGCCGATGAGCTCGGGGCCGACCGGCACGGAAAGAATCTCGCCGGTGCACTTGACCGTGTCACCTTCTGAGATTTGCTCGTAAGGGCCCAGAATCACCACCCCGACCGAATCACGCTCGAGGTTGAGCGCCAGGCCAAAGGTGTTGTTCGGGAATTCGAGCATTTCGCCCTGCATCACGTCGGACAGCCCGTGCACCCGCGCAATACCGTCGGTGAGGGACACGACCGTGCCCTCGTTGCGGATATTGGCGCTGGCGCCCAGACCTTCGATGCGGCTCTTGATGAGTTCGGAAATTTCTGCGGGATTGAGTTGCATGGGAGCCTCTAAGACTTTAAGCGGTGAGAGCGACTTTCATCTGCTCCAGCCGGGCGCGAACCGAGGTGTCGAGCACTTCGTCGCCTACAGCGACACGCACCCCCCCGATGAGCGACGGATCGATTTCCACAGTGGCGTGCAGCTTGCGGCCGTATTTGCGTTCGAGCGCCTGCAGCAAGCTGTCGAGCGCCTCGCCTTCCAGCGGGAACGCACTGGACACCACGGCCTCGACCTTGCCTTCGGCCTCGTCCTTGAGCACACGGAACTGCTCGGCGATCTGCCCGACTGCGGCGAAACGCCGGTTTTCGGCGAGCATCTCGACCAGATTTTTCAGCACAGGAGCAACGGTTCCCGGCAGAGCACCCAGAACCAGATCGGCGAGTTGCCGCGCGGAAACCTTCGGGCTGCCCATCACCTCGCGCAAAGCGGGATCGGCAGCAATCTGGGCGATCTGGTCCAAGGCGTCTGCCGCTTGCGCGGACGGAATACCGGATTCGCGCACAGCGGCAAAAGCGGCTTCGGCGTAAGGACGGGCAATAGTGGCGAGTTCAGCCATGGCGCACTCCGATTACAGCTCGGCCTTGAGCCGGTTCAGCAGATCGGCATGCACCTGCGGATTGATCTCGCGATGCAGAATGGCCTCGGCACCCTTGACTGCCAGCGCTGCCACCTGGTCACGCAATTGCTCGCGCGCCTTGACCGCCTGCTGATCAGCCTCTGACTTGGCCTGCGCCACGATGTTGGCTGCGACCTCCTCGGCCTTCTTGCGCGCCTCTTCGATCACGGCCTGCGCACGACGCTCGGCGTCAGCCAGGCGTCCCGCGCTCTCTTGATGCGAGCGGGCAAGTTCTTCCTCGACCTTGCGATTGGCCGAGGCGAGTTCAGACTTGGCGCGATCGGCGGCAGCCAGACCGTCGGCGATTTTTGTTGCGCGTTCATCGAGGGCCTTGGTGATGGGGGGCCACACGAATTTCTTCGTGAACCACGCCAGCAGCAAGAAAACGATGATCTGCGCAATGAGTGTTGCGTCCAGATGCATGGCGCTAACCTTTGCTTCAGATGGGTGAACAGATCGTTGCTGGAGTCAAGCGTGGCTTACTTCAGAACGAACGGGTTGGCGAAGGTGAACATCATGGCCAGACCGACACCGATCAGGAAGGCCGCGTCGATCAGACCGGCCAGCAGGAACATCTTGGTTTGCAGTTCGTTCATCAGCTCGGGCTGACGTGCGGCGGATTCGAGATATTTGCTGCCCATGATGCCGATGCCGATACAAGCGCCGTTGGCGCCCAGACCAATGATCAGACCTGCGGCCAGTGCGACATATCCGAGAACGTGTTCCATGCTTGCTCCTAGTGAGTTGAAGTGGTGAAGAAAAAAGAAATCAGAAAAAAAGGAAACTAATCAAAACCGATCAATGGTGATCATGCGCCTGACCGATGTAAACCAGAGTCAGCATCATGAAAATGAAACCCTGCAGCACGATGACCAGCAGACTGAAGATCGACCAGGCCAGACCGGCTGCAATGTTGCCGAAGAACAGTGCCCAGCCTGTCAAGCTGCTCAGGCCGGCAGCCCCCATGAGCGCGATGATCATGAACAGAATTTCTTCGGCGTAAAGGTTGCCGAACAACCGCATGCCATGCGAGAGGGTTTTTGCCAAATATTCGAGCAACTGCATGGCGAAGTTCAGCGGCCAGAGCAGGAAATGGTTGCCAAACGGAGCGGTGAACAATTCATGCACCCAACCGCCAATGCCCTTGATCTTGATGCCGTAGTACAGGCTCAGCAACAAAATGGTGATCGACATGCCCAGGGCGATCGACAGGTCGGCCGTAGGCACCACACGCAAATACATATGCTCCGGGTCGTGGCCGGTCGCGGCGCCCGCGGTTTGCCAGAGGCGGGGTAACAGATCGACGGGCAGCAGATCCATGAGGTTCATCATCACGATCCAGACGAACGAGATGAACGCCAGCGGAGCCACGAATTCGCGCGACTTGGCATTGCGCACAATGCCGCGCGCCTGCTCGTCCACGAACTCAACCAGAAACTCGACCGCAGCCTGAAGCCTGCCCGGTTTGCCGCTGGTCATGTTTTTTGCGACGCGCCACAGCACGTAGCACGCAATCACGCCCAGCAGCACGGAGAAGAAAAGGGAATCGATGTCGACGATGCCAAAGTCAACCACCCCGGTACGCGGACCACTGGTCCATTGCGTCAGGTGGTGAACGATGTACTCGCCTGCGGTGATGGTGTGTTGTTCTGCGGACATGGTCGACTATTTTGAGGAGGGCCGCCTGCGCGGCACGACTGGAATGGATCAGGCTGCGCAACTCGATTTCTTGCCGCGCAGAATCAGGGCGACCCAGTACACCTGCAAGGTCACGACGACGGCGATCAGCATCGCGGCCCAACTGAGGGGCTGCACGATGCGCGGCGCAAAAAACAGAAGCACGATGGTCAAACCGATTTTCAACAACTCACCCAGCGCAAAACCGTAAACCGCCACGCCGGGCTTCAATTTGGACAGCCAGAGCTGAATGGATAGGGCAAACAGCGCAGAGGGCACGGCGATGATGGCCGCGCCATACAGGGCAGACCACACGACCGAGAGCTTGCCCGCCGCAAAAAACCCGCTCACCAAGGCCACGGCCAGGCCGACCACGGCCTGCAGCGCCACCACGCGCCAAACGGACACCTGCGGCTTGCGCAGAAGCAAGCTCTGCACTTCGGCGCGCGTCATGGGCGCAGCCGACGGCACGTCTTGCTCGTCTTTCCAGGGGTCGATGGATGGCACAGTTGGGTTCAAGGCAAAAACACTCTGGTCAGCTTTGTGGACGGCCGTATCGGCAGTCCACGAGTTGAACTTGGGTTAAAACGCTTCCACCAATCTGCGCAGCCCGCTGCGGATTGCAGCGGCGGTTGTTGCGACGGGTAACAATTGGCGTGAAGGTCAAACGGCGAGAGTATAGGGGAAAGTCGATACAGCACCAGCTTTTTTCGTGCGGCTGCATCTAACATTGTGTCGAGTCAACGTTCTGTCATTTCGCTTGACAGCCGCGTCGCCACTGACCTCAATTTGTGCAAGCGCGCATTTCATCCAATTTCGGGAACTTTCATGACGGCTCTGCTGGTCTTTTTACATCTTGTCGCCGCGGTCATCTGGATGGGTGGTATGGCGTTCATTCTGTTTGCCATGCGGCCCGCCGCTTTCGCCCTGCTTCAACCGCCTGTGCGCCCGCAGTTCATGCTGGCGACACTGCAGCGCTTCTTCCCTCTCGTCTGGCTCAGCATCGCGGTGATTTTGATTTCGGGATTGATCATCATGCTGCAGGTCGGTTTCGCCCAGGCCCCCGTGGGCTGGCATGCGATGCTGGGCATCGGCCTGGTGATGATGGCGGTCTTTGCACACATTTACTATGCACCGTTCCGCCGCGCGGGCCAGGCCGCTTCCAGGCAGGATTGGCCCGCGCTGGGCCGCGCGCTGGAGCAGATTCACCCCTTGGTGGTGCTCAACTTTACGCTGGGCTGGATTGCGATTGCGGTTGTGCTGCTCTGGCATTGAGCGCCTGAGCACTCAATGGGGTGCGGCAGCAGACATCAGTCGCGCCAGCTCACACCAGACCGCATCGGGCGAGATGTGTTTGAGGCAGTCCAGATGCCCAAGCGGGCAGGTGCGTTGAAAACACGGACTGCAATCGAGGTGCAGCCAGAGCGTTGCACTGTGATGTGCCGCAGGAGGCGTGTGGCGCGGATCGGTCGAGCCGTACACCCCCACGGTCGGGCGCTGCAGTGCGGCGGCCACATGCATCAAACCGGAATCGTTACTCACCGCACCGCTGCAACTGGCGAGCAAGGCAATGGCGTCTGCCAACCGCGTGGCGCCGCAAAGATTCACGCTGCCCGGCGCCTGCGTGGCAATCTCGGCTCCGGCCGCAGCATCCCGCGGGGCGCCGAGCACGGCAACGGCATAACCGGCTTGTCGCGCCTGGATGGCTAAGGCGGCATAGTGCGCGACCGGCCATTGCTTGGCCGGGCCGTATTCCGCGCCGGGGCAGAGGGCAATCCAGCGCGGCGGCAGACCGAACCGGCGGCGCACCGCCTCGGCCTCGTCTGGAGAAATGTGCAGGGTCGGCTCCGGAATCGAAACCGGGCTGGACGCGCCGTCAACCTGCGCCAGCGCGGCGTAATGTTCGCGCATGTCCGGTCGGCCCTGACTCTGCGGCCGGGGAACGCGGCAGGACACGGGCGACAGCGCCATCGGCTCGGAGGCTGCTCTCACCCGAGCGGGCTCGTCCGCCTCAAACCGATCGGTCAGTAGCAGTCCGCGTGCTTCGCCGGTATAGCCAATGCGCTGCGGTATGCGTGCCAGCCACGGCACCAGGCGCGACTTGAGGTTGTTGCCGAGGATGTAGGCCCGCTGGAAACCCGCACCACGCAATGGCTTTGCGATGCGCCTGCGTAGCGCGAAATCGAGCTGACCATGCGCGAACGGCGCCTCGATGACCTCGCTCACCCCCGGCATGGCCCGCAATACCGGAGCCACGCCGGGCAGCCCTATCGCGCTGATCTGCTCGCCTCGGGCAGCCAGCAAAGCCACCAAGGGCTGGGCCATCACCGCGTCGCCGATCCACTGCGGGGCGATCAGCAGAACACGGGTCATGCCGGACGTGCACTCAATGGCCGTGCACCACTTCGCCTTCGGCCAGACGGTAGCGGGTGCCGCAGTAAGGGCAGGCCGCTTCGCCGTGCGTCACGTCGATGAATACGCGCGGATGGCTGCTCCAGATCGGCATACTAGGATTGGGACAGTAGGCCGGCAGATCCTTGGCTTTGAGTTCGACCACGGGCATGTCGGGCTTGGGAATGGCGCTCATAGGCGGGTCTCGATCAGTGAGGGATTCGTCGTCAAACCGCAGACAGCCAGCCTGCGTACTTGGGATTGCGGCCGCCGACGATGTCGAAAAAAGCATTCTGGATGCGCTCGGTGATCGGGCCGCGATACCCAGGGCCGAGGGTGACGCCGTCGAGCTCGCGGATGGGGGTGACTTCGGCCGCCGTGCCGGTAAAGAAGGCTTCGTCAGCGATGTAAACCTCGTCGCGGGTGATGCGCTTTTCCTTGATGGTCAGGCCTAGGTCTTCGCAGATGGCGAACACGGTTTTGCGCGTGATGCCGTTGAGCGCGCCCGAAGAAAGATCGGGGGTGTAGAGCACGCCTTCGCGCACGACGAAAATATTCTCGCCCGCGCCCTCGCTCACAAAGCCCTGCGGGTCGAGCAGCAGCGCTTCGTCGTAGCCGTCGCCCGTGACCTCCAGATTCGCCAGAATGGAGTTGGTGTAATTGCTCACCGCCTTGGCGTTGCACATGGTGATGTTCACATGGTGGCGGGTGTAACTACTGGTCTTGACGCGAATGCCGCGCGTGAGCCCCTCTTCGCCGAGATAGGCGCCCCACGGCCACGCTGCGATCATCAGATGAATGGTGTTGCCGCGCGGCGAAACGCCCAGCTTCTTGTCGCCGATCCAGGTCAGCGGACGGATGTAGCAGGAGTCGAAACCGTTGGCCTTGACCACGTCGATCTGGGCTTGCATAGCCTGCTCGATGGTGAAAGGAATCTCCATGCGCAGAATCTTGGCGCTGTTGAACAGGCGCTCGGTGTGATCGCGCAGGCGGAAGATGGCCGTGCCCTGGTCGGTCTTGTAAGCCCGCACGCCCTCGAAGGCGCCGCAGCCGTAGTGCAGGGTGTGGGTCAGAACGTGGACTTTGGCATCACGCCACTCCACCAACTGGCCGTCCATCCAGATTTTTCCGTCGCGATCCGACATGGATGTGGGCATGACCATGATGTGTTGTCTCCGCAGAATAAAAGAACCATTCTAGAAACTCCGCGCGGCAAACACACGCCACGCGGAGTCGGCTGCCTTACAGCGCCGCCAACGCCGCGTCGTAGTTGGGCTCGTGAGCGATTTCGTTCACCAGCTCGGTGTGCAGTACGGTGTTGTCCTTGTCGAGCACGACCACGGCGCGGGCGCACAGCCCGGCAAGCGGGCCGCCAGCGATGCCCACGCCGTAGGCCTGGGCGAAACTGCGGTCACGCATTTCCGAGAGGTTGACCACCTTGTCCAGCCCTTCGGCGCCGCAGAAGCGGGCCTGGGCAAACGGCAGATCGGCCGAGATACACAGCACCACGGTGTCGGGCTTGTCGCTGGCGCGAGCGTTGAAGGTGCGCACAGATTGCGCGCAGGTCGGGGTGTCGATGGACGGGAAGATGTTGAGCACCTTGCGCTTGCCCGCGAAGTCGGCCAGGGTGCGGTCGGCCAGGTCTTTGTCGGTCAGGCGGAAGTCGGGGGCTTTGCTGCCTTTGGCGGGCAATTCACCGCTGGTGGGAACGGGGTTGCCATGCAGATGGGTGGTGGCCATGCGAGTCTCCTTCGGGGTGTCGTCAGCGAGTGACAGAGCTTTGCATGGTAGAGGCCCAGCGACTTTTTTTCAGGCGGCGGCTGCACGGGCCGAGCGGTCTTCAGGACTTGCGCGTGACTGCGGCGTGTACCTGCCCCGAGGGCACATGACGCGCGGCGGATTGCACATGTCCCGCTTGGTCGTCGAAGAAAAAATCGGGCTGAAATTCGCGCAGGAACGGCCCCTTATCCAGCCCGCCAAGAAACATGGCTTCATCAATGGTGATGTTCCAGTGCATCAGGGTGCGGACGGCGCGCTCGTGCGCCGGAGCGCTGCGCGCGGTGACCAGCGCGGTGCGCAGACGCATGGGGGTGGAGCCATCGGCGCTCGCCTTTTGCAGGCGGTGCAGGGCTTCGAGCAGGGGCTTGAATGGGCCCGGCGGCAGCGGCAGCGCGGCCTTGCGGGCTTCGTGCTGCTGGAAAGCGGGCAGACCTTCGGTCTGGAAAACGCGCTCAGCTTCGTCGGAGAACAGCACCGCGTCACCGTCGAAGGCGATGCGCACTTCATCGGGATGCGCCTCGGACGCACGCGCCGACTCGGGGTAAACCTGCGCCGCCGGATAGCCGGCGTGCAGCGCAGCGCGAACATCGTCTGGCTCGGCCGACAGAAACAGATGGGCCTGCAAAGCGTGTAGATATTGATAGGGCGCGCGGCCCCGCGTGAATACGCCGCGCTCGATGGGCGTGCCGTGGTGTTTGGCGGAATTGAACACCCGCAACCCGGACACCGGGTCGTTACGCGACAGCAGCACCACTTCCACCCGGTCGCGCTGGGCGTCGCTGGTGTTGAAGGCCAGCAGCTTGCGTACCAGTTGGAACGCCACGCCGGGCTGCGCCGGGCGCTCCAGCCGGTCGAGCTGCAGCCGCATGTAGGCAGCGTCGTCGGCCTGCTCGAACACGCGGTTCTCCTCCTCGAAATCGAACAGGGCGCGGGAGGAAATCGCCACGACCAGGCGGTCGTTCAAATCGGCAGGCATGACTTATTTCACCAGGTTGTTCATCTGGATGATGGGCATCATCACGGCCAGCACGATGAGCAGCACCATGCCGCCCATGACCAGAATGAGCAGCGGCTCCAGAATCGTGGTCAGGGTCATGGCGCGGCGCTGCACTTCCTGCGCATGCTGCACCGCGGCGCGGTCGAGCATCTGCGGCAGCGTGCCGGTTTGCTCGCCCAATCGGATGAAGGTGATGAGCACGGGCGGAAAGCGCTTGTGCAGCGCCAGCGACTGCGCCAGCGTTGCGCCCTCGCGCACCAGGGCGATGGCCTCTTCCGCGTCGGCCTTGAGCAGGCTGTTGCTCAGCGTGTCTGCAGCGGCCTGCAGCGCGCGCAGGATGGGCACGCCCGCCGCACCCAGAATGCCCAAGGTGCTGGCGAAACGCGCGGTGTTGATGCCGCGGATCAGCCGTCCGAACAGCGGGCTGCGCAGCATCATGGCGTCGAACGCCAGACGCGGCCCCGGCAGCTTCATGGCCTGCGCGAACACGACGGCGCCAACCGCGAGCACGATCAAAATCAGCCAGCCCCAGGCCCGCATGAAATCGGACACGGCGATGAGGCCGAGGGTGAGCAGCGGCAACTTCTGGTGCGCGCCCTGAAACACGCCGACCACCTGTGGCACGACGTAGGTGAGCAGCAGCACCACCACGGTGACGGCCACCAGCACCACGATGGCCGGATAGGCGAAGGCCTGCACCAGCTTGCCGCGCAGCGCCTGCTGGTCTTCGAGGTAGTCGGACAGCCGCTCCATCACCAGACCCAGGTCGCCGCTATCTTCGCCCGCGCTCACCAGCGCGCGGTAGATGGGCTTGAATTCGCGCGGATACTGAGCCAGCGCGTCGCCCAGGCTGTGACCAGCTGAGACTTCGCTTTTGAGGTTGGAAAGCAGATTGCCGATTTCGGCGCGGTCAGCATCTTCGGCCAGGGCGGCAAGGGCTTTCTCCACCGGCAGGCCAGACACCAACAGGCCCGCGAGCTGGCGGGTGAACAGGGTGCGTTCCTGGTTGTTGAACACCCGGCGCGCAAACCGGCGGCCGCTGGCCTGCGCCGCTTCTTCGTGAATGCCTTCGACCTGCAACGGAATGAGCCCGCGGCTGCGCAACAGGGTACGGGCGCCGCGGGCGCTGTCGGATTCGAGCACGCCGGACTGTTCGGCGCCTGCGGTGTCAAGGGCGGTGAAACGGTAGGCGGGCATGGTGGAGCAGAAATTCAATCACGCGTCACGCGCAGCAACTCGGCCAGACTGGTGATGCTGGTGTCGATATAGCGTTGCCCATCCTGGCGCATATTGCGCATCCCCGTGGCCTGGGCCAGGCGGCGCAACTCGGCCTCGGAGGCACGGGCGTGAATGGCGGCGCGCAGACCGTCGTCCACTTCGAACAGCTCGAACACGCCGGTGCGTCCGGTGTAGCCGGTGTGATTGCACGCGGGGCAACCCACAGGCACGAAACCCTGGCCGTCGGGCGACGGCACTTTGCAGGCCGGGCAGAGCTGGCGCACCAGCCGCTGCGCCAACACGCCCAGCAGCGAAGAGGCAAGCAGAAAGGGCTCGACGCCCATATCGGTCAGGCGGGTAACGGCCGAGACGGAGTCGTTGGTATGGAGTGTGGCGAGCACGAGGTGACCGGTGAGCGAGGCCTGAATGGCGATCTGCGCGGTTTCGAAATCGCGGATTTCGCCGATCATCACCACGTCGGGGTCTTGCCGCAGGATGGCGCGCAGAGCTCGGGCAAAGGTGAGGTCGATGCGGGCGTTGACCTGCGTCTGGCCGATGCCGGGCAGGTCGTACTCGATCGGGTCTTCCACCGTCATGATGCTGGTGGTGCTGGCATCGAGTCGGCTCAGCGCCGAGTACAGCGTGGTGGTCTTGCCGCTGCCGGTCGGGCCGGTGACCAGCAAAATGCCGTGCGGCGCGCGAATGAGGGCATCGAAGTGGTCGAGCATGTCGGGCGCCATGCCCACGGCGCGCAGATTCAGCCGCGCCGCCGATTTGTCGAGCAAGCGCAGCACGGCGCGTTCGCCATGCGCGCAAGGCAGGGTGGACACGCGCACATCGAGAGTGCGGCCGCCGATGCGCAGGGCGATGCGGCCGTCCTGAGGCAGACGCTTTTCGGCGATATCGAGCTGCGAAAGAATCTTGATGCGCGAAATCAGCGCGCCATGCAGCGCCTTGTTGGGCCGCACCACTTCGCGCAGCGTGCCGTCCACGCGAAAGCGCACCACCGAAGCGGTTTCATAGGGCTCGATGTGAATGTCCGAAGCCCCTTCGCGCGCGGCCTGGGTGAACAAGACGTTGAGCATGCGGATGATGGGCGCGTCGTCGGCGGCTTCGAGCAGGTCTTCCACCGCGGGGATGTCCTGCATCAGCCGGCCCAGATCGACGTCGCCCTCCACTTCGCTGATGACCGACGCGGCGCTGCCATCGCGGGCAGCGTAGGCCGCGCCGATGCGCGCCTGCAGGTCTTCAGCGGTGGTGCGGTGCACCGCGCACAGCACATGCTGGCGCTGCACCTCGGCCAGCGCCGCGGGCCGCGTGGCCTCGCACATCCAGAGTTCGACGCCCTGGCCGTCGTCTTCGGCCAGCACCGCCTGGTCGCGGCAGAAGGTATAGGGCAAGGGATGACGCACGGACATGGCGAGCGGTCGTTCAGTGCTGCGGCGTGAGGATGACGCGCAGTTGCTTGCCCTGCACCTCGGTGACGTAGCGCGTGGTCTGAGTCAGGTTGAAAATCACCCGGGTCTTGCCCTGGTCATCAACCACGCTGGCAGACTGCAGCGGCCCCAGATCAAAGCTCTGGGTCTTGCTGCTGAGCTGCGAATGGGCGCCCTGAAAATCGAGCACCAGCCGAATCGGATCGCTCAAGGTGAATGCGGTGGGCGGGGCGGCCAGGGGCTGAGAAAAGCCGAGTTCCACCACGGTCGCGTCAGCCTTGCTCTTCGCCTGAAGGCTCTGCAGGGCATTGGCTGCACCGGGCGCAGCGGGTGGCATGGCGAGGGACGTGGGCGAGGGCGCCGCGGCAGCGCTGCTGGCTGCGCCCAGCGACATGGGGGGCGTGGGCGCTGCCCCCGTATCGCCTTGAAGGGACGGCAGCACCGGCCCCGGCATCTCGGGCATGCCGAACTGCGCGGGCAGTTGCGCCCTGTCCTGCATGCCGCGCATGGTGTCGTAGCGTTGCTGGCTCAGCGCGTTGCCCTGATCTTCGGTGCGCACCACGATAGGCCGCAGGAACACCATCAGATCGGTCTTCTGCGCCGTGCGCGAATTGGAGCGGAACAGCGCGCCCAGCCCGGGAATGTCGCCCAGGCCCGGAATCTTGCTGTTGTTCTGGCTCACGTTGTCCTGCATCAGCCCCCCGAGCACGATGGTCTGGCCGTCGTTGACCAGCACGGCGGTCTGGATGGAGCGTTTGTTGGTGATGATGCCCGCCGCGTTGGTGGTGCTGGAAATGCTCGACACCTCCTGATAGACATCCATCTTGATCGCGCCGCCCGCGGTAATCTGCGGCCGCACTTTCAAGGTCAGGCCGACGTCCTTGCGCTCGATGGTCTGGAACGGCGTGACGGTGGCGCTCGATCCGGTTTGCGCATACTGGCCGGTGACGAAGGGCACGTTCTGGCCGACAACGATCTTGGCCTCTTCGTTGTCGAGGGTCATCAGGTTGGGCGCGGAAAGAATATTGGCGCCGTCCTGCGTCTGCAGAAAGTTCGCCAGCAGACCCAACGTGGCCATGCCCGCCACGTTGTGCAGAATGCCGATGTTCAAGCCATTGGGGATGGCCAGCGAACCGCTGGCGAGCGCCGTTGCCGCCGAACTGCCGCCGCCGGAAATGGCCGCCTGCAGATTGATGATGTTCGAGCCGCCGGTGCCGTAATTGCTGCCGCCGATGATGGCATTCTGATTGCCCGCGCTGCCGGCGATGGCCTGCCACTGAATACCGAGTTGCGCCGCCTTGTTGGCGTCGACCTCGGCGATCAGCGCCTCGACATAAACCTGCGCCCGGCGCACGTCGAGCCGCTCGATCACCCGGCGCAGTTGCATGTAAACCGGCTGCGGCGCGTTGATGATGAGGGCATTGAGCGAGTTGTCGGCATAAACCGTGCCGCCCTGCGGCAAGGTTACCGTCGAGTCGCTGCTGGTGGCGGCGAATTCCGGCGCCTGGCCCAGCCCCGGGCTGGTGGCGCCGGACGACCCATAAGAAGATGAGTTGCTGTTGTTGCTGCCGCCACTCATCGACTGCGATCCCCCCTGCGGTTTGACCTGCGACTGCCCGCCCGCAGCGCTGCCCGTGCCTTGCGCTGCCAGCACCCCGCGCAGGGTGCGCGCCAGATCGGCCGCATTGGCATTGCGCAGATAGACCACATGGATGTTGTCCTGATCATTTTGCGGCCGGTCGAGGCGGCGGATCATCTGCTCGATCTCGGCGAGTTGTGCGCCATTGGTGGCCCGCACGATGAGCGAGTTGCTGGCCGTCTCCGGCAGGATGACCGCACGCATGGCCCCGCTGCCAGCGACGGCTGCCTGCACACCGGGGGTGCCCGGGCCGCTCGAGGTGACCGTCTGCATGTCGATGAGCTTTTGCAACGTGGGCGCCAGATCGCTGGCCACCGCGTAGGTCAGCGGTACGACGGTGACTTCGGTGCCGGTGGGCACGTCGAGCGCGGCGATGATGCGCGCGATGCGCTTGAGGTTGTCGGCATAGTCGGTGACGACCAGCGCATTGCCGGAGGGGCTGACGTTGATGGTGTTGTTGGGCGAGATCAGGGGCCGCAACACGGGCAGCAGGCTGCTGGCCGAGGCATTGCGCAACTGGAAGATCTGCGTGACCACCTGATCGCCACGACCGGGAATGCGAGAAGGCGCCAGCCCGACGCCCACCGGCCCGCTCTGCAGCTTGGCGTCGGCCTCGGGCACGACCTGAAACACGCCGTCATGCTCCACCACGGCAAAGCCGGCCAGGCGCAACTGCGTGAGCAGCGCCTGGAAGACTTTCTGCGGCGGCACCGGTTTTTCGAATTGAATAGTGACCTGGCCCTTCACCCGCGGATCGACGATGAAGTTGCGCCCAGTTGCCGCGGCCACCGCCTGCACCGCGCTGGCGATGTCGGCGTTGACCAGGTTGATGGTGAGATCCCCATTGGCGCTACGTTTGGCTTGATCGGTCTTGCCCGCCATGCCTGAGGGCGCCTGCGCCATCACCGGTTGCAGCATGAGCAAAGGAACGAGCAGCAAGGCCACCACGCGGCCGATCCTGCGGCTGATCCCGCTGCGGGCATGAGAATTGGGGTTCAAGTCGGGATGCATCACGGCGTTCCTTGATTCTTGTCGTGTTCTGTGGCGGTCGGAGTGTCGTCGAATTCAGTCGAATTCAAATGGCGATTCGCACATGGTCACCCTCGCGACGTCCGAGGAGCGACAGCAGATTCGCCATCGCCGCTTCGTTGCCAGGCGCCGCCCGGCCGGTGCCGAGAAACTGCAGGGCCTGACCGTTCCAGACCCCTTTGCCCTGCAACAACAGGGGCCCTTTGCTGCTTTGCAGATCGACTTGCGCATCGGCGCCCTGCCCGGTGATGCTCAGGGTATAGCTGCCGATGGGCGCCACCACACTCAGGCGGGATGCCACATCCGGCAGATCGATCTGCACCTGCCCCCCGATCCGCATCCGCCCCGCGACCGATTCTAGGAGCAGGCCACGCAAGGTGAATTGCGCCTGTCCCCGTAGCGCAACGGTATTCCAGGGAGTGCCCAGCCCGTCGAGCACCGATAGCGGCAGCATGCCCTGCCAGGGGGCATCTGGCGCGCCCCCCGCCGGGCGCAGCGCCACGGTGGTCTGCGACCAGCCGAGCTGGGTGCTGATCTGCAGCGGCTGCGGCGAGACCTTGGGCCAGTCGATCTGCGCCAGCAGTCGGCCGCGCCAGAGATTGCCCAGACCGATAGTCCAGTGCAAGGTGCCGGGCAGCACGGTGGCGCCGCGGCTGCCCGCCCCGCCTTCGAGCACCAGCAGCGCCGAGCCGTCGCGCCAGGTGCCTTGCGCCTGAGCGAGCAAGACGTGCTGACCGCTGGCCTTCCACACCGCCGCGCTCAGCCAGCTGGCCGGGGCCTGCCACAGCAGCGCCCACAGCACGCCCAGCAAAGCCGCCAGCCACAACCAGCGGCGGCTGAAGGCGCGTTGGCGTTTGACCGGTTTGCGGGATGATGAACGCCCGCGTGACGAAGACTTGGACGAGCGTTTGCCGGAAGACGCCGCAGCGCGCGCCGGGTCGGGAGATTTGGGTGCGCTGGCCATTCATCCGCCACCCGATCCTTGCCGCGACAGGTGCACCGTGCCGCTGAGCGCTCCGTCCGGGCCGAGCTTGAGATCGGCGCCGTCCACCTGCGCCGACCAGTCGCGTCGCGCCGTTTGCGCCAGCGCCGCCAGGGTGGCCGGTCGCAGCGCAGAGAGATCCAGCGTCACCTCGCCCGGCAGCACCTGCGCCTGAACCTTGGCGCCCGGATCGACACGCTTGAACCAGGCCACGATGGCCGCCTGCAGATCGCCGCTGAATACCGGGGCAGAAGGCGCATTGCGCAGAGCGGCGATCTGCTGACCGTCCTGCTGCAGGGTTTGCAACTGCTGCTGCAGGCTGACGATGCGCTGCGGCGCGGTTTGCAGGGTATGCCAAGCGGGTTTGATCGCCAGCAGCCACAGCAGCGCAACCAGCACCAGCACCGCGGCAGAGCCGATCAGCACGCGCTCGCGCGGCGACATGGCGGCCCAGCGCTGACGCCCGAGCGCCACCGTCTGCGGCAGGCCCCGGTACCAGAGCCCCGACAACGTCGCCATGCGGCCGCCTTGCGTCGCGCTCATTGCGCCGCTCCCGTCACACTCAGCACATCGCCCTGCGCCACACAGGACAGGCCGGCCGGAGTGCACCTTGCTGCCGCCTGCGCGGCCGCGTCACCCGGCAGACTGAGCTGCAACTGGCCCGGGCTGAATTTCAGCACCGTGGGCACGATGCCCGGCGGCACCACCACGCTGGCGCGCCCCATGAGCACGTCGAGATCGCCATCTCCGGGACGGCCGGTGCGCAGGCGCGCGTCGTTGAGCGCGCGCTGCACCTGCAGGCGCGCATCGAGTATGGCGGGCACACCGGGCAGCGCCTCGGCGGCCGTGGTGTCGAGCTTTTGTCGCAACTGACTTTCCTGCCGTGAAAGTTTGAAAGCGGCGGCATTCATGCCCACCAACTGCACTACCGCCAGCAGCCCCAGCAGGGCACCGACACGTCGCCAGGCGGGTGTGGTGAGTTGCTCCATCACCCCGGCCCAACCTCGCGACAGCGCGTGTTTGGGCGCCAGGTCGAACTGCCGCAGATTCCACGGCGACTGCGCCGCCCGCGCCATCCAGCCGGCGTCGCTGAGCGTGGCCGGTGTGAGTTCAGGCGGCAGATCGAGCCAGCTGAGTTGGGGCTGCGCCTGATCTTGCACCCAGAGATGTTCGGGCGTGACGGGCAGTGGCAGCGCCTGCGGCGCGGCGGCGTCAGCCGCGAGAATGAGCGGCAACCAGGCCGCCTCGCCCTGCAGGTCGCGCCACAGCAGACGCGGGCCTTGCCCGGAAGTTTGCAGCAGCGCGTCGCCCGGTGCCAGCAAGGCGGCTTCGGGAACGATTTTCTCCGGCTCCTGCCCGGCCTGAGCGAGATCGGCAATCGCCTGCTGCAGCGCGGCCTTTTGCACCGCACAGGCCAGCGTGACGATACCGTCTTCGGCGAGCGGCCCGACACTCAAATGCAGTTGCCCCGCGTCCTGCAGCAGACGGTCTTCGAGCGCCCCGTTGAGTGCGGCCTGCAGCCGGGAAGGCGCCATGGCGGGCAGCGTCGCCGCCATGACCGAGGCGTCGAGCGCATCGACCACGGCTACCACCCGGGCGCCACGCGGAAGCAGCGCAACCTGCTCCCGACCGGCCGATTGCAGTTTGCCGTTGGCGCTCAGCAGCACGTACTCCAGCTCCGGCAACGGGTGCGCGGTAGCCAGGGGCGGCAGGCGGAGAACCAGGGTTTGCATGATGGCGGCGATTGTAGAGAGGCTTTGTTGCAGTAAAGGTACAGGAAATACGCGATGTTGCAATGCATTCTTCAATCGCGTTTTGCGAAAGAAATCAGTTTGCGCCTTGATCAGCCTCAGACGCAGCCGCCAACCAGGGGGGCACGCGCTGGATGCGCACCACTTGCGAAAACACCCCGGCCCGCTGAATCAGCGCGCGTTCGGCGTATTCCAGCTTGTCGATGCGCACACGGGCAATGGCGTCGAAGTAGCCGGTGGCCACGCTCACCAGTTGCGGATTGATCGTTGCGCCTTGCGGCAGCAGGGTTGAAATATCGCCCAGGTTGCGAAAATACGCGCGTTTGCGCGCCTCGACCAAGGCCTGCGCCGTATCGGCACTCACCCCGAGCACGGCAGCGAGCACCTCCGGGCTGGCGGTGTTGGCGTTGACCGGCGTAGCCTGCGGCAGCAGGGTGACGGCGGAGGCGAGCTTGGGCAGGGCCTGCGCCACGGTGGGGCCCAGCCGCGCCAAATCCTGCAATTGCTGCAACGGGAGTGGCGAATTTGCAACATTTGTCTGCGCCGCAGCGCCGATGGGGTTGCTCGCCGCCACGCCATTGGCGATGGTGGCCGCCACATTGGACGGCAGTTGCAACGCGGCGCACAGGCGCTGGAAGGCCAGTAGCGCCTGCGGATCGATCGTCCCGGCCGGGGCCAGATCGCGCAGATTGAAACGGCTTTGCGCATCGACGATGCGCCCTTCGAGCCAGGCGTCGGGCAGACCCGCGCTGTCTTGCCCGCGCGCGGCGAGAAAGGTCGACAGCCGCGCCTCGGCCAGCGGCACCGACCAGGGCTCGCCGAGGTAATCGGCCGTCGAGGTCATGGCGTCTTCGCGCAGAATCAGCCGCGCCCAGTCGATCGTGCCGCGCAAAATCCAGCGCGCCTGCGTCTGTTCGCGCGCGGTCTGCTCGCGGGCGATGGCGCTCCACTGACTCCAGAACATGCCCGAGACCATCACCGCGGCCAGCGCGGCGATCAGCATGGCGGTGATCAGCGCCGCGCCGCTTTGATGCTTGGTCGCGCGTCTCAGTGGACTACCCTCCTCACTAGGCTCGACTCCCCAAGTGAGTTGAGCGCTCCTTCGGAGCGGCCGTGCGGAGCGCTCATTCGCGGTCATCCAGCAAAAAGTCGCGCTGCAAATCGCCCGTCAGCAGCTTGTCGGCGAACTGCAGTTGCAGGCGCACGGCCGCCGGGGTCGTCGCGCTGGCGGCCAGCGTGTTGGCGGCGGCCGCCGCGGCGCTGGCCGATGCGGCCGGCGTGTTGCTGCTGGCGTTAGCCACATTGGCCGCCGTACCGGCATTGACCCAGGCGCCCGATTGCTGCAGCAGCCCGATACCGGCGTAGCGATAGAACTGAATCTGCATGCTCACCACGCCGGGCAGAATGGTCAGCAAAGGCGCGGTGGAGTTTTGCAAGGCCGCCTGCAAGACGGCGCGGCTATCGGTGGGCGCGCTGGCACTGCGCTTGAGCGCGCCGTCCTGCACCGTCCAGCGCACCACCTGCAGCTCGCCCGCATTCGGCGGCAGGCCGACGCCCGCACCGACATCGGCGCGCACATCGCCGCCCAGCGGTTGCGCGGGACGGCGCACGATGAACAGCCCGCCGCCGAGCACGCTCACCGCAGGCAGTCCGGGCCCCTGCGACACCGCATGGCGCAGATCGTCGCCCAGCTGCTGCATGCCGTCGGCCAGACGCGAACTGGTGGTGAACGCGCGGTTGGCGTCGTCGCGGCTGCGCGCCACCGCGTCCAGCCCGCGCCAGCCCAGCACCGCCACCACCGCGAGAATGGTGACCGCGACCAGCAGCTCGATCAGGGTGAAACCCCGCTGTGCCGAAACAGGCGCCCGGTTCACTTACAGATTCCCGATGATGGTGACCACCTGCCACGCGCTCCAGCCGCTGGCATCGAGCACGTTGACCTGCACGCGACGGAAGTTGGGGTTGGGCGTGGGCATCACGTCCACCGCCACGGTGAACGGCACATTCGCCTGCGTGCAGGCGCTGGTGCTCTGTCCCACCGCCAGAAATGTCTTGCTCAGGCGTTGATCGACCAGAAAATTCTGCGCGCACTGCTCGGCCAGAACGGTCATGCGATAGCGCTGCGCGTTGTCGGCCACGCCGCCTGCGGCGCGCATGGCCGCCAGCAGCGCAATGGCCACCACCGCCAAAGCCACCAACACTTCGAGCAGGGTGAATCCGCGGGAGCTTGCCCCCAAGCTTGCCGCTGACGCGGCGGCGCTGCCCCCCGAGGGGGCTGGCCCAGCCTTGGGGCGGCCCGGCGGCTGGGCCGACCTATTCAATGGGGGCGCTGGAACGCGAAGGGGTCCGCACATCATGATCGGCTTCGACTTACGACAAAAGGCGCGAAGCCGTCGGTTTCGATGCTGTCGCGCTCTCCGCCGTCAGACAGCACCAGGCGGACCGGGCCGCCCACCGGCTCGGAGCCGAACAGCAACCAGCTCGGCGGCGTGCCCAGACTGCGCACCCCACCCTCGCTCAGACTCACCGACACCGTACCTGCCGAGTAGGCTGCCTCGCGCGGCTCGCCGCCTAGCGCGGCGCGCCAATCCTGCGGGGGAATTTCGCGGCCGCCGTCCACCCAGGGCCAGAGCCGCGGACGCAGCAGATCGGAGTCCACCGGCTCCCAACCCTGCGGCCCGATCTGCACAAAGGCATAGCCCCTCGGCCCGCTGGCCCAGGCCAGAGGCACGCCGGTTTCGGCGGCGTGTTGACGCGCGGCGTCGAACAGTGCCGACAGCCGCTGCGCTTCACGCTGCATCTGCGCATTTTCGGAGGGCGGCAAGGCAAAAGCCGCCATCGCCGTGACCATGCCCACGATGATCAGCGCCACCAGCATTTCGAGTAGGGTGAATCCCCACGCTTGCCGCTGGCGCGGCGGCCTTGCCCTCAGGATGCAGCCGGGCTTATTGCCAGCTGCCAATGTCGGCATTTGCCCCTTCTCCGCCGGGTTTGCCGTCTGCGCCATAGCTGAACACATCCACCGGACCTTTCACGCCCGGGTTGAGATATTGATAGGGATTGCCCCACGGATCGGTCGGCAGCTTTTCGAGATAGGGCTTCCAGTTGTTGGGAATCGGCGGCGTGGTGGGCTTGACCACCAACGCCTGCAAGCCCTGCTGCTGGGTGGGGTAAATGCCGTTATCCAGTTTGTACAACTTGAGCGCCTGCATGATGGTGGCGATATCCGTCTTGGCGGCCGTTTGCCGCGCCTCGTCGGTGCGGCCCATGATGTTGGGCACGATGAGCGCCGCCAGCACGCCCATGATGACCAGCACCACCATGAGCTCGATCAGCGTGAAACCGCGCGCTTTGCGACGGGCCGCGGGCGCGCGCAGCACCTCGGATGAAACCTCCTTCAAACCATCATTCATCGACTTCCACCTTTTGAAAAGCGCCGGGCGCGCCCTCGGTTTTTCCGCCTTGCTGATGACTCGTTGCAACAAGACGGCGCGAAGACACGTTCTGCGCGGATAATAAGTGTCTCATGTTGCGCACCTCACCCTCATTCCCTGCGCCCAGTGGCGTTTCTACCCGCGGCAGCCGCCGGGCCGCGGCGCTGCTGAGCGTCGTTCTAGCCTTCGCCTGCGCAGCGCTGGCAGTGACCTGGGTGCTGCGACTGGTCGCCTCGCCGCAAACGGTTCCCGCTGATGCCCAACTCATTGGCGCGCTGTCGCCCGAGCAGGCCGCGCAGCAAGCCGCGCGCCTGTTTGGCGCCACACCGGTGGGCGCGGCCAGCGCACCCGCCGCGCCCAGCCGATTCCGGCTGTACGGGGTGATTGCCGGGGGCGATACCGGCTCGGCGCTGATTGGCATCGACGGCCAACCGCCCCGCGCCGTCGGCGTAGGAGACGCCATCGCACCGGGCGTGATTTTGCGCGCCACCGGCTACAAAATGGTCTGGCTGGAACGTGACGGCGTGCGTCAGGAGCTCAAAATGGATCCGCAGGGCGCTCAGGTCGGAGCCATCGGCTTCCCCAGCGTCGCACCCCGTCTGCCGCAATTCACCCCGCCCGCGCTGGCGCCGCCCGGCATTGCACCGGCCAGCATCGCGCCGCCTACGGGGGATAACGAGAGATAAGGCCGAGGCTGCGTGGCCGCTGCCGCCCCGACAGGCGGGGCGTTTTTATAATGCCGCCATTGTTCTGCGCCTGTTTGCCCCCATTTAAGTTGGGAATTCTGGACTTGAAACGCCGATTTTCCTGGCGCCCCTATTTTGACGAGGTTTCCACCATGCCGATCTACGCTTACAAATGTGATGCCTGCGGCCACACCCTGGACGCGCTGCAAAAAATGTCCGATGCCCCGCTGACCGTCTGTCCGCATTGCGGCAAGCCTGCGCTGCACAAACAGGTCACCGCGGCGGGTTTCCAGCTCAAGGGCTCGGGCTGGTATGCCACAGACTTCAAGGGCGGCGGCGCGGCGGCAACATCGACAGCGGCTGCAGCGTCTTCCTCCGACAGTGCCGCGCCCCCGGCCTGCGGCGCCTCGTGTGCCTGCCATTAAATTCATTCTCTCCAGGGCTCTGATCACTCGCCCTGCCCCTTTCCTCAACCCCAAGCCTTCCGCGCCCCGGAAGGCTGTTTCATTCCATGAGCCTGAAAAGTATTTTCATCGCCGGCATGCTGGTCTGGCTGCCGCTGACCATCACCATCTGGGTGCTGTGGCAGTTGCTGGCCGTGTTCGACGGCATCTTCCGGGCCATGGTCAGCGCGCTGAGCACGGTGGCGCCCGGCCTGGCCCCGGCGCTGGACAAACTGGTGAACATTCCCGGCGTGGGCGTGGTCTTGGTGCTGGCGGCCATTTTTCTCACCGGTCTGGCCGTGGCCAATATGGTGGGGCAGTGGTGGCTGGCCCGCTGGGACGGGCTGATGGCGCGCATTCCGCTGGTCAAGACCATTTACAGCAGCGTCAAACAGGTGTCGGACACGCTGTTTTCCAGCAGCGGCAACGCCTTCCGCAAGGCACTGCTGGTGCAATATCCGCATCAGGGCTCGTGGACCATCGCCTTCATGACCGGTACGCCGGGCGGCGAGGTTGCGGGGCATCTGCAAGGCGATCATGTCAGTGTGTACGTTCCCACCACACCCAATCCGACCTCCGGCTTTTTTCTGATGTTTCCGCGCAGCGAGGTGATCGAGCTGCAGATGAGTGTGGACACTGCGCTCAAATACATCATTTCCATGGGTGTGGTCGTGCCGGGCGGGCCGAACAATCCGCAAGTGCATTGAGCGCCCGAGCTCCCATCCTTTCCCTTCCTGCCCCCTGCGCGCCGAAGCCGCGGGACCGTTTTCCGAAAGTACCTCTCCAACATGAGTCTGCGTAGCCAATATTGCGGTCAGGTGACCGAAGCCCAAATGGGACAAACTGTTTCACTGTGCGGCTGGGTGCATCGCCGTCGCGACCACGGCGGGGTGATTTTCATCGACCTGCGCGACCGCGAGGGCCTGGTGCAGGTGGTGTGCGACCCCGACCGCGCTGCCATGTTCGCCACTGCCGAAGGCCTGCGCAACGAGTTCTGCGTGCAGGTGCAGGGCCTGGTGCGGCCGCGACCTGCTGGCACCGAGAACGAGGGCATGACCTCGGGCAAGATCGAGGTACTGTGCCACGACATCACCGTGCTCAACGCCTCGGTCACCCCGCCGTTCCAGCTCGACGACGACAACCTGTCGGAGACCACGCGGCTGACCCATCGCGTGCTCGACCTGCGCCGTCCGCAGATGCAGCACAACCTCAAGCTGCGCTATCGCGTTGCAATGGCGGTGCGCCGCTTCCTCGACGGCCAGGGCTTCATCGACATCGAAACCCCCATGCTCACCAAGAGCACGCCCGAAGGCGCGCGTGACTATCTGGTGCCCAGCCGCGTGCACGACGGCGAGTTCTTCGCCCTGCCGCAGTCGCCGCAGCTGTTCAAGCAGATGCTCATGGTCGCGGGCTTCGACCGCTATTACCAGATCACCAAGTGCTTCCGCGACGAAGACCTGCGCGCCGACCGTCAGCCCGAATTCACCCAGATCGACTGCGAGACTTCCTTCCTGAACGAGCAGGAAATCCGCGATCTGTTCGAGACCATGATCCGCGGCGTGTTCAAAGATGTGCTCGACATCGAGCTCGCCACCCCCTACCCGGTCATGACTTATGCGGAGGCCATGGCCCGCTTCGGCTCCGACAAGCCCGATCTGCGCGTCAAGATGGAGTTCACCGAACTCACCGATGTGATGGCCGACGTGGACTTCAAGGTGTTCTCCGGCCCGGCCACCACCCCCGGCGGCCGCGTGGTCGCGCTGCGCGTGCCCGGTGGCGGGGAGATGAGCCGCAGCGAGATCGACGCCTACACCGAGTTCGTCAAGATCTACGGCGCCAAAGGCCTGGCCTGGATCAAGGTCAACGATGTTAGCAAGGGCCGCGATGGTCTGCAGTCGCCCATCGTCAAGAACCTGCACGACGCCGCGATTACCGCCGTCCTGCAGCGCAGCGGCGCGCAAAACGGCGACCTGCTGTTCTTCGGCGCCGACAAGTCCAAGGTCGTGGCCGACGCCATCGGCGCCCTGCGGGTCAAGATCGGCCACAGCGAATTCGGCAAGAGCCACGGCCTGTTCGAGAACGTCTGGAAGCCGCTCTGGGTGGTCGATTTCCCCATGTTCGAGTTCGACGAGGACAACCAGCGCTGGGCCGCCGTGCATCACCCCTTCACCGCGCCGAAGGACGGCCATGAAGAACTGATGGACACGGCCCCCGAGAAGTGCATCGCCAAGGCCTACGACATGGTGCTCAACGGCTGGGAAATCGGCGGCGGCTCGGTGCGCATCCACCGCGCCGAAGTGCAGAGCAAGGTGTTCTCCGCGCTCAAGATCGGCCCCGACGAGGCCCGCGCCAAGTTCGGCTTCCTGCTCGACGCGCTGCAATACGGCGCCCCGCCGCACGGCGGCATCGCCTTCGGCCTGGACCGCATCGTCACCATGATGACCGGCGCCCAGAGCATCCGCGACGTCATCGCCTTCCCCAAAACCCAGCGCGCCCAGTGCCTGCTGACCAACGCGCCCAGCCCGGTGGATGAGAAGCAGTTGAAGGAGTTGCACATCCGCCTGCGCAATCCGCAGCCGGTAGCGTAAGGCTGCATGAGCAAGCTCTTTTCCCGCTCTGAAGCGCTTGGCTCGCGGGTCATGTTCGCCGCCATGCAGGCGCTGCAGCAAGCTGATGGAAAGCTGCGTAGCCGGGACGTGGCCGCCCGAGTTGCTCAACAGCTTGAGTTTGACGACTGGGCGCAAGAGATTATCGAGAGCAACGGCCTGCCGCGCTGGCGCATGTATCTCCATTTCTTTTCGGTGGATTCGGTCAAGGCGGGATTCCTCTTGAAAGAAAAAGGCGTCTGGCAGATCACAGAACCTGGAGCCGCTGCCTTGCGCGGTGGCGCCGAGGCTTATTTCCGCGCGGCGCAAACAGGCTATCGAGCATGGCGCAAAGAGCAAGTGCCCGCTAGCGCTGAATCGGCAGTGGATTTTGTCGAAACAGAGCCCACACTTCCGCCCGAAGAACGCTTTAAGCTCATCTCAAACGAAACCAATGCAGCGCTGAGCGCCGAGTTGCTGGAACGATTGAAAAGTTGCGATCCCGGCTTCTTCGAGGGCGTGGTGATTAAGCTGTTATTGAAGATGGGTTACGGCGGCAGCCATGCCGAAGCGGGTCAGGCGGTCGGACGCTCGGGCGATGGCGGCATCGATGGCGTGATCGCCGAAGACCGGCTTGGCCTTGATTCCATCTACGTTCAGGCCAAACGCTGGCAGGGCTCAGTGGGTGAGCCGCCACTGCGCGACTTTCTGGGCGCCCTGGTCAGCCGTGGCGCCAACAAGGGCGTGTTCATCACCACGGGGCTGTTCACCGACAACGCGCAACAGTTCGCCCGCCGCAGCCCGCAGCACAAAGTCGTGCTGATCGATGGCCCACGGCTGGCCGAGCTGATGATCGAACATGATCTCGGCGTCTCGGTGGCGGCGACCTATCAACTCAAACGTATCGACTCCGACTTTTTCGCGGAAGATTGACCCATGCCCCGAATCGACGATCCCACCCATGACCACGAGGCCGGCGCGCTGGACGGCACGCTCGACACTACTCGCATCGACGACACCCGCATCAAGGCGGTGCGGGCTTTGATCTCGCCGGCGGTGCTGCTGGAAGAAATGCCGGTCACGCCGCAGATCGAGGCCGTGGTCGAGCAAGGCCGCGCCGCAGTCGCGAATGTGCTGCACGGCCGCGATGACCGGCTGGTGGTTGTGGTCGGGCCATGCTCCATACACGATCACGATCAGGCCCTCGACTATGCGCGCCGCCTGCAAGCCACGGCGGCCGAGCTGAGCGACGCGCTCATTGTGGTGATGCGGGTGTATTTCGAGAAGCCGCGCACCACCGTAGGCTGGAAGGGTTATATCAACGACCCGCGGCTGGATGGCAGCTTCCGCATCAACGAGGGTCTGCAGCGCGCGCGCCAGTTGCTGCTGGAGATCAATTCGCTGGGTTTACCGGCGGGCACCGAGTTTCTCGATCTGCTGTCGCCGCAGTATTTCAGCGACCTGATCGCCTGGGGCGCCATCGGCGCGCGCACCACCGAAAGCCAGAGCCACCGCCAGCTTGCTTCGGGGCTGAGTTGTCCCGTGGGCTTCAAGAACGGCACCGACGGCGGGGTGCAGGTGGCGGCCGATGCCATGGTGTCGGCCGCCAGCGGCCATGCCTTCATGGGCATGACCAAGATGGGCGTGGCGGCGATTTTCGAAACCCGCGGAAATGCGGATTGCCACGTCATCCTGCGCGGCGGCAAGGCGCCGAACTTCGACGCCGCATCAGTCAACGCCGCCTGCGCCGTGCTGGCCAAAGCCGGGCAGCGCGAACAGGTGATGATCGACTGCTCGCACGCCAATTCGGCCAAGCAGCCGCGCAAGCAGATGGAGGTGGCCGCCAGCATCGCCGAGCGCATCGCCTCGGGCGAGCGACGCATCCTGGGCGTGATGGTCGAGAGCCACCTGCGCGAAGGCCGGCAGGATCTCAAGCCGGGTCAGCCGCTGACGCCGGGCATATCCATCACCGACGCCTGCCTGGGCTGGGACGACACCGTGCCGTTGTTGCGCGGCCTGGCCGATGCGGTGCGCAAGCGGCGCGAACTCTGAGATTTACTGGCTTTTTGCGTCGGGAAAGAACAGCGGCTCGCCGCCGATTTTGTAGCCGGCGATCGCCTGCTGGCCTGCCGGGCCGGTGATCCAGTCGATGAAGGCGCGGCCCTGCGCCGCCTTGACTTGCGGATGCTTGGCCGGATTGACCAGCATCACGCCGTAAGGATTGAACAGTGCCTTGTCGCCTTGCAACACGATGGTCAGGTCACCGCGGTTCTTGAACGCCAGCCAGGTGCCGCGGTCGCTCAGGGTGTAGGCGTTCAGCGCCGCTGCGGTGTTGAGCGCCTGTCCCATTCCCGCGCCGATTTCGCGGTACCACTTGCCGCGGCCTGCAGCGACCGGGTCGATTCCGGCCTGCTTCCACGCGCGCAGCTCCGCGGCATGCGTGCCGCTCTTGTCCCCGCGCGAAATGAACAGGGCTTGGCTCGAAGCGATCCGGCGCAAGGCCTCCGACAAGGTCTTGACTTGCATGACCCCGGCCGGATCGGACTTGGGCCCGACGAGCACGAAATCGTTGTACATCACGTCACGCCGGTCCACGCCCCAGCCTTCGGCGACGAAGCGGTCTTCCGCGGCGCGATCGTGCACGAACACCACGTCGGCATCGCCGCGCCGGCCGATGTCCAGCGCCTGTCCCGTCCCCACCGCCACCACCTTCACCGCGATGCCCGTGTCGCGGGTGAATAGCGGCAGGATGTGGCCGAACAGACCCGATTGCTCGGTGGAGGTCGTCGAGGCGACGACGATGCTGGGCGGCATCTGCGCCCCGGCGGCGAGCGACGCGAGTCCGAGCGCCGCAGCGGCGATCAGACGGATGAATGGCAAATGCAATCGCGTGAACATGCGTAGTCTCCTGGGGGAATGGCGCCGAGGCGCTGTGGGTTGAGTGATTGCGGTGCGCAAAAGGTCTGCAACTGGCCGTGATCCAGCCGCAGCACGCGCTGCGCCAGCGCGATTTCCTCTGGGCGGTGGGTGCTGAGCACCACGGTGATGCCTAGCGCGGCGAGTTCCTGCACGTCTTGCAGGATGGCTACGCTGGCTTGCGGGTCGAGATGGCTGCACGGCTCGTCGAGCAGCAGCAGCGCGGGTTGCATCATCCAGGCGCGTGCCAGCGCCAGCCGCTGACGCTGGCCGGAAGACAGGCTGGCGGCGCTTTGCCGCCCCCGGCTGTGCAGCCCGGCGCGGATCAGCGCGGCCTCGATCAAACCGGGGTCTGATCCGCGCCCGGTCAAGGCCAGGCGCAGGTTGTCCGTCACCGTGCCGCGCAGCATGGGCGTGTGTGCAAACACCATGGCCTGCCCCGGATAGGCCATGCCCTCCAACGGCGGCTCCTGTCCGGCAAAGAGCAAGCGACCGCAGGTGGGCCGCTCCAGGCCGTGGATGAGGCGCAACAGGCTGGTCTTGCCCGATCCATTGGGCCCGACCACCGCGGTGATGCCGCCGCGCGCGATTTGCAGATCGAGACCCCGCAGCACCCAGTTCGTCCCGCGGCGCAAACCCACGCCCTGCAGGCTGATGGGAAACAGCGCCGCGCAAGCCACGTCAGCGCCGCAAGAGCCGTTCATGCGCCCTCCCCATAGCGCGCCGCCGCATACTGGCGCAACAGGGCCGCAGCCGCATTGACCCCCAGCACCAGCGTCATCAGCACCGCGCCCAGCGCCAGCGCCAACGGCAGGTCGCCCTTGCTGGTTTCCAGCGCGATGGCCGTGGTCATGGTGCGGGTGTAGCCCTCGATATTGCCGCCTGCAATCATCACTGCGCCCACCTCGGACACGGCGCGGCCAAACCCGGCCAGGGCGGCCACCACTAAGGCATGGCGACAGTCCCACAGCAACCAACGCACGCGCTGCAGCGCTCCCAGGCGCAAGGAACGCAGCGTGTCGCCGTGCAGGCGCCAGGATTCAGCAACGATCTGCCGCGTGACGGCGGCGATCAGCGGCGTGGTGAGTATGGTCTGCGCCAGCACCATGGCCGGCACGGAAAACAACAGCCCCAGTTCACCCAGCGGCCCGCTGCGCGACAACAGCAGATACACCAGCAGACCGACGATGACCGAAGGCAGCCCGAGCAGGCTGTTGAGCAGCGCCACCACCACGCCGCGCCCGGTAAACGCATGCACCGCCAGCCACGCACCCAGCGGCAAGCCCAGCAGCAGACCGAGCAGCACGCTGGCGCCGCTGACGCGCAGCGACACGCCGACGATGTGCCAAGTGGCCGCATCGCCCGCGGCCAGCAAGTGCCAGACCTGGGAGAACATGGGTGGAAGGAATGAGCGAAAGAGCGATGTACATTTGGATACTATCGCAACGCGCCGTTTCTTTCATCGCGCTGTCCGCCGTGTCGGCCACCGCATACGGCTTTAGCGCCGCGCGGCGGCAAAGGCACGCCAGAACGCCTCGTCCTGCGTCTGGGTGAAGTTGATGCGCATGCGGGTGGAAGGCTGCTGCTGCGGGTCGAACAGGTGGCCGGGCGCGAGCAGATAACCGGCGTCGAGCAGGCGCTGCGACAGCGTGGCCGTGTCCACACCGGTGTCCACCCAACCCAGCAGGCCGCGTGGCGGGGTGACGAAGCGACAGCCCGCTTTCTCGGCCAGCCGCACCGCGCGTGCACGCGCCGCGTCCAGCCGGTCGCGTACCTGTTGCGTGGTGCGCCGTAACTGTCCCTGCCCCAGCACATGGGCGAGCACCCGTTCGGTGAGCGTGGGCGTGGTGAGCACGGCGAGCAACTTCTGATCGATCAGACGGTCGATGACGGCGGGCGCCGCGGCCACAAAGCCCACACGCCAGCCGGGCGCGAGGATTTTCGAGAACCCGCTGAGATAAATGGTGTGCTCCAGTTGATCGAGCACGCTCATGCGCGGGCTGCTGGGCTCGGCGAGCGCGGCATAGACATCGTCTTCGACCACCTGAAAGCCGTGGCGCCGCGCGAGCTGCAGCACGCGGTGCGCGCTGGCCGCGCTGAGGCTCTGCCCGGTGGGGTTGTGCAGCACGCTCACGCAGATGAACAGGCGCGGCGCATGGGCGCGGGCCAATTGATCGAGGAGGTCGAGATCGGGGCCATCGGCCCCGCGGGGGACGGGCAGCAGCTTGAGCCCGTGGTGCGCCATCTGCGCGAACTGCATCGCCCAGCCGGGGCTCTCGACCAGCACCGCGTCGCCGGGGCGGGTGAGGGCGCGCAACACGAGATCAAGCGCCTGCGATGCGCCATTGGTGGTCAGAATCTGCTGCGGCGGCACTTGCAGAGACAAGCCGGCCAATTGCCGCGACAAGGCTTCGCGCAAGGCCAGATCGCCCAGCGGATGCCCGTAGTGCAGCGAAGCCTGCTCCAGTTCGTTCGCGCGGGCGATGCGCCGCAAGGCCGCGCCCAGCGCCGCACTCTCCAGCCACGGCGCGGGCAACACGCCGGAACCGGGCGCGCCGCGCAGCGCCACCGCAGCGCCCGCCCCCATCTGATGAAACATGCCGCGCACCAGCGCGGTAGCGTGCGTCGGCGCCAACATGGGCGCAGCGGCATCGGTCTGCGTGGCGCTACGCCGCGCCAGCGCGGGCGTGTCACCGGGTACCCGCACGAAATACCCACGCTGCGCGCGCGCCTCCACCAGCCCGAGGGCCTGCAGCCGGTCATACGCCGCGACCACGGTTTGCGTGCTCAGCCCGTACCGCTTGGCGCATTCGCGCACCGACGGCAGGCGGCTGCCCGGGGGCAGCAAGCGGTTGCGGATGCGGGCGGAAAACTGGGCGCTGAGCTGCTCTGCCAAGGTGGTCGCCGCATGGCGCTGCAGCGTCCCCGCCTCGGGACCCAAGTTCACTGTATTGGCGATCTCATCCATACAGATGCTGTTTTGTACTCATCAAGTGTATTGGTGGTGTATCGCATTGAACCCTAAGCTGCGTTCCATGTCCACACCACCCACTCCCGCCGCCCGAAAGCAGCCACCGATCTCCGCGCAGGGCGAAGCGCTGGCTCTGGGTCTGCTGGGCGTGGGTCTGTTTGCGCTCTCGCTGCCGATGACGCGCCTGGCCGTCGGCTCGACGCAGGCGCCGCAACTCTCGCCCGAGTTCGTGGCGCTCGGTCGCGCCGCCGTTGCGGGCGTGCTCGCAGCCGTCTGGCTGTTGTGGCAGCGTGCGCCCTTGCCCGGCCGCCGCGACTGGGCTCTGCTGGCCGCGATGGCTGGCGGCGTGGTGTTCGGTTTTCCGCTGCTGACTTCCATCGCCCTGCGCGAAGTCGATGCGGTGCATGCCTCGCTCATTCTGGCGCTGCTGCCCTTGTTTACCGCAGCGCTCGGCGCGCTGCTGGCGGGTCAGCGGCCGTCTGCCGGGTTCTGGCTCTGCGCCTTTCTGGGCGCGGCCCTGGTGATGGCCTACACCCTGCTGCACGGCACCGGACGCTTCGCCTTGAATCTGCACTGGGCCGATGGCCTGCTGGTGGGTGCCATGCTGTCGGCTGCGGTGGGCTATGCCCTGGGCGGCCACCTCACGCGGTCTCGCCCTGCTGGGCAGGTCATCGGCTGGGCGCTGGTGCTCAGCCTTCCCATCACCGTGCCTGCGGCGTGGTGGCTGCGGCCCGCAGCCCCGGTGCAGCTCTCGGCCTGGGGCGGCTTCGCCTATGTGGCCGTGGTGTCGATGTGGCTGGGTTTTCTGGCGTGGTATCGGGCTCTTGCGCTGGGTGGCACCGTGCGCATCTCGCAGTTGCAACTGCTGCAGCCTTTCTTGTCGATGCTGGCCGCGGCAGCCTTGCTGCATGAAGTGCTCGATGCCACCACCCTGTTGTTCGCCGGCGCGGTGCTGGCCGTCGTTTTTGTCGCGCGGCGCATGCCAGTGCATGATGCGTCGCGTCCTGTTCCTCGTCCCGTTCCTAGTCCTATCCCTGACTCCCGGAGTTGACGCATGACCCTCACCTTGTCGCAGCGCAGCGCGCACTACACCCCTTCGCCTATCCGCGAGCTGCTCAATCTCACCGAGCAGCCCGGCATGATCTCGCTGGCCGGCGGTCTGCCCGCCCCGGAGAGCTTTCCGGTGCAGGCCTTGCGCGCGGCCTGTGTGGACGTCCTCGACACGCAGGCCCAGGGGGCACTGCAGTATGGCCCGAGCGAAGGCATTGCTCCTTTGCGCGAGTGGGTGGCCGCGCACTTGCGCGCACAGGGCATCGAGGCCCAGGCCGACGAAGTGCTCATCACCAGCGGTTCGCAGCAAGGCCTCGATCTGGTGGGACGTGTGCTCATCGATCCGGGCAGCACCGTGCTGGTGGAACGCCCGACTTACCTCGGCGCGCTGCAGGCCTTCGCGCCTTACGGCCCACGCTTTGTCGATCTCGACGAAGACGCCGAGGGCGCGCTGCCGACGCTGGACGACCCGGCGCATGGCAGCGCGCGCATGGTCTATCTGCAGCCCAACTTCCGCAACCCCACCGGACAGACCATGACGGCTGCGCGGCGCACACAATGGGCGCGGGCCTTGCGGGGCCGCCCCATCGCCCTGGTGGAAGACAACCCCTACAGCGAACTGTGGTTCGACGGCCCGCCGCCCGCGCCAGTGGCGGCGCAGCTTCCCGGCCAGAGCCTTGTGCTGGGCACCTTCTCCAAAGTGCTGTCTCCCGGGCTGCGTCTGGGTTATGTGCATGGGCCGCACGAGGTGATTGCCAAGATGGCACTGGCGCGCCAGGCCGCCGATCTGCAGACCTCCAGTCTGACGCAGCGCCTGGTACTCAAGGTGCTCGAAGGCGGGCTGCTGGATGTGCAACTGCCGCACATCCGCGCTCTGTACCGCGCGCAGCGCGACGCCATGCTCGCCGCCCTGTCCCGCCACATGCCCGGCAGCGTGCATTGGGAAACGCCGCAAGGCGGCATGTTCATCTGGCTGTCTCTGCCGCAAGGCGCCGACGCCACCGCGCTGCTGCCGCTGGCGCTGCAACGCAAAGTGGCCTATGTGCCCGGCACGGCGTTCTACGCCGCGGGCGCCGCGCCGCGCCATACGCTGCGGCTGTCTTACGCCACCGCCACGCCCCCGCAGATCGAGACCGCCATTGCCCGCCTGGGTGAAGTCTTCTACGCGGCACACCCGCCAGAACCCCGCCATGCCCCATCCGTTCTTGCAGCTTGATGTCTTCGCCTCCGGGCAGGTCTGGGTCGGTAGCGCGGTTCAGCCACTCTTCACGGGCACGCTCACGCGCTGAAAAAACAAACCCGCCAGCGGCGGGTTTGTGCGGGACTGGACAACCCCAGAAAACGCTCAGAGTTCTTCGCGGAACGCGTCGTGGCAAGCCTTGCAGGTCTTGGCGGTTTCGCCGAACACCACCTTGATCTCGTCGAGCTTGCCGGTCTTGGCGGCGGCCACCAGCTTGGGCGTCATTTCCTGCAGCTTGTTGGCATCGGCCTTGAACTTGTCCATCTCTTTCCAGATTTCAGGCTTGGCGTGCGAATCAGGCAAGTCGGTGCCGGGGCCGAAAGCCTGCCACGGCAGATGCGACATGAAGGCCACGACTTCGGCGTTTTGCAGCGCGGCCTTGGCATCGAACGGTGCCTTGCCCTGCACCATGGCGCCGATGCGGCCAAAACTCGCCGCCATCACGATGAAGGCGGACTGACGGTACTTCACCGCGTCTTGCGGTTTGGCGAACTGCGCCTGCGCCGGCACACTGGCCAACAGACCACAGGCAAGCACGGCGGCGAACAGCTTTTTGGGATGCAACGAGGCTGGGTTCATGAAACAGACTCCTGGCTGAGTAAAACGGATGGGCGGAAAAACGGAGGGCCAATTGGCGCAGCGAGTGTAAGCAAAAGTGACCCTCGCTGCAGAGCACAGTCGCGGTTCCCCGGTGCGCTCTGAACAAACTCGCCGGGCCGCCCCAAGAGCGCCCCCAGACCTGCCGCGTTCGCGTCAGGCCCCCCGAGGGGGATGAGAAAACTTGGGGCGGCCCTGCGTTTTCTCATGAGTTTCTTGCCCCTCGAGGGGAGAGCCCAGCGAAGCGACGGGTTTCGGGGGGGGGGTCGCTTCAGGCGCCAACAAGACAACAAAACAACGCGCAAAACGCTAAAAACGCACATGCTGCGTCGGACGCCTGCGCGCTCGGCTTAATATGCGGCTGGTTGAGCACGATCCTCCGGCACGTTGGCGCCGATCGGGGCGCAGTCATGCAGATCCGGAAGGCATGGATCGGCTCAACTTTTTAGCGGGCCGGACTGTCCAGCCCGCAATCCATGACAACGGTGAATCTGCACGGCGCGCAGCGATCCCCAACGGGCCGCTGACACGCCAGTGGATAACAAGCTCAACTTCTCGGAGTGCACTCAATATGACCACTGCAAAACCCGCGGCAAAAAAGGCGGCCGCCGCTAAAACAACCCGTCAGCCCAGCGCGGCGTTCATGAAACCGCTCACCCCTTCGGCGCATCTGGCCGCCGTCGTGGGCACCACGCCGCTGCCGCGCACCGAAGTGGTGAAAAAACTGTGGGAATACATCAAGAAGCACAATCTGCAAGACGCAGCGAACAAGCGCATGATCAACGCAGATGCCAAGCTCAAGCCGATTTTCGGCAAGGATCAGGTCAGCATGTTCGAAATGACCAAACTGGTCAGCGCGCATCTGAAATGAGTTGACCACACCACGGGCCGAAAACGCCCGCGGTCCAGGCCCGGCGCAGCCGGGCTTTTTCATGCGCATTCATCATGTCGTTCAAAGCTCTTGCCACCCGTTCTCTCTGTGCCCGCTTGCTGGTCTGCGCCCTGCTCGCTGCCGCCTGCGCGCTGCCAGCGCAGGCCCGCTCGCCTCAAGCCCTCGCCCTGCCGACACAGGCCGCTGTCTCCAGCGCCTTCTCGCCCTCGGGCGGCGCGCTGGCGCTGGTGCTGCAGGCCATCGATCAGGCGCATAGCAGCATTCAGATGGCCGCTTATCTGTTCACCTCGTCCGACGTGGCCCGCGCGCTGGTCCAGGCGAAAAAACGCGGCGTACAAGTGCAGGTGCTGGTGGACTGGAAAGGCAATTTCGATGAAGACGCCCGCTACGCGCGGCACGCGCTGGGCATTCTGCGCAACGCGGGCATTGCCGTGCGCTCGGTCGACGTCTATCCCATCTTTCACGACAAATACATGGTGATCGACCGGCGCACCGTGCAGACCGGCAGTTTCAACTACACCTACTCCGCGGCGCATCGCAATGCCGAGAACGTCTTGGTGGTGTGGAATGCGCCCGAGCTGGCTGCGCAGTATCTGGCCGACTGGCAACGCAACTGGGCGCTGAGCCAGCCGGTTGTGTTGCCATATTGAACCCGGATTGTTTGCGAATACCCGGAATTGCCGTGAGGCGCGCGGGGTTGCATGCCGCAGGGCTTGAGCGGCCTAAAATCGATTTTCTGTATTTGTTTTGAATTTCTTTTGTAGGCGCCTTCATGAAACCCCTGTCCAAATCGCTTATCGCCGTCATCGTGCTGGCCGTTCTGGCCGTGGGCGGCTATCTCGGCTGGTCGGCGCTGGATCAAAAACCCGAGGCGCCCAACGCGAGCTTCAGCCTGCTCGACGGCAAAACGGTCGATCTTTCGGCTTATCGCGGCAAGGTGGTGCTGGTGAATTTCTGGGCAACGAGCTGCACCACTTGCGTGGGGGAAATGCCCGAGCTGGTGAAGACCTACGACCAGCTCAACCCCAAAGGCTTCGACCTCGTGGCCGTGGCCATGAGCTACGACAACCCTGAGTTTGTGCGCAACTTTGTGCAGCAGCGCCAGCTGCCGTTCACCGTGGCCTTCGATGCCAGCGGGCAGGCGGCCAAGGCCTTCAAGGATGTGCGCTTGACGCCGACGAGCTTTCTGATCGACAAATCGGGCCACATCGTCAAGCAGTACGTCGGCACGCCCAACTTCGCCGAGCTGCACCAACTCATCGACAACCTGCTGGCGCGGCAGGCTTGATCCTCGGTTTCACACCGGCGCCCGCTGCGGCTGGGTGAAATGGTGTTTTAAATAGTCCAGCCAAAGGCGCAGCCGCAGGGGCTGATGCTTGCGCTGGGTGAAGACCGCGAAGATGCCGTTGGGCGGCGCGGCAAAGTCTTCTAGAAGCGCCACGAGCTTGCCTTGCTCCAGACTGGCGCCCACTTCCCACAGCGAACGCCAGGCGATGCCCCGGCCTTCGAGACACCACTGGTGCAGCACGGCGCCATCGGTGCAGTCCATGCGACCCGCCACGCGCACATGCAGGATCTCGCCCTCGGCCTGGAACATCCAGCCGCGCGGCTGGCTGCTCACGGATGAATACGCCAGACATTGGTGACGGGCGAGATCGGACGGTGTGGCCGGAGTGCCGTGACGTTGCAGATAGCTGGGCGCGGCCACGCACACGCGCCGGTTGTCGGCCAGCCGCAGGCTGACCAGCGAAGAATCGGCCAGATCGCCCACGCGCACGGCGCAGTCGTAGCCCTCGTTGACCAGATCGACCAGACGATCGGTCAGGTCGAGCGACAGACTCACCTCGGGATGCTGGTCGAGAAACCCGGGAATCAGCGGCGCGATGTGGCGGCGGCCAAAACCCGCCGGCGCGGTGATGCGCAGATGGCCGCTGGCCTTCACTCCGCCCGCGCTCACGCTGGCCTCGGCGTTCTGCAGCTCGGCCAGCAGGCGCTGGCAATCTTCGAGAAAGGCGCTGCCCTCGTCGGTCAGGCTGATGCGCCGGGTGGTGCGCAACAGCAGCTTGACGCCCAAGCGCGCTTCCAGCGCATCGATGCGACGGCCAATGATGGCTGGCGCCACGCCTTCGGCATGCGCCGCAGCGGTCAGACTTCCTTTGGTCGCCACCGCGACAAAGGTCTCCAACTGTTTGAGTTTGTCCATGCTCGCCGGAAATTGGGTCGGTAAAAGTCATCAATCTAGCGCATGTTCGGCGCCAGCCGGATAGATTTATGCCGCGGTGCAGCATAAACTCTGAGCATCCCAAAAAGATGGGCGGCTGCCGACGCGCTGCGCAATCCGTTGCGACGCGGCAGCCGCAAACCTTCACCCAAACTCACGGAGATCGCCAAATGACAACCCCTTCCGCCCCTCAGGGCGTCACCTTGAACGCCCCGCTGCAGCCGGGCTTCGACCGCATCCTCACTCCCGACGCGCTGGCCTTCGTCGCCCAGTTGCACCGCGCTTTCGAGCCGCGTCGTCAGGCCCTGCTGGCGGCCCGTGCGGCCCGCACTGCCCGCCTCGACGCCGGTGAAAAACCCGATTTCCTCGCCGAGACTCGGGCGGTGCGCGAGGGCGACTGGAAAATCGCCCCGCTGCCCCAGGCGCTGCAGCGTCGCCGCGTGGAGATCACCGGCCCGGTGGATCGCAAGATGATCATCAACGCCTTCAATTCGGGCGCCGACAGCTATATGGCCGACTTCGAGGATGCCAACACGCCAAACTGGGCCAACCAGATCGAAGGGCAGATCAATCTGTTCGACGCCATTCGCCGCACCATCCATCTGGCGCAGAACGGCAAGACTTACGCGCTGGGCGACACCATCGCCACCCTGCAGGTTCGCCCGCGCGGCTGGCATCTGGACGAAAAACATCTGCTGGTGGACGGCCAGCGGGTGAGCGGCAGCCTGTTCGATTTCGGGCTGTTCTTTTTCCACAACGCCCGCGAGCTGATCGCGCGCGGCGCTGGCCCCTACTTTTACCTGCCCAAGATGGAAAGCCATCTGGAAGCGCGGTTGTGGAACGAGGTTTTCGTGCTGGCGCAAAACACCCTGGGCCTGCCGCAGGGCTCCATCAAAGCCACCGTGCTGGTGGAAACCATCCTCGCCGCGTTCGAGATGGACGAGATTCTGTTTGAGTTGCGCGAGCACAGCGCCGGGCTGAACGCGGGCCGGTGGGATTACATTTTCAGCGCCATCAAGAAGTTCAAAGTGGATCACGACTTCTGCCTGGCCGACCGTTCGCAGATCACCATGACGGTGCCGTTCATGCGCGCCTACGCCCTGCTGCTGCTCAAGACCTGCCACAAGCGCGGCGCGCCGGCCATTGGCGGCATGAGCGCGCTCATCCCCATCAAGAACGACGCGGAGAAAAACGCCAAGGCCATGGAGGGCATCCGCATGGACAAGCGTCGTGACGCCACCGACGGCTACGACGGTGGCTGGGTGGCGCATCCGGGACTGGTGTCGGTGGCGATGGAAGAGTTCGTCGCCGTGCTCGGCGACGCGCCCAACCAGATCGGCAAAACCCGCGACGATGTCAATGTGGGCGCTGCCGACTTGCTGGACTTCCGCCCGGAAGCCCCCATCACCGAAGCCGGGCTACGCAACAACATCAACGTCGGCGTCCACTACCTCGGCGCGTGGCTGGCGGGCAGCGGCGCCGTGCCCATCCACAATCTGATGGAAGACGCGGCCACCGCCGAAATCTCGCGCAGCCAGGTGTGGCAATGGATTCAGAGCCCCAAGGGCGTGCTGAGCGACGGCCGCAAAGTCACTGCCGATCTGGTGCGCGCGATCATCCCGGAGGAACTCGCCAAGGTCAAAGCCACCGGCGCGACGGGCCAGTTCGACAAGGCCGCGCAGATCTTCGAGCAGATGGCCACTAGCGCGCAGTTCACCGACTTCCTCACCCTGCCGCTGTATGAGGAACTGAGCTGAACGCGCGACCAGGCCAGCAATAGCCCCCTGCACAGCCGCCCACCCTGGCGGCTGTTTTACATTTTGGCCTGTACGGCGCAGACGATCCTGCGGAAAGTAGCGTTGGAAAAATACATCGCTAGGAAATCCGGGGGATCTCCGACACCAAGGCAGCGCAAAATGCGATCTCACGTTCGATGCTGAAGAAGGGTTGACCCTCCGCAGCGCGTTCACTCACGGCCCCTTCATGCCCCACACCCTCACCATCGTCCAGTGGCTGCTGCTGGCAGTGGCTGTGCAGCAGGTCGTGTTCTCCACGGCCTGGCTGGCGGTGGCCCGGCTGGCGGGGCTGGCGCGCCAGAGCGCCTACTACTGGGCCGCGTTCTGCGGGCTCGGCGCGCTGTCCATCTTGCTGCTGGCTTTGCGCGGCAATGTGCCGCAAGTGCTGGGCTATCAGCTGGCGGATGTGCTGCTCGTCATCTCGGCCACGGCGGCGCGACGGGCCAGCGAACTGTTTTTCGACCGGCCGGGCCGGTTGCGGGAGCACGCGCTGATCATCGGTCTGGCGATTCTGGGCATCGGGCTGACGGGCACGTCCGTGGCGATGGAAGAGTGGCGCATTGCCATCGTCTGTCTGCTCATCGCCTGGATCGCGGCCCGCGGCGTCTGGGGCGTGCACGCCAGCATGGCGCAGGAATTCGGCCGCCCCGTCACCTTGCTGCTGCATGGCCCCACCCTGTTCATTGCGGCCACGCTGCTGTGGCGCGCCTTTGCCGTGTTCACTGGCAACGGCCAGGCGCTGGACTACCGCGAGGATGGCCTGCTCAACGAATTGCTCACTCTCACGCTGCTGCTCGTCGCCTCGTTTCTCAGCCTGATCTACGGCGGTATGCTGATGGCCCGGTTGGTACGCAGACTGCACGATCTGGCGCTGAAAGACCCGCTCACCGGGCTGCTCAACCGGCGGGCCGCGCAACAGTTGCTGGAGCGCGAATGGGCGTCCTACCGCCACAAAGACCTGCCGTTTTGCGTGCTGATGATCGACATTGATCATTTCAAGCGCATCAACGACGAATACGGCCACGCCGTGGGCGACCGGGTGCTGACCGGCCTGGCCACGCTGCTGCGCGAAGGCACGCGGCCAACCGATCATGTGGCGCGCATGGGCGGCGAGGAGTTTCTGGTGTTTCTGCCGCAAACCGAACTGCCCTCGGCGCAAGCCGCCGCCGAGCGGCTGCGCCAGCACACGGCGGCGTGGGTTCTGCAGCCTGAAGAGCTGTCGATCACCATCAGCATCGGCGTGGCGCAAGCCGCGGCAGAAGACAGCGCTTTCGACGATCTGCTGATTCGCGCCGACCGCGCGCTGTACGCAGCCAAGTCGGCCGGGCGCAACCGGGTGCATCTGGCCGACCCCTTCGTGGACGAAGTCACCAGCCTCGCGACGGCTTAAAACCCGATCACGCCATTTGTGCACGACCCAGCGGACATGCCCGCACAGCGCGCGCGTGGATTTGGCGCCGCGCTGCAATGCGCCAGTGCGCAGATCTAGCATCTGGCTTCGACAAAAAAGAGATCCCCATGCATATCCGTTCCCTGAAAGATCAAGTCGCCGTCATCACCGGCGCCTCTAGCGGTATTGGCGCAGCCGCCGCGCGCGCTTTGGTGGCCGAAGGAATGTCCGTCGTGCTCGCGGCGCGCTCTGCCGACAAGCTCGAGGCCCTCGCCGATGAACTGGGCAGCCGCGCCCTGGTCGTCGCCACCGATGTGGGCGACGAAAGTCAGGTGCAGCAGTTGTTCGAAACGGTCAAAACCCGGTTCGGCGGCCTGGACCTGTTGTTCAACAACGCGGGCGTGGGTTATCACGGCGCCTTCGAGCACGGCCGCACCGAGGAGTGGAAGGCCACCATCGACGCCAATCTCTGGGGGGTGCTGTTTTGCACGCGCGCCGCCATACCGCTGTTGCGTGGCCGCCCCGGCGCGATGATCAACACGGTTTCCAGCGTGGGCGGGCGGCGCGGCATTGAAGGTTGGGCCGTCTACAACGCAACCAAGTTCGCCGTCGTGGGCCTACACGACGCGCTGCGCAAGGAGCTGGGGCCAGAGGGCATCCGGGTTTCACTGATCGAGCCCGGGGCGGTGTACACCGACTGGGGCCACAACGTTCCGGAAGATCAAATGAAGGCCCGGCGTGATGCCATCGAAGCCCTGCATGCCGACGATATTGCCCGAGCGCTGCTTTACGCCTTCGCCCAACCGCCGCATGTCAACCCGCAGGAACTGCTGATCCTGCCGACCAAACAGGTTTCGCCATGAGTGCCGTGCTCGACCCCGCTGCCCCCGCATTGCTGCGCGCCGACTTTTCCCGTGCTGAAGTGGTCGACACGACCGCCCTGCCCTGGGTGGATTCGCCCGCAGTCGGCGTGCAACGCAAGCTGATCGAGCGTGACGGCGGCGAAGCCGCGCGTGCCACCTCGCTGGTGCGCTACGCGCCGGGCGCGCGTTTTGCCGCACACCTGCACCCGCTGGGCGAAGAAATTCTGGTGCTGCAAGGCACATTCGCCGATGAGCACGGCGTCTACCCGGTGGGCACTTATCTGAAAAACCCTCCCGGCTCGCGCCACGCGCCGTTCACCGAACAGGGCTGCACCCTGCTGGTGAAATTGCGTCACATGCAGCCCGACGATGGTGAGCGTGTGGTGATCGATACGCATCGCGCGCCGTGGCTGCCCGGCCTGGTGCAAGGGCTGAGCGTCAAACCGCTGTCCGACTTTGCGGGCGAGCATGCCGCGCTGGTGCGGTGGGCACCCGGCACCGTGTTCACCGCGCATCGGCACTGGGGCGGGGAAGAAATCTATGTGATCGAAGGCGTGTTCGAAGACGAGCACGGCCGGTATCCGGCAGGCACCTGGATGCGCAGTCCGCACCTGAGCCAGCATGCCCCGTTCAGCCGGTCAGGCTGCACCATTTTCGTGAAAGTGGGCCATCTGCCGGAACAGGGCTGATACCGCCCGGTCGCGCGGCTTGTTGCATACTTGCAGGCATGACCGCTCATCACCATCACCATCAGGAAGCCTTGTTGCATGCCGAAGCCCTGTGCACCGCCCGGGGCGTGCGTCTCACCCCGCTGCGGCGTCGGGTGCTGGAGCTGGTGCAATCGCGCACCGAGGCGGTCAAGGCCTATGACCTGCTCGCGCAGTTGTCCACCGAGGATCACGCGGCCAAGCCGCCCACGGTGTATCGCGCCCTCGATTTCCTGCTGGAGCAGGGGCTGATTCACCGCGTCGATAGTCTGAACGCCTTTGTCGGCTGCAACCACCCTGACACGCCGCACGCCGCGCACCTGCTGCTGTGCGCCCGCTGCGGCCGGGTGGAAGAACTGCAAAGCGACGCGGTGGATGCCACCATTGCCAAGGCCGTAGCGGCCACCGGTTTTGTCGCCCGGCACGCGCGGCTGGAAGTGCAAGGGCTGTGCGCGGCCTGCGCCGCCGCAATCCAGGACGATTAGCGCTTGTTCAGCCCGCAGGCTTGAGGGTATATAGCCGGGCCAGCGTCAAACCGAGACCGAGCAGCGCGCCCAGCGTGAGCCACAGGCGCAGTTGCAAAAACCACGACGGCCACGGAAGCTGCTTGCGCAACATCACATCGGCCGCATAAGCAATGGCCAGGCCGATGAACAGCCCGGTCATGCCGTACACCCAGTTCGACGCCCAGGTCATGCGCCAGGCCCACAGCGGCAGCACCACGCCCCAGCCCAGCAGCAGCCAAGGACGTTGCACCTGACCTTCGGGCAGCACCAGCGCTGCGCCCCAATACAGCGCGCCGAGAAACGCCAGAATGGCCGCAGCGTATTGCGCCTGAATCACCACCACAGCGGTCAGCGAGGTCTCGGGTGCAATCCACGCGGCAAGGCCCAGAGCGATAAAGGGAATGAGCCCGGCCAGGCCCAGCGCATAGGCGGGAAACTTCATCAGGCGATCTCCAGAACGAATGAATTTTGAACCCGGATTGTCGCTGCCGCGAACTCGCAGCGCGGTGCGCTGGCGCAAGAAATCGGTTCAGATACCAGCCGCATGCGCCTGCTGATCGGCGTGATAGCTGCTGCGCACCAACGCGCCGACGGCGGCGTGGGTGAACCCCATCGCCAGCGCTTCGCGCTCGAACATCGCGAAGGTGTCGGGGTGCACATAGCGCGCCACCGGCAGATGGTGCCCGGTGGGCGCGAGGTACTGGCCGATGGTGAGCATGTCGATGCCATGCGCGCGCATGTCGCGCATCACGTCGAGAATTTCATCGTCGGTTTCGCCCAGACCCACCATCAGCCCGCTCTTGGTGGGAATGCCGGGATAGCGCGCCTTGAAATCGGCCAGCAGCTTGAGCGAGTGGGCGTAATCGGCGCCGGGACGGGCCTGTTTGTAGAGGCGCGGCACGGTCTCGAGGTTGTGATTCATCACATCGGGAAGCCCGGCGGCGAACAGATCGAGCGCCTTGTCGAGACGGCCGCGGAAATCGGGCACGAGCACTTCGATCTGCGTGGTGGGCGATAGCGCGCGGGTCGTCTGGATGCAGTCCACGAAGTGTTGCGCGCCGCCGTCGCGCAGATCGTCGCGGTCCACGCTGGTGATGACCACATAGCGCAGCCGCATGGCCGCGATGGCCCGCGCCAGATTGCCGGGCTCTTCAGGGTCGAGCGGATCGGGGCGGCCGTGGCCGACGTCGCAGAAGGGGCAGCGGCGGGTGCATTTGTCACCCATGATCATGAAGGTGGCCGTGCCCTTGCCGAAACATTCGCCGATGTTGGGGCAACTGGCCTCTTCGCACACGGTCACCAGCTTGTGCTCGCGCAGCAGCCCTTTGATGGCGTAGAACTGCGACGAAGGCGCCGCCGCTTTGACGCGAATCCAGTCGGGCTTGCGCAGCGGTGCATCGCCAGCGGGCACGATTTTGATGGGAATACGGGCGGTCTTGGCCTGCCCTTTTTGTTTGATCGTGGGATCGGCAAGCGGTGGGGTCGGCGAGGTCATGTAAAAGGGCGCGGTAGGCGAAAAACGCTCAAGGCTTCATGGTAGGCCCGCCGCCTTGCGTCTGCCAGAGCGCGGCGAATTCCTCGGCAAAGGTTGCAGCGACTTGCTCCACGGCAGCATTCGCGCCCTGACTGGCCATGTCGAGGGTGCGCAGCCCGGCGTAGCCGCAGGGGTTGATCCAGGTGAACGGTTGCAGGTCCATCGCCACATTGATGGCCACGCCGTGGTAAGTGCAGCCGTTGCGCACCTTGAGCCCGAGGGCCGAGATCTTCTCGCTAGATGCGAGGTAGATGCCCGGCGCACCGGGGTGGCGCACCCCTTCGATGCTCCAATGCGCCAGGGTGCGGATCACCGCCTCCTCGATGCGCTGCACGGTTTCGCGCACCATCCAGCGGCGGCGACGAAGGTCGAGCAGCAGATAGATCACCGCCTGACCGGGGCCGTGATAGGTGATCTGCCCGCCGCGGTCGGTCTGCACCACGGGAACGCCGTGCGCATCGAGCAGATGCTCGGGCCGACCGGCCTGGCCCTGAGTGAACACCGGCGGATGCTCCACGCCCCAGATCTGGTCGGGCGTCGCCGCGTCGCGCGCATCGGTCAGCGCACGCATGGCTTGCCAGGTCGGCAGATAGTCCTGTCGGCCCAGCCATTGCCAATTCAAAACGTGCACGGCGGTGGGTTCTGCGTGGTTGGAGTTCATGCTAAGGTTGCGCTCAGTTGCGGCATTCACACTATAAAAACAACAGGGAGACAGCCCCCAAGACCGGCACTGAACCGGCATCAAATCCTTCGTTCGTCTTGGCTATTTGCTCGGCGCCGCGTGCGTCGGGGTTCTGGACGGCACGATTTGGATCCACTCTCAGGAATTGTCCTGCATCCGCATGAGTATCACTCCCCCCAGCCCTGTAAGCCCTGTGCGCGCCGGGCAGCAAATTCGTACTTTCCTGCGCGCCTGGGCACGCGACCCCATGGGTGTGGCCGCCGTGCTGCCCTCAGGGCGGCAGCTCAGCCAGAAAATGCTCAAGCCGCTTTCGCTGCTGCCCGAAAGTGATCCGGCCCAGCAGCGGGTGATCGAGCTCGGCGCGGGCACGGGCGCCTTCACCCGCGCGCTCATCGAGCACGGTTTGCACTGCGCCAATCTGCTGGTCGTCGAGCGCGACGCCTCGCTGCACGGTCTGCTGCGGCAGCGATTTCCTGATCTGCAGCTGATCCAGGCCGATGCCTGCGCGCTGCGAACCGCGGCACAGGCTTCGGGCTACCTGCTGGGCGGCCCGGCGGATGCGGTGATCAGCGGGCTGGGCCTGCTTTCCATGCCGCGCGCCACACAACGCTCCATTCTGAACGAGGCGTTTTCCGTACTCCGGCCCGGTGGTTGCTTCGTGCAGTTCACCTACGGTCATGCCAGCCCGGTTTCGCGCGCCTTGCGCGAAGAACTCGGTCTGCAGGTGCGACGCGCCGGGCTGGCCTGGCGCAACGCGCCGCCGGCCTCGGTTTTCGTTTATCAACGCGCTTTTACAGCCGCACACACCTTCAGCCCGCCGGACGCGACACAATAAATTCCCCGCGATTTCAGGACGTTTGCCGTGGCCGGATTTTTTGTCTCCGTCATCATTTATCCCTTTGCCGTTTATGGCCTGCGCCGGTTTTTCACCGAGCGCCTGGGGATGGAAAACAACATCGGATTTCTGGTGTTTTTGCTCGCCAGCGTGGTGAGCTGGCTGGCTGCGGAAGCCGTGGGGCGGCTTTGATTCAGTCCGGCGCCGCAGGGTCGTCGAGCTGGCTGGGCGAAAAACCCGACTTCGGCCCCAGCATCTGCGCGCGGATGGCCGGGTGCATGGCGCTGACCAGGCGCGACATCGAAGTGAGTTTGTTCGAGGTGTCGCGCAGATGCTCGGCCAGACGGCTGGCGATGCCCAGAGCGAGTCGCGCCGCCGTTGCGGGATGCTCGACCAGCAGCCGCTCCAGCGCATCGCGGCTGAGTTCGGCCAGGGCCACATCGGAATAGGCCACGCAACTCGCGCTGCGCGGCGCATCGAGCAAGACGCCCATTTCCCCGAACATCTGCCCGGCCTTGGCGATGGAAACCACCAGACTGTCGCCTTGGTGCTGCGGCGCTTTCTCCACACTCACCTCGCCATACAGCAGCATCAGAATGGTGCCGTCGTGCGTGTCGTCATCCTGCTGAATGAAGCGCGTGCCCGCCTGCATCCAGCGCACCTGCATCTGGTTGGCGATGAGTACGGCATCTTCCGCGGTCAGCCGGTGGCCGGGCTGACGCAGCAGCAACTGCGCAATGCGCGGCGCCCAGGTGGCGTGTACGGACTGCTGGGAAGGTCGGCGATCGGGCATGGCGATGGATGGGGTTACGAATGCATGGTAGGCCCGGTGCACCTCATTCCTATTGATATTTACAATAGGTCACTCCAAGGAGCGTTGCAGCGCCTGCCGCGAAGTGTGCGGCAGGGGTCAGGCTTGGGGTCTCAACGGCGCTCATCCCTTCTTCCCCTGCGCGGTGACGAAGGCTGACAACTGATCGAGATCCCATGTCCCAAGACGCAACCGCCCCCGCTCTGCCCCCGCTGCAACTCTCCGGCCTCGAGCCGCTCATCGTCGGCCCCGGCTCGCTGTTCGTCAACATCGGCGAGCGCACCAATGTGACGGGTTCCAAAGCCTTCGCCCGCATGATCCTCGCCGGGGAGTACGACAAGGCGCTGGCCGTGGCACGGCAGCAGGTGGAAAACGGCGCGCAGATCATCGATGTCAATATGGACGAAGCCATGCTCGACAGCAAGGCGGCGATGGTGCGCTTTCTCAACCTCATGGCCTCCGAGCCCGACATCGCCCGTGTGCCGGTGATGATCGACAGTTCCAAGTGGAGCGTGATCGAGGCGGGGCTGCGCTGCGTGCAGGGCAAGGCGGTGGTGAACTCCATCTCCATGAAAGAGGGCGAGGCCGAGTTCATTCGCCAGGCGCGGCTACTGCGCCGCTATGGCGCGGCCACCGTGGTCATGGCGTTCGACGAGCAGGGGCAGGCCGATACCTTCGAGCGCAAGACGCAGATCTGCGAGCGCGCCTATCGCCTGTTGGTCGATCAGGTGGGGTTTCCGGCGGAAGACATCATTTTCGATCCCAACATTTTCGCCATCGCCACCGGCATCGAGGAGCACAACAACTACGCGGTCGATTTCATCAACGCCACGCGCTGGATCAAGCAGAACCTGCCCGGTGCCAAGGTGTCGGGCGGCGTGTCCAACGTGAGTTTCAGCTTCCGCGGCAACGAGCCGGTGCGCGAGGCCATCCACACCGTGTTCCTGTATCACGCCATTGCCGCCGGGATGGACATGGGCATCGTCAACGCCGGGCAAATGGGCGTTTACGACGACCTCGACCCCGAGTTGCGCGAGCGCGTGGAAGACGTGGTGCTCAACCGCCGCCCCGACGCCACCGAGCGCCTGCTCGAAGTGGCCGAAGCGGTGAAGGGCGCGGCCAAAGACGATAGCGTCCGGCTGGCCTGGCGCGAGCTGCCGGTGCGCCAGCGTCTGAGCCACGCGCTGGTGCACGGCATTACCGACTTCATCGTCGACGACACCGAAGAAGTCTGGCAGACCATCCGTGCCGAAGGCGGGCGGCCGCTGCACGTCATCGAAGGCCCGCTGATGGACGGCATGAACGTGGTCGGCGACTTGTTCGGCGCGGGCAAGATGTTTCTGCCGCAAGTGGTGAAAAGCGCACGGGTGATGAAGCAAGCCGTGGCCCATCTGCTGCCCTACATCGAGGCCGAGAAAATGGAAATGCAGGCCGCGGGTTGCGATGTGCGCGCCAAGGGCAAGATCGTCATCGCCACGGTGAAGGGCGACGTGCACGACATCGGCAAGAACATCGTCACCGTGGTGCTCCAGTGCAACAACTTCGAAGTGGTGAACATGGGCGTGATGGTGCCCGCCAAGGACATCCTCGCCAAGGCGCGCGAGGAAGGCGCGGACATCATCGGGCTGTCCGGCCTGATCACCCCGAGCCTCGAAGAAATGCAGCATGTGGCCGCCGAGATGCAACGCGACGACTACTTCCGCAGCCGCAAGATGCCACTGCTCATCGGCGGTGCCACCACCAGCCGGGTGCACACCGCGGTGAAAATTTCCCCGCATTACGAAGGGCCGGTGGTGTATGTGCCCGACGCCTCGCGCAGTGTGGGCGTGGCGCAGAGCCTGCTGTCCGATCAGGCAGCGGCCTATATCGCCGAGATCGAGGCCGACTACGAAAAGGTGCGCATTCTGCACGCCAACAAGCGCGTGACGCCCTTGGTCCCGCTGGCTGCCGCCCGCGCCAACAAAAGCAAAATCGACTGGTCAGGCTACACGCCGCCGGTGCCCAAGTTCATCGGGCGGCGCGTGTTCCGCAACTACGACCTGTCCGAGATCGCGGCCTGCATCGACTGGGCGCCCTTCTTCCAGACCTGGGATCTGGCGGGCAAGTTTCCCGACATCCTCACCGACGACATCGTGGGCGAATCCGCTCGCCGCGTGTACAGCGACGCGCAGCGCATGCTCAAGCGTCTGATCGAAGGCCGCTGGCTCACCGCCAATGCCGTCATCGGGTTATGGCCGGCCAATAGTGTGAATGATGACGACATCGCACTCTATACCGACGAGAGCCGCAGCAGCGAGCTGATGGTGTGGCATGGCCTGCGCCAGCAGACCGAGCGCCCGGTGGTGGACGGCGTACCCCGCCCCAACCGCGCGCTGGCCGACTTCATCGCGCCCAAGGGCGTCGCGGCGGACTACATCGGCATGTTCGCCGTGACCGCCGGACTGGGGGTGGAAGCAAAGGAAAAAGCCTTCCTCGCCGACCTCGACGACTATTCCGCCATCATGCTCAAGTCGCTGGCGGACCGCTTGGCCGAGGCATTGGCCGAGCGCATGCACCAGCGCGTGCGCACCGAGTTCTGGGCCTATGCGCCCGAAGAATCGCTGAGCAACGCCGAGTTGATCGCCGAGAAGTACCGGGGCATCCGCCCGGCGCCGGGTTATCCCGCCTGCCCTGAACACTCGGTGAAAGGGGAGATGTTCGCCGCGCTGCAGGCGCAGGACATCGGCATGTCGCTGACCGAGAGCTGGGCCATGATGCCCGCAGCCAGCGTGAGCGGCTTTTATTTCGCCCACCCGCAGGCGCAATACTTCAATGTCGGCGCGGTGGGTGAAGACCAGAAGGCCGATTGGGAACGCAGAGCCGGTCGGCCGTTGGAGTCGGTGGCGATACAGGCGCTGGAGCCCGCCAAGGTCTGAGTCGCGTTGCTGCACCGTGTTGTTGCACCGAGTTGCCACGGCTGAGTCCAGCAACGCTTTTGGCACTGTGCCGCCGTTCTCGGCCCGCTTTAGCCGCACGGTCTTGCGCGTCAGTCACACAGATCGATGCGCGAGATGACAGGCGGCAGCAGGAGAACGTGACACGAGCTCCTCTGCATCATGGTCGCCCCCCCAAAAAGACTTTTCTGGCAGAGCGAGACCATTGGGAATGCAAGAAAAAACCGGCGAAAAGCCGGTTTTTTCAATAATGCTCAGTGCGCCGTAGAGGCGCCGCCGCCGGGCGGATGCGCCAGCGGGTCATTCGCCTCCGCTTCACGCAACGCCTGGGCGCGGGCCTCGTGGCTGTGGTCGGCGCCGAGCAGCATGTACATCGCAGGCACGACGAACAGCGTGAACAGGGTGCCGATGGACAGGCCGGTGGCGATGACCAGGCCCATGTTGAAACGGCTGACCGCGCCCGCTCCGCTGGCGAAAATCAGCGGCATGACGCCCAGCACCATGGCGGCAGTGGTCATCAGAATCGGACGCAGACGCATGCCTGCGGCGTGTTCGATGGCTTCGCGTTTACTTCGCCCTTCACGCTGCAGATTGTTGGCGAACTCGACGATGAGAATGCCATGCTTGGAGATCAAGCCGATCAGCGTCACCAGCCCGACCTCGGTGTAGATGTTGAGGGTGGCGTGGCCGATGCCCAGGTTGATGAACAGCAGCGCGCCCGAGATCGCCATGGGCACCGACACCAGAATGATGACCGGATCGCGGAAGCTCTCGAACTGTGCCGACAGCGCCAGGAAAATGATGATCATGGCGAAGCCGAAGGTCAGCACCAGCCCACCTGTCTCTTGCTCGAACTGGCGCGACGGCCCGGCGAAGTCGTAGCTATAGCCGACCGGCAGGGTGCGCTTGGCGAGGGTCACCAGATCGTCCAGCGCCTGCCCCTGGGCGATGGTGGGCAGGGAAACGCCCTGAATGGTGGCCGAGTTGAGCTGCTGGAAGTGGTTGATGGTTTCGGGCTGCACGCTCGAGGTCAGGTGCACCACGGTGGACAGCGGCACCATCGCCCCGCTGGCCGTGCGGATGTAGTAGTGCTGCAGCTGGCTGGCATTGAGGCGGTACTTTTGCGCGACCTGCGGAATGACCTTGTAGGAGCGGCCGTCGAGCTCGAAAAAGTTGACGTAACCGCCGCCGAGCATGGCCGACATCGCCGAGCCGATGTCCTGCATGGTCAGGCCGAGTTGCGCGGCCATATTGCGGTCGATGTGCAGGCGGGTCTGCGGCAGGTCGATGCGCAGGTCAGACTGCAGGAAGATGAACTTGCCGGATTTCAGCGCGTCTTGCAGGAATTTCTGCGACACGTCATAGAGCTTGTCCGCCGGTTCGGTGGTGGTGATGACGAACTGGATGGGCAGCCCGCGCGAGCCCGGCAGCGGCGGCGGCTGGAACACGGCGATCTGGCTGCCGGCGATGTGATTGAGCTTTTGCTGTAGCTCGGGCTGCATCTGCGTGGCCGTGCGGGTGCGCTCGTTCCAGGGTTTGAGCACCATGCCGCCGATCACCTGACTGGGGGTGTTGAGCTGGAACACATGGTCGGTTTCGGGGAAGGTCTTGAACACGTCATAGACCTGCTTGGCATAGAGCGCGCGCTGATCGAGCGTGGCCGTCGGGCTGTTGAACGATATGGCGATGAGCACGCCCTGATCTTCCTGCGGCGCCAGCTCCGACATCGAGGTGGAGTAGAGGAAGTAGATGGAGCCCAGAATGATGACCGCCATCACCGCCGTCACCGGCAGAAAGTTGAGCGAGCCGTGCAGGGTGCGCTCGTAGCGGTTGTGCAGCCGATCGAAGCTGTGATCGAGGAACAGCACCAACCTGTCTTGCCAACTATGGCTCTGCGGATCGGGCGCCTTGAGCAGCTTGGAGCACATCATGGGCGACAGCGTCAGCGCGATGATGGCCGAGATCACCACGGTGCCCACCAGGGTGAAGGCGAACTCGGTGAACAGCGCACCGGTGAGGCCGCCCATGAAGCCGATGGGCACATACACCGCCACGAGCACGATGGTCATGGCGATGATGGGGTTGGCCAGTTCACGCGCGGCCCGCACGGCGGCGTCATGCCGCGACATGCCTTCTTCGAGGTGGCGGCTGATGTTCTCGACCACGATGATGGCGTCGTCCACCACCAGTCCGATGGCCAGCACGATGGATAGCAGGGTGAGCAGGTTGATCGAGTAGCCCAGCGCCAGCATGATGGTGAAGGTGCCCACGATCGACAGCGGGATGGCCACCAGCGGAATGATGACCGAGCGCAGCGAACCGAGGAAGATGAACACCACGGCGGTGACAATGAGCACGGCTTCGACCAGCGTCTTGATCACCTCGTCGATGGAGGAGGTGACGAACTTGGTCGAGTCGTACACGATCTGCCCCTTCAATCCGGCGGGCAACTGCTGCTGAATATCGGGGAAGACCTTGCGCACGCGGGCCACGACGTCGAGCAGATTGGCGCCGGGCGCCACCTGAATGCCGACAAACACCGAGGACTTGCCATCGAAGGCCACCGAGCTGTCGTAGTCGTCCGAGCCGAGGGTGACGTTGGCCACCTGATCGAGCCGCACCACCTGGCCGTCAACCGTCTTCACCACCATATTGCGGAAGCCGCTGAGCGACTTCAGATCGGTGTTGGCCGACACATTGATCTGCACCATCTGGCCCTTGGTATTGCCCGTGGCCGAGAGATAGTTGTTGGCGGCCAGGGCCGAATACACATCGGCGGCAGTCAGGCCGTAGGCCGCGAGTTTGTTGGGGTCGAGCCAGGCGCGCAGGGCGAAATTCTTGGCGCCCAGAATCTCCGCCGTCTGCACGCCGTCGACCGACTGCAGCCTGGGCTGCACCGAACGGGTGATGTAGTCGGTGATCTGATTGGGTTTGAGCACATCGCTGTAAAAGCCGATGTACATGGCGTCAATGGTCTGCCCGATGGAGACGGTGAGCACCGGCTTCTGCGCCGCGGCGGGCAGCTGGTTGAGCACCGAGTTCACCTTGGTATTGATCTCGGTAAGCGCCTTGTCGGGGTCGTAGTTCAGCCGCAGGTTGGCGGTGATGGTGCTGCTGCTCTGCACGCTGCTCGACGTCATGTAGTCGATGCCGTTGGCCTGCGCGATGGCGTTTTCCAGCGGCGTGGTGATGAAACTGGCCACCAGATTGGCGTCGGCGCCGGGGTAGGTGGTGGTGACGGTGACCACGGCGTTCTGCGTGTACGGATATTGCAGCACCGGCAGCAAGCCCGCCGAGCGCAGGCCGAGCACCAGAATCACCAGGCTGACCACCATGGCCAGTACCGGACGATCAATGAAGATGTCTGTGAATTTCTTGTTCATCGCGCTCTAGCCGGTTCAGGAATTGGGCACTTGCGGGTTGGGGTTGTCCGACGGCTGCACGCTGTTGTTGATCAGCACCGGCACGCCATTGCGCAGCTTGAGCTGCCCGGCGGTCACCACGGTGTCACCGGCCTTCAGCCCGCTGAGCACGGCCACCTGGTCTCCGCGCGTCAACCCGGTGGTGATGAAGCGCTGCTCGGCCACCAGCTTGGGTTTGCCGTCGGCGCCCTTGCCTTCGTCCTTGACCAGAAAGACCGTCGCGCCATACGGGTTGTAGGCCACGGCCGCGTTAGGCAGGGTGATGTAGTTGCGCGGCTCGCCGTCGGTCAGTCGTATCGTGGCGAACACGCCGGGCAGCAACTCGCCCTTGGGGTTGGGAATGCGGGCGCGCACCGTGAGGTTGCGCGTGGCCGTGTTGATCTGCGGCTCGACCGCGATGACCTTGGCTTCGAAGGTTTTGCCGGGCGCCGCGTTGGTAGTGAGCTCCGCCTTCATGCCCACATGCACCAGATCGATCTGGTTCTGCGGCACGGTGAAGTCGATGTCCATCGGATCGAGCGCCTGCAGCGTGACCACCGCCGTGCCCGGCGCCAGATATTGGCCGAGGTTGACCTGCCGAATGCCCAGCACGCCCGTGAACGGCGCGGTGACAGTGGCCTGCGCCAGCACCGCCTTTTGTGCGTTGATCTGCTCGGCCAGCGCCTTGAGTTGGGCCTGCACGCTGGTCACATTGGCACGATCGGTGTCAACCACGGCCTGGCTGATGGCCTGCACCTTGAGCTGCGCTTCGTCTCGCGCCAGAGTGATTTGCGCCAGATTGAGCTGCGCCTGCAACTGTCCGACCTGCGCCTGCAGCTGCGCGAGTTGGGCGCGCTGCGGGGCGTCGTTGATCTGCGCCAGCACTTGGCCTGCGCGCACTTTCTCGCCAGAGCGGAAATGAATGGCGGTGACCACTCCTGCGATCTGCGGACTGAGCGAGGCCTGCTGGCTGGCGCGCAAATTACCGAGCGCCTCGACCGTGGGCTGCCAGGATGACTCCTGCGCCACGATGGTCGAAACCGTCTGCGGCGGGTTGGACATGCCCTTGATCGCCTTGGCAATCATGGTGCTCTTGAAGTGCTGGAACCACACCATCCCCCCAATCAGGACGGCGGCGATGATGAGCATGATGATCATGCGCTTGGTGGTGCCTTTGGTCATCTGTGAACTCCGTGTACTGGCTTTTGTAGGGGGGCTGATCGGGAATGCCGAGGGAATATTGAGGGCTTACTTGCTGGCCGACGCAGCGGCGACTGGGGCGCTCTGCTCATCCAGCACACCGCCGCCCATGGCCTGATAGAGCGCCGCGCTGTCGGCCAGACGCTGCGCCTGGGCCGAGATCAGGCCGATGCGGGTTTGCTGCGCCTGCTGCTGCGCGGTGAGCAACTGCAGATAGCTGGCGGCGCCCAGCAGGTATTGCTGATCGACGAGCTTGAGCGACTCTTGCGCTGCCGTATCGGCTGCGGCCTGCGCCTGCAGCGTCTGCGCGTCGTTGTCGAGCGCGCGCAGGGCATCGGCCACATTGCGCAGGGCTTGCAGCACGGTCTGTTGATAGTTGGCTCCGGCCGCTTGCAGGCTGGCTTCAGCCGCGTTTGCACCGGCCTTCAAACCGGCATTGAATAGGGGCTGAGCCAGACTGCCGGCCAGCGACCAAACCGCCGAGCCCGGGCCGAACAAGGCGCCCATCGTGAGCGCCTGCGTGCCCAGACTGGCGCTGAGATTGATCTGCGGATAAAGGTTGGAGACTGCCACGCCGTACTGCGCCGTGGCCGCGTGCAACAGCGCCTGGCTGGCCTGGACGTCCGGACGCTGCTGCACCAGCGCGGACGGCACGACGACGGGCAGCGTTTGCGGCAAGGTGAAGTCGGCCAGGGTGAACCGAGGAATATCGGCCGCGCCCGGCGCCTGGCCGAGCAACACGGCCAGCAGATGATCGGTCTGCTCGAGCTTGTTGCGCAGCGGCGGCACGCTGGCGCGCGTCTGCTCCACCTGAGTTTCTAGCGTCAGCACATCGGTGCGGGCCGCCGCGCCGAGGGCGAAGCGTTTGCGGGCGATATCGAGCTGGTTTTGCTGCGCCTTGAGGATGGTCTCGGTGGCGTCGATCTGCGCCCCAAGCTGAGCCTGGGTGAACGCCGCCGTGACCACATTGGCCGCCAGGGTCAGCTTGGCCCCCTGGAGCTGGTACTGCTGATAGTCGGCCTGCGCGGCCAGGGCTTCGAGCGCGCGGCGGTTGCCGCCGAACAGGTCGAAGTTGTAGTTGACCGCAATGCTGGCGTTGTAGAGGTTGAAAATGTTTGTGGCGCTGCTGCTCTGTCCGACAGACGCCGCATTGGTCTGATTGCGGTTGGCGCCGAGCTTGCCATTGACCGTGGGATAGAGCGTGGAACCGGCCTGCGCCTGGTAAGTCTGCTGCGCCTGGCGCAGGGTGGCTTCGGCGGCGGCCAGCGTCGGGCTGCTGCGCTGCGCCGCGTCCACCAAGCTATCGAGGCGGGAAGAGCCATACACCCGCCACCAGTCAGGTGCGATGCGCTCGACCGTCTGAAAACGCTGCGCCCCACCCAGCGTGCCAGGGGCCGATGCGGTCTGCGCGGGCAAGGCCTCGCGGGTGTACTGCTGAACCGAGGGCGCCCTGGGCGTATGGAAATCGGGGCCGACCGTCGTGCAGCCGCCAAGCAGGGCGGCGCCAAGGGCAATCCATAAAACGCGAGGGGTCGCGGGCAAATTCTGCATAAGGCGGTCCGGAGAGGCGGAAGGCAATGGGGGAGAAAAACCTGACGATTTTCACCGCGCGATGCGCCCGGGAGCAGGGCGCTGCGGATCAAAAGCCGACTGATTCTAGGATGCGCTTGCGATTCCTGCCGGGCGCGCTCCCCCGATTGCATGGGACGAACGAGGCGGATGCTAGGGGAGGACGATATGGCCGGGTTGCTTTAGTATGCCAATGAATATCCCAAACACGCCACACAAATGCGCCACACAAACGCCACGATGCCCCGCACCGCGCCGACGTCCACTGATGGTGAATGCAGCAAGGCCGAGTTGCTCGACCGCATCAATCACCTGGGCGGCGCCGAGCTGATCGCGGTGAATGTGCGCAATCAGCTCGCCATGGACCCGCAGACCCATTGCCACGCCCGCGGCACACTGTTTCTGCTCACCGAGGGTCTGGTCATTGTGGAAACCGCGCAGGGTCGCCAGCTTTCCCCCTCGCAGACCATCGGCTGGATGCCGCCCGGCGTGGGGCACGCGGTGCAGTCTTACGGGCCGACCGCGGGTTTCGGCGCCTTTCTCACGCCGCAGTTCTGCGGCGATCTGCCGGCCGAACCGACGAGCTACCCGGTGAACCCGCTGGTGGCGCTGGTGCTGCAAAAGGCGCTGAGCTGGCCGCACGACGCCCCGCTCGATCTCACCCGCATGCGTCTGCTGCTGGTGCTGCTCGATGAATTACGCCAGTCGCCCGCCCGCCCGCTGCAACTACCCTGGCCGCAGGACGCCCGGTTGCTGAGCATCGCCCGCGCCCTGCTGGGCAATATCGCCAGCCCGCGCACCCTGGAGCAATGGGCGCGCTGGGCCGACATCAGCGCCCGCTCGCTGAGCCGGAAATTCGTGCTGGAAACCGGCATGAGCTTCGCCCAATGGCGGCAATGGGCGCGGCTGACCCAGGCGCTGGAATGGCTGGCCACGGGCCGGGCGGTGAAGGATGTGGCGCTGTCTCTGGGGTATGACAGTGTGAGCGCCTTCATCAAGACCTTCCGCCAGGCGCTGGGCACCACGCCATCGGCCTACTTCCAGACGCAGCAGCGCAAGCAGGCGGCCTTGAGTCCTCGCGTCGCTGCAGATCAAGAGGCATAAGCTTCAAACGATTCGATCCTTGGATTTGCGTCAAATGCCCATTAGGCTTTGACCCACATTGGGCTTTGACCCATATCGACCGGAGACCTCCCCATGAAATTCGAAACCCTGGCCGTCCACGCCGGCTACAGCCCCGATCCCGTGACCCGCTCTGTGGCCGTACCCATTTACCAGACGGTGTCGTACGCCTTCGACGACACCCAGCACGGCGCCGATCTGTTCGACCTGAAGGTCGCGGGCAATATCTACACCCGTATGATGAATCCGACCAACGACGTGCTGGAAAAGCGCGTCGCAGCGCTCGAAGGCGGCATGGCGGCGCTGACGGTGGCCTCGGGCATGGCCGCCATCACCGCGGCGATTCAAACCCTGGCCGAGGCGGGCGACAACATCGTCTCCAGCAGCCGTTTGTATGGCGGCACCTACAACCTGTTCGCCCACACCTTCCCGCGGCAAGGGCTGGAGGTGCGCTTCGCCGACCCGCGCGACCCAGATGCCTTCGCCCGGCTGATCGACGCCCGCACCCGCGCGGTGTTTTGCGAAACCATCGGCAATCCGCTGGGCAACGTCACCGACATCGGCGCGCTCGCCGCGGTGGCGCACGCCCATGGCGTGCCGCTGATCGTGGACAACACCGTGCCCTCGCCCTACCTCTGCCGTCCGTTCGAGCACGGCGCCGACATCGTGGTGCACGCGCTGACCAAATACCTCGGCGGCCACGGCAACAGCATGGGCGGAGCCATCGTCGACTCCGGCAAGTTCGACTGGGCCGCGCACGCCGACCGCTTCAAGCTGCTGGTCGAGCCCGATGTGAGCTATCACGGCGTGAGCTACACAGCGCAGTTCGGCGCCGCCGCGTTCATCGCCCGCGCCCGCGTGGTGCCGCTGCGCAATATGGGGGCGGCGCTGTCTCCGCTCAACGCCTTTCTCATTCTGCAGGGCATCGAAACGCTGCCGCTGCGCATGGACCGCATCTGCGCCAACGCACTGCACATCGCTACGCACCTGCAAAAGCATCCGCGCGTGGCCTGGGTGCGCTACGCCGGGCTGGTCGACCATCCCGATCACGACGTCGCCCAGCGCTTGATGCAGGGCCGTGCCTCGGGCATCCTGAGCTTCGGGCTCAAAGGCGGTCGCGAGGCTGGGGCGCGCTTTCAGGATGCGCTCAAGCTGTTCATTCGGCTGGTCAACATCGGCGACTGCAAGTCGCTGGCCTGCCATCCGGCCACGACCACGCATCGCCAGCTCAACGCGCAGGAACTGGCTGCTGCCGGGGTGAGCGAGGACATGGTGCGGCTGTCCATCGGCATCGAGAATCAGCAAGACCTGATCGCCGACCTAGATCAGGCGCTGGAGGCCAGCGGCCACTGATGTGCAGCGCTGCGGGCGGCTGTCGTTGGCGGCTGTCGTCAAATAGGCGGTCTGTTGCGTTAACCACGCATACATTTCATCGGAATCACGGGAGAGCAATATGTCATCCATTCCTCCGCAAGGGCCAGCCACGGCGGGAAAAGGCGTCTGGATCGCGGTTTTCGTCATGGGCGCCGTCATCGTGGCCTTGCTGGCCGCGGTGCTTTACAAGCTCAGCGATGGCTCGGGCAGCAAGCCCGAAGTCGCCGCAGCCTCAGCGGTAGCCGCACCTATCAAGTCACCGACCGCTGCGTCGCAACCGGCCAGCGCGCCGGTCGTGGCAACAGGCCTCGCCCCAAGGTCCGCCGCCGAATCGGCCCAGGCGCCCGCGCCCCAGCCTGTGGTCAAACAGCCCATAGTCGCCCCGCAACCCTCCCGCGTGGCACAACAGACGGCCGCGCCGCAGACCTTCGCGCCGCAACAGTTCGCTCCTCAACAAGTTGCACCGCAAACCGCGCCCGTTCCGGCCGCACCGCAACAGCCCGTCTGCAATAACTGCGGCACGGTGACAGCGGTCACGCCGGTGCAGGTGCAGTCGCAGCAGACCAACCCGGTGGGCGTGATCGCCGGGGGACTCATCGGCGGCATCCTGGGCAATCAGGTCGGCGGCGGTGACGGACGCAAGCTAGCCACCGTGGCTGGCGCGATCGGCGGCGGCCTCGCGGGCAACGAAATCGCCAAACGGGTGGATGCGCAGACCGTCTACAACGTGCAAGTCCGCCTGGACAACGGTCAGGTACAGACGATGCAGCTCAAGGTCGCCCCGCCCGTGGGGCAGCGTGTGCAGATTGGCGCCGACGGCGGACTCAACCCGATTCAATAGGGTCTTGCCCACGCTATTTCTTAACGGCCAAACACCGCCTGTTTACGGGGGGCCGCCACACTGTTCGCGGATGATTGACGGGAAAGATAGAGCGTTACAAAATGGGCTGAACTTTTTGCTTTTTTCCTGAACAGAACTGGTGCTACGTGGCTTGAGTTCATGCTCGATCCTGTGGCCCTCCAAGTTGCCCGGTAGTCTGCTCTACAGACTCTCCCCCCGATCCGGGCATTTCCAGCCAGGTGCGCAAAGCACCTGGCTTTTTTTTGTGCTCAGATCACTCCGATGCCAAGGCGCGGCGCAACTGCATGGCCTCGGCCAGATGGGGCAAACCGATGCGCTGCGAACCGGCCAGATCGGCGATGGTGCGCGCCAGCCGCAGTACCCGATGCGCCGCACGCGAAGACCACCCCAGCCGGGTGATGGCCTGGCTCAGAAACGCGCTGCCGGCGGTGTCGAGGGCGCAGTGCTCATCGAGTTCAGCGCCCTGTAACTGGGCATTGAGTGCCCCTTGCCGCGACTGCTGCCGATCAGCGGCTATGGCCACACGAGCGGCGATCTGTGCGCTGGTTTCGCCTTGCGGCAACTGCAGCAGCGCGTCAGGCGCAATGGCGCCGACTTCGACCTGAATGTCGATGCGGTCGAGCAAGGGGCCGGAGATACGCCCCTGATACCGCGACACCTGGTCGGGCGTACAGCGGCAGGCCCTGGTGGCATGCCCCAAATAGCCGCAGGGACAGGGATTCATCGCCGCGATGAGCTGAAACCGCGCCGGAAACTCGGCCTGCCGCGCCGCGCGGGAAATATGAATACGCCCGGTCTCCAGTGGTTCGCGCAGGCTCTCCAGCACGGCGCGGTCAAATTCGGGGAGTTCGTCGAGGAAAAGAACATTCTGCGTGGCCAGACTGATTTCGCCGGGCCGGATGGCTCCCGCGCCGCCGCCCACCAGCGCCACCGCCGACGCGGTGTGGTGCGGGCTGCGCACAAAACGGCGCCCCCATTGCGTCGGATCGAAGCGTCCCACCAGACTGAGCACCGTCGCGCTCTCCAGCGCCTGCGCGCGGGTCAAGGGCGGCAGCAAGCTGGCAAAACGTTGCGCCAGCATGGACTTGCCGCTGCCCGGCGGCCCCACCATCAGCACATGATGTCCCCCGGCTGCGGCGATTTCCAGCGCGCGTTTCGCCGCGCTGTGGCCGCGCACTTCGGCCATGTCGGGCGCGTCGGCAGGTGCAACCTCAACCTTGGCAGATGTGACCGGCTGCGCGGCGCCGTCCTGTTCGAGCAGGTAGGCCACCACCTCCTGCAGATCACGCGCACCAAAAACAGCCGCGGCTTGCGCCAAAGCCGCCTCTTCAGCACTGGTTTGAGGCAAAACCAGCCGAGGCTCAGCCGCCTCGTCGTCCCCTTGCGCCCCAAGCGCACATGCCATGGCCAGCGCTCCCCGCGTAGGGCGCAACGCCCCGGTGAGCGACAACTCTCCTGCGAAAGTATGCCCTTGCAGACGCTGCGCCGGGATGAGCCCCTGCGCTGCCAGCAGCCCGATGGCAATGGGCAGATCGAAGCGGCCGGACTCCTTGGGCAGATCGGCCGGTGCCAGGTTGACGACGATGCGCTTGTTCGACGGAAAACCCAGCCCGCTATTGATGAGCGCGCTGCGCACGCGGTCGCGTGCCTCGCGCACCTCGGCCTCGGGCAGCCCGACGATGGTGAAGCCGGGCAAGCCGGGCGAAAGATGCACCTCCACCGTGACCGGCGGCGCCTCCATGCCCAGCAGCGCCCGGCTGGCGACTTGCGCCAGCGACATGGGCGCGGGTCAGCGCCAGGCGTCTTCGGGCGACGCGGGCGCGCTCTGCGACCCGTTGTCCAGCCGGGCTTGCAGTTCGCGCACCTGAGCTTCGAGGGTATCGATCTGCTGGCGCGCGGCCAGCAGCATGCGCTGGGTGGCGTCGAACTCGTCGCGCGTCACCAAGTCGAGCCGCCCCGCGGCGGAATGCGCCAGTGCGCGCAAATTGCGCTGCGCATCGTGCAGCGGCGACTGTTCGATCAAGCGGCCGATCTGGTCGAAAAACGCGGTATTGCGTTGGCGAAAGCTGTCGTTCATGGCAAAACTCCTGAAATGACTCCTGGTGCGCATTGTGACCGATTTCCCCCGCCCGGCATGCGGCAGGCTATTGCGTTCTTGCGTCTCGCCAAGGATTGACCGGCCACCGAATGCACCAATGCGGCGCCAATTCTCCCGGCCGCACTGAACCGGTGCATGAATTCCGTTCTCCGTGGACGCCAAACAAGTAACAACGATGTGACATCGCCTCACAGACCTGGCACGAAAGCTGCAGATGCTCCCTGGCATTTGATGGTGGGCGTCTTGCCCGGCAGCACGCACAGGAGAAACTTGGATGAACAAAATCGCAATCGCCGCGGCCGTCGCCGCAGTTCTGGCCAGCTACGCGGGCGCAGCATCGGCACAAACCACCCCCGCCCCCGCAGCGCCTGCCGCTCCCAGCTTGGGTGCGGTGCTCGCCGCAACCCCTGGCCTGAGCATTACCGGCTATGTCTACGGTACTTACGACTACTTCGACACCTCGTCGACCCTGCTGCGCGCCTATGACACCAAGCCCAATGGCTTCAATGCCAACGGCGCCGCCGCAACTGTGGCTTACCTGCCCAGCTCAGGTTTCGGTGGCCAAGTCACCGTGCTCGGCGGCAACGACGCCAAGGCACTGAACGGCAGCAACTCGTTTTACCTGAACAACGCCTTCGTGCAATATGCCACCGGCGGACTCACCCTGATGGGCGGCAAGTTCGGCTCGCTGGCCGGCTTTGAAGTCACCAACCCAATGGGCAACGCCACGGTGTCGCGCAGCATTCTGTTCTGGGACATGGAACCCGGCTCGCTCACCGGCGTGCGCGCCAGCTACGCCGTGTCGCCTGCGCTGACCCTGATTGGCGGCGTGAACAACGGCTGGGTCAGCCCTCAGCCGAGCAACACGTCCAAGACGATTGAACTGGGCGCAAGTGGCAGCCCGAACTCCATGTTCTCCTACATGGCGGACTACTACCGCGGCCAGTCGCCGCTGTTCGGCGGCTCGACCAATGGCGTGCTGCAACTGCTCGACCTCGTTGGCACCTTCAACGTCAACAGCGCGCTGACCCTGGGCGCCAACGTCGATCTGCTTTCCAAGGACGACGTGCCTCTGGCCAGCGGCGGCACCGGTACCGGCAAGTCCAACGGCCTGGCGCTGTATGCCACCTACGCGTTGACGAGCGAATGGGGCGTGGCAACGCGCGGCGAATACGTCGATGACAAGGACGGCATGGTCTCCGGAACCAACGGCACCGCCAACAAGCTCAAGGAGCTGACTCTGGCGGTGAACTACACGCCGATGAAAAACGTCAAGCTGTCCGCCGAAGTGCGCCAAGACAAGTCCGACACCGCGATCTTCACCAAAAAAGACGGCTCCCCCACGACCAAGCAAAGCTCGCTTGAGTTGATGGCCGTTTACTCGTTCTGATCCCACGGGCCTACGGGCCCTCTGAAGGAGCCACACATGAAAATGATCACGGCCATCATCAAGCCGTTCAAGCTCGACGAGGTGCGCGAGTCCTTGTCGGGCATCGGGGTGACGGGCATCACCGTCACCGAAGTCAAGGGTTTCGGTCGGCAGAAGGGCCACACCGAGCTGTACCGCGGCGCGGAATACGTGGTCGATTTTCTGCCCAAGGTGAAGATCGAGGCGGCCGTGCCGGAAGCCCTGGTCGAACGCACCATCGAAGCGATTGAAACCGCAGCCCGCACGGGCAAGATCGGCGATGGCAAGATCTTCGTCTCTGCGCTCGAACAGGTCGTTCGCATCCGCACCGGTGAGACCGGTGGCGACGCCCTTTGACCCTGCCTGTGACTCCCTCCACGAGGAATCTGACATGAAAAAAAGTCTCGCAATTCCCGCAGCGCTCGGCGCGATGCTGCTCGGCATGGGCAGCGCCTGGGCGCAGACCGCCCCGGCCGCTGCAGCCTCCAATCCGGCCGCCTTCATTAACTCCGGCGACAACGCCTGGATGCTGACCTCCACCGCGCTGGTGCTGATGATGACCATTCCCGGTCTGGCGCTGTTCTATGGCGGCATGGTGCGCAAGAAAAACGTGCTCGCCACGCTGATGCAGAGCTTCGCCATCACCTGTCTGGTGACCGTGCTGTGGATGATCATCGGCTACAGCCTGGCTTTCACGCCGGGCAACGGGTTCATCGGCGGATTGAGCCGGTTCTTCCTGGGCGGCATGGGCCTGGATTCGGCCAACCCGTTGGCGCCGACCATTCCTGAGTCGACCTATATGACCTTCCAGATGACCTTCGCCATCATCACCCCGGCGCTGATCGTTGGATCGTTTGCAGACCGCATGAAGTTCTCGGCCCTGCTGTGGTTCATGGGCATCTGGCTGCTGGCCGTGTACGCCCCGATCGCTCACATGGTGTGGGGTGGCGGCTTCCTCGGCGGCGACGGCGTGCTTGACTACGCTGGCGGCACCGTGGTGCACATCAACGCCGGTATCGCCGGTCTGGTGGCTGCGCTGGTGATGGGCAAGCGCGTGGGCTACGGCAAGGAAGCCATGCCGCCGCACAACCTGATCCTGACCATGATTGGCGCCTCGCTGCTGTGGGTGGGCTGGTTCGGCTTCAACGCTGGTTCCGCAGTAGCTGCCAGCGACCGTGCCGGCATGGCCATGGCTGCCACGCAGATCGCTACCGCTGCTGCCGCACTGGGTTGGATGTTCGCTGAGTGGATTGCCCGCGGCAAACCCACCATCCTGGGCATCACCTCCGGCGCGGTTGCCGGCCTGGTGGCCATCACCCCGGCGTCCGGCTTTGTCGGCCCTGGCGGCGCGCTGGCCATCGGCCTGATCGCTGGCGTGGTGTGCTTCTGGACTGCGGTCTACATGAAGGAAATGATCGGCTATGACGACTCGCTCGACGCCTTCGGCGTGCATGCCATCGGCGGCATCGTCGGCGCCATGCTCACCGGCGTGTTCGCGGTCAAGGCCATCGGCGGCACCGCCGGCGCCCTGGAAGGCAATATGGCCCAGATCCTGATCCAGGCCAAGGGCGTGGGCTTCACCATCGTCTACGACGCCATCGTCACCTTCATCATCCTCAAAGTCATCGACATGGTCATCGGCCTGCGCGTCACCGAAGAGCAGGAACGCGAAGGTCTGGACATCAGTCTTCACGGCGAGCAAGTGCTGTAACGGGGTTTTTTCCTCCGGACGGTTTGGCAGCAGGAGTGCTGCCAGATCGGAAGGCGTCTCCTCATCCCCTCCCCGGGATGTTCCAACCGCCCCCAAACCGGGGCGGTTTTTTTCGTCCAGGGAATAATCGTTGCTCCGGGCCGTCTATGCAGCATCCCTACCCCAAACGGAGCTGATGATGAAAACCGCCACTCGACTGACCCCCACCCTCGCCGCCGCGGCACTGGCCCTCTCGGCGCTCTGGATCGCGCCGTCGGCCTACGCCGACACCCCCGTCGAGGCCGCCCGCGCGCACATCGAGGCAATTGCCGCAGGCAACGTGGACGCCATCACCGCCAGCTACGGCCCGGACGCCGTGCTCGAATGGGTCGGCGGCCCGCTGGATGGCCGCTACGCCTCAGCCGACACCATCAAGACCACCTGGACCAAGTTCACCAAGGCCAACGGCCCGCTCACCGCGACAATCGACCATCTGCAGGAGGCCGCCAATCCCAACGGCGCCACGGTGACTGCCGATGTCGTGTTCAAGGGCAAGACCGCCATTCCCGTGCGCTATGTGCTCACCTATCGCAGCGGCAAGCTGGTCGATGAAATCTGGCAGATCGACCCCAAGCTCGCCAGCAAAGGCGGATACTGATTCCACCCACGGTCCGCCCGCCCTCAAACCCGCCCCGCCATGGCCGACCGCCACCAGCTGCTGACCGAGCAGATCCCGCACCTGCGGCGCTATGCCCGCGTGCTCCACGCCGGACGCATGGCCGACGCCGACGATCTGGTGCAGGACACGCTGGAGCGCGCCGTCAACAAATGGGGGCTCTGGCGCGGGGTGGGCAGTGTGCGGCCCTGGCTGTTCTCCATCATGCACAACCTGTTCGTCGATCACTGCGCCGTGCGCAATGCGCAGGCCACGGAGTCCCTGGACGATCTGCCAGACGCCGCCCATCCAGTGCAAGCCGCAACACAGGAGCTTCACTTCGAAGCCCTCGAACTGCTGGCCGCCCTCCAGCGCCTGAGCGTGCCCTTGCGCGAGGTGTTGCTGCTGGTGGCCGTGGAAGGGCTCAGCTATACGGAGGCGGCCAAAGCGCTCGGCGTGCCCACCGGCACGGTGATGTCGCGCCTGTCGCGCGCCCGCAGCCAGCTCTGGCAACTCACCAACGGTGAAGGAGCGCAGCGCCCTGCCCTGCGCGTCATCGATGGGCAAAGGAGTGTGGGATGAATCCGCAACGCCCCGACCGCGACACCCTCATGGCCTACGCCGACGGCCAGCTCGACGCAGCCCGCAGCGCCGAGGTCGAGCGCTACCTGGAATACGAAGCCCGGCTGGCCCTGAATGGCGATGCGCCACCGCACGGCGCGCGAAGCTCCGTGAGCGCGGAAATCGCCGCCCTGCAGGCGCAGAACCTGGCGCTGCGCGAGGCACTCGCTCCCATGCTTGACGAACCGGTGCCTGCGCGCCTGTTGCAGCCTCTCGCGCCGCCTGCGCGCCCCTGGGCACGCGCGGCAGTCGTGGCGTTGTGGATCGGCGTGGGAGCGGCGGCCGGCAGCCTCGCCACCCGGGAGGCGCTGCAGCAAAACGGCCCCGTGGTCACCGCGCAGAACGAAGGCATGCAGCACTTCGTGCATCAGGCCGAACTCGCCTACGCCGTCTACACCCCGGACGCGCGCCGCCCGGTGGAAGTACGCGAAGGCAGCGATCTGACCACCTGGCTGTCGCGCCGCTTGCAGCGTCCCATCGTGGCCCCCGACACCCTGCCCGGCGGCCTAGTGCTCATGGGCGGCCGCCTGCTGCCCGGCATGCCGGGCAAACCCGCCGCACAGCTCATGTACCAGGACGCGCAAGGCCACCGCGTCACGGTCTATCTGCGCGGCATGGCCAAACCCACCGCCGAGATTTCATTTCGCATCGTGCCCGGAAAACCGGCGTCTACCTTCTATTGGGTGGATCGCCAATGGGGCTACGCGCTGACCGGCGATCTGCCCCGCGCCCAATTGCTCGACGCGGCGCGCGTGCTTTATCAGCGCTACACCGCCGACGATCCATCCGCCCTGCCGGGCTCCACAGCCGCGCCGCAAGCCTGACATCGCGACGCAGCTTTCAATTCCCCTCGCCCTGCAGACCGACGCTCTGGCGTCGATCGACCGGATTTTTTTTCAACGTTCAGGAGTGCTCATGACCCAACCCACCTCACCCAACCCGTCCGCTACCCAAGCCCCCGACGCCGGACGCCGCGCCCTGCTGCGCACCAGCCTGCTGGGCGCTGGTCTGCTGCTGGCCTCGGCCACGCCGCTGGCCCTGGCGGACAACGCCCCGTCGCTCAAGGTGTACGGCCCGGGCGGCCCGGCGCCCGCCATGAAGGAAGCGGCCACGGCCTTCGAGAAAGCCACGGGCATCAAGGTCGAAGTCACCGCCGGCCCCACCCCGAAGTGGATCGACGCCGCCCGGGCCAACGCCGACCTGATCTATTCCGGATCGGAAACCATGATGAGCGACTTCGTCACCGCCATGAACGGCCAGCTCGACAGTGCCGACGTCACTGCGCTCTACCTGCGGCCGCTCTCCATTCTGGTGCGCCCGGGCAACCCCAAGCACATCACCGGCTTCACCGATCTGCTCAAGCCCGGCATCAAGGTGCTCGTGGTCAACGGCGCCGGACAGAACGGGGTCTGGGAAGACGCCGCCGGTCGCCTGGGCGACATCCGCACCGTGCGCGCGCTGCGCAAGAACATCGTCGCCTATCCAGCCAACAGCGCGCTGGCCCGCCAGGCCTGGATCGACCAGCCCGATATCGACGCCTGGCTGATCTGGAATATCTGGCAGGTCTCCAACCCCAAGCTGGCCGAACAGGTGGCGGTGGAAGAGCCTTACCGCATCTACCGCGACACCGGCATCGCCCCGACCACACGCGGCAAACAGCTGCCCGCCTCGCAGCAGTTCATCGCCTTTTTGCAGAGCCCGCAAGGCGCGGCGATTTTTCAGCGCTGGGGCTGGATGACGAACGGCGCCTGAACCGGGGCAGATGCGGGAGCTCAGCGCGTTTGCGCTGCGTCTGCAAGAATCGGGGCTGTCCCCGCTTTTGCAAACAGAACAATGATCCCGCATCTCATCACCTCCTCGGGCGATCCCGTCCTCGAACTCGAACAGCGCATCCTGGAGGCGCAGCCCTCCATCGAGCGCTGGTTCCGCCTCGAATGGATGGAGCACACCCCGCCGTTCTACAGCTCGGTCGATCTGCGCAACGCCGGCTTCAAGCTCGCGCCGGTCGACACCAATCTCTATCCCGGCGGCTTCAACAATCTCTCCCCGGAGATGATGCCGCTGGCGGTGCAGGCCGCCATGGCCGCCATCGAGAAAATCTGCCCGGAGGCCAAGAACCTGCTGGTGATTCCCGAGAACCACACCCGCAACACCTTCTACCTCGAAAACGTCCACACCCTGATGCGCATCTTCCGCCAGGCCGGGCTGAATGTGCGTCTCGGGTCGCTCGACGAGACGGTCACCGAACCCATGCACCTCAAGCTGCCGTCGGGCGGCGAGCTGGTGGTGGAGCCGCTGATCCGCAACAAACTGCGCCTCGGGCTGAAAGACTTCGACCCCTGCACCATCCTGCTCAACAACGATCTGTCGGGCGGCATCCCGCCCATCCTGCAGGGTCTGCATGAGCAATACCTGCTGCCACCGCTGCATGCCGGCTGGGCCGTGCGGCGCAAGTCCAAGCACTTCCACGCGTATGACGATGTGGCGAAAAAATTCGCCAAGCTCATCGGCGTCGATCCGTGGATGCTCAACCCCTACTTCGCCCAGTGCGGCAAGGTCAACTTCCACGAGCGCCACGGCGAAGACTGTCTGGCCGAAGCGGTCGACAGCGTGCTGGCCAAGGTGCGCAAGAAGTACAAGGAATACGGCATTCAGGAGAAGCCCTTTGTCATCGTCAAGGCCGACGCGGGCACCTACGGCATGGGCGTGATGACCGTGCGCGACCCCAGCGAGGTGAAAGACCTCAACCGCAAGACCCGCAACAAAATGAGCGTGGTCAAGGAAGGGATGGAAGTCAGCGAAGTGCTGATTCAGGAAGGCGTGCCCAGCGTCGAGCGGCTTCAAGAGGCCGTGTGCGAGCCGGTGGTCTATATGATGGATCGCTATGTGGTGGGCGGGTTCTACCGCGTGCACGCCGACCGCGGGCCGGATGAGAACCTCAACGCCCCCGGCATGCACTTCGTGCCGCTGGCATTCGAGGAACAGTTCAACGTCACCCACCCGGAAGCCGCCCCCGGCACCAACGGGCCGAACCGCTTCTATATGTACGGCGTGATCGCCCGGCTGGCCATGGTGGCCGCCAGCTACGAGCTGGAGCGCACCGACCCCGAGACCGAGCTGGGCTGAGCCTCGGCCCGACAACATCATGCAACTGCTGTTCATCGCCGACCCGATCGCGTCCTTCAAGATTTACAAGGACACCACCTTCGCCATGATGCGCGAGGCGCAGGCGCGCGGCCATGTGCTCTGGGTATGCGAAGCCGCCGATCTGCACTGGAGGGGAGGGAACTCCTCCACACCCACCCTTGCGACGGGTGGGGAGGAGGCGATTGCAGCGCCGGTGACGGCCGTCTGCCGCCGCATCGAACTCACCGGGGCCACGTCGGGGCACGACTGGTACCGCGTGCTCGACCAGCGCCCGCTGGCCTTGCGCGAGGTGGATGCGGTACTCATGCGCAAAGACCCTCCCTTCGACAGCGAATATTTCTACGCCACCCATCTGCTGCAGCAAGCCGAGCGCGAAGGTGCGGCCGTGTTCAACAGCCCCCGGGCGCTGCGCGACCACCCGGAAAAGCTCGCCATTCTGGAGTTTCCACAGTTCATCACCCCCACCCTGGTCAGCCGCCGTGCGGCCGAAATCAAGGCGTTCTACGGCGAGCATGGCGACGTGATTCTCAAGCCGCTCGACGGCATGGGCGGCACGGGCATCTTTCGCCTGCGGCAGCAGGCCGATGGCAGCCCCGATCCCAACCTCAACGTGGTGATCGAAACCCTCACCGCCTTTGGTGCCACCACCGTGATGGCGCAGCGCTTCGTGCCCGCCATTGCGCAGGGCGACAAGCGGGTGCTGATCATCGACGGCGAGCCCGTGCCCTATTGCCTGGCGCGCATTCCGCAAGGCGGCGAGACACGCGGCAATCTGGCCGCTGGCGGATTGGGCGTGGCGCAGCCGCTCTCAGAGACCGACTGGGCCATCGCCCGCGCGCTGGGGCCGGTGCTGGCCGCGCGCGGTCTGCTGCTGGTGGGCATCGACATCATTGGCGACAAGCTCACCGAGATCAACGTCACCAGCCCGACCTGCTTTCAGGAAATCACCCAGCAATCCGGCTGCGATGTGGCCGCGCGCTTCATCTCCGCGCTCGAAGCCGCCGTCACACGATCCCGCCCCGATTGACGCCGCGGGCGCGCGGTGGGCGACAATCCGCCCATCATGCAGATGCCGCAAACCCGTTCCGCCCGCATTTTGATGGCGGCCTTGCTGCTGACCCTCGCGGGGGTCACCATGGCGCTGTACATCGCCCTCAATCAACCCTGGCTGGGGCTCACCCTGTCATCCCGCGCCGATGCGTACAGCCCGGGCATCGAGGTGCTGCATGTCGCTCGCAACGGCCCCGCCGCCGCCATCGCTCAAGGCTCGCGCTTGCTGTCGATCAGCGCGGGCGGGCAGCGCGTGGCCTTGCAGCCCAGCGACCTGATCGAAGAGCCCGACTATTTCGACACTTACGCCGAAGTCGAGCGCTTTTTTCAGCGTCAAACGCAGATCGCCGCGCTGCAGGCCCGTCCCCTGTTGCTGAGCTGGCAAGACCCTGCCGGACAGGTCTTCGAGCAGACCGTCGCGCCCCTGCCCAGCCGCCCGCTCGCCAGTCTGCCTTTGGTGTTCTGGTTCCAGTTGCTCTGCGGCGGCGTGGCCCTGCTCGTCGGCGCCTGGGTCTATGCGCTCAAACCCAAGGGCTGGCCGGGGCGGCTGCTGGCGCTCTCGGGGCTGCTGTTTCTGCCCAACACATACTCGGCCGCGATCTACAGCACCCGCGAACTGGCGCTGCCCGGCGGTCTGTTCGAGTTGCTCTCGGCCATCAATCATCTGGGCGCGCTGGGGTTCGGCGGCGCGTTGGCCGCGCTCTTTCTGGTGTACCCAGCGCGACTGGCGGCGGCGAAGTGGCTCTGGCCCGTGCCCATCATCGTGGTGGGCTGGTGGGCGATGGATGCCGCGCGGCTGGCGCCCAACGTGAGCTGGGGGGTGCGCATTCCGCTGCTGCTCGAAATCCTGCTGGCCGTGGCGCTGGCCGTGGTGCAGTGGCGGCGCAGCGCCATGCGCGCGGCCGACCGCGCCGCGCTGCGCTGGTTCATGCTCTCGGCCATGCTGGGCGCGTTCACCTTTGTCGTCTTCACCTTCGGTTCGAGAATGATCGGGGTGTTCACGCCGATGCAGCAGGGCTATGCCTTCGGTTTTTTTCTCGCCATGTACCTCGGCCTGGCGCTGGGGGTCGGGCGCTATCACCTGTTCGACCTCGACCGCTGGGCCTACCGGCTGCTGCTGTGGGTGCTGGGGCTGGGGCTGATCGTCGTGCTCGACATGCTGCTGGTGCTGCTGCTGAACTGGCGCCACGACCTGTCACTCATCCTCACCCTGCTGCTGGTCGGGCTGCTGTATTTGCCGATGCGGCAATGGCTGTGGGGACGCATGATGCAGGGCGAGTTGCCGCCCATCGACAAGCTGCTGCCCGAGATCATTTCGGTGGCCTTCACCGCGCAGACGCTGGAGCGCGAGCGCCGCTGGCTCGGCCTGCTCGACCGGCTGTACCAGCCGCTGCACAACCTGCCGATGCCGCCAAGCGAGGCCGACACCGCCCCCGGTCTGGCGCAGGACGGCATGGAGCTGCGCATCGCCCCGGCAGGCGGTCTGGCCGCGCGCCGTCTGCAAGGGCGCAGCGCCGGCCAGCGCCTGTTCACCGTGACCGACGCCGACCTGGCCGCCTCGCTCGTGACCCTGTTCAACCAGGCCGCGGCGGGTCGCGACGCGCTGGAGATCGGCGTGCAGCAAGAGCGCGACCGCATCGCCAGCGATCTTCACGACGACATCGGCGCCAAGCTGCTCACCCTGCGCCATCTGGTGCACGGCGAGCGCGAGCAGGCCATGCTGATGACCACCATCGATCAGTTACGCGCCATCGTGCGCGGGCTGCGGCAGGCGGTGCAACCGTGGGAAGAGTTCGCCGCCGACATCCGCTCGGAAACCGCGCAACGCCTGGCCGCAGCCGGTATGGCGCTCGACTGGCCGCCGCCGCTCATCGGCGGGCTGAGCGCCGCTCGGCTGCCCCCTCAAGACGCCGCGCAGCAATACCACCTGCGCGCCCTGCTGCAAGAGGCGGTGAGCAACGCCATACGCCACGCCCGCGCCAGCCGCGTTTCCGTGCGACTGAGCATCGTCGATGCAACCCGCATGCGGCTGGACGTTTTCGACGACGGCATCGGCATCGACCCGCAACATGCCACCTCCGGACATGGCCTGACCAGCATGCAGATCCGCGCCCGCGCCCTGGGCGGCCAGATCGCCTGGCGCCGCAACATCGACCGCGTACCGTCCAGCGCGCCCACCGACGAAGCCGCGGAAAGCGCCGCGCCGTCTTCGGGCCACGGCACCTGGGTGGAATTGGTGTTTCCCCTTGGGCCTGTTCACCCTATTTAGTCGCCTGTCACAACAAAGTCGATCCGGCCGCGCACAATGCGCCTCATTCAGTTTTTCAGAGCGCCGGTTTCGTTATATGTTTTTCCTAACCGTTCGATTGTGACAATCGATTGGATCAATTTTCGGGTTTTCCCTAGACTTCTTTCTCAACGGCACACCCGCCGCATGTTTTCTTCCCACCACAAGGAGCTCAACCATGGAACAAACCACTGAAAATTTCGGCCTGCCCCGCCTCAACGAGCCCGCGCCCAACTTCAACGCCGTCACCACCCACGGCCCCCGTACCCTGGCCGACTACAAGGGCAAGTGGCTGATCCTGTTCTCGCACCCGGCCGACTTCACCCCGGTGTGCACCACCGAGTTCATGGGCTTCGCGCGTGAGGCCGAGACCTTCAAGTCGATGAACTGCGAGTTGCTCGGCCTGTCGATCGACTCCATCTTCGCCCACCTGGCCTGGGTGCGTTCGATCAAGCAACACTTCGGCGTGGACATTCCCTTCCCCATCATCGAAGACCTGAAGATGGAAGTGGCCCGCGCCTACGGCATGATCCACCCCGGCGCCGCCGACACTCAGGCCGTGCGCGCCACCTTCTTCATCGACCCCAACGGCATCCTGCGCGCCATGGTCTATTACCCGATGAGCAATGGCCGCTCGATCAACGAGTTCGTGCGTCTGCTGCAAGCCCTGCAGACCAGCGACAAGCACGGCGTGGCCACGCCGGAAGCTTGGTGCCCGGGCGACAAGGTCATCGTGCCCCCGCCCAAGACCTCCGCCGCCGCTGAAGAACGCGTGGCCAAGGGCGCGGCGCAAGGCATGGAAGTGACTGACTGGTACTTCTCCAAGAAGACGCTGTAATTCATCAACGGGAACTCCCCGTTGCCTGAAGACCCAAGCCCCGGCCCGCCGGGGCTTAGGTTTTTGTCTTGCGCAAAGGCCGCAAGAAACGAGGGCGCGGCAAGCAAGCGTTTGCAGCCTGACTTCCTTAAGATGCGGGTCATGGATGCAACGACTCAGTCCCCCCTCGCCCCGTCCGAGACCGGACGCAAGATTCCGGTCTCGGTGCTGGTGGTGATTCACACTCCCGCACTCGATGTGCTGCTGATCGAGCGCGCGCTGCAGCCCGGCTTCTGGCAAAGCGTGACGGGCAGCATCGACGCCCCTGGCGAACCCCTGATGGACACCGCCCTGCGCGAAGTGGCCGAAGAAACCGGCATCCAGGTGGGCGGCAGCGCCGTGCCCCTATCCGCGCTGCGCGATTGGCGGCTGGCCAATGTGTACGAAATCTATCCGCTGTGGCGGCATCGCTACCCGGCGGGCATCTGGAAAAACACCGAGCATGTGTTCAGCCTCGAAGTGCCCGCAGGCACTCCCGTCACCCTGGCCGCACGCGAACACCGCGCATGGGTCTGGCTGCCGTGGCAGGAGGCGGCCAAGCGCTGCTTTTCGGCCTCGAACGCCGACGCGATCCGCCAGTTGCCGCGGCGCTTTCCTTCGCGCTGAACAGGCCCGGTCATGGAACTGCGCGTCGCCTCCTACAACATCCACAAAGGCGTGCTCGGCCACGGCCCGGCCAAGCGCGCCAGCATTCTGGAGTTGCAGACGGCGCTGCAGGGGCTTGAGCCCGATCTGGTTTTTCTGCAGGAGGTGCAGTTTTTGCATCAGCGCAACGCGCGCCGACTGAGCGGCTGGCCCGCGCTGCCGCAGCACGACTTTCTGGCGCAGGCGCTGAACATGCACGCGGCCTACCGCACCAATGCCTGTACCCGGCATGGTGAGCATGGCAATGCGCTGCTGTCGCGCTATCCCATCATCGACATCGCCCACTGCGATGTATCGGACCACCGCTTCGAGCAACGCGGCCTGCTTCATGTGCAGGTGGCGCTGCCCAAGGGCGGGCCGCTGCACTGCATCGTGGTGCATTTCGGACTGTTTGCCGCCAGTCGACAGCGCCAGACCGATCGCCTGCTCGACTACATCGCGGCGCAGGTGCCCGCACAGGCGGCGCTCATCGTCGCGGGCGATTTCAACGACTGGCACGGCCGCATCGGCCCGCAACTGCTGCAGCAAGGCCTGGTCGATGTGAGCGAGCCGCCGCTCAAGACCAATGGCAAGACCTCGTGGCGCAAGCGCGTGCGCACCTATCCCGCGCGGCTGCCGCTGATGCCGCTCGACCGCATCTACGCCCGGGCCTTCAGTGCCAGCGAAATCGGTCTGGGCTGGGGACGCGCCTGGGCGCGGCTGTCCGACCACGCGCCGCTGCTGGCCTGGCTGCGCTGCGACCAGCCAGACTGCCCCGAGTCGCCCCTGCCCGACCCGGCCGCCGCTGCGTCCGCGCCCATCGCCGCGTGAGCGCGTAGCCCGAGCGCCGCCCCTTGCCTGCCCCGTCCTTGCAAGCCGACTTGCTGCCCCACCCTCTCGATGAACCGCTGCGCTGGACCGGCGGCGGCGCCCCGCGGCTGCTGCCCTACGGCAGCGCGCTATTCCCGGCCATGCAACAGGCCATCGAGCAAGCCCGCGAAAGCATCTGGCTGCAGACCTACATTTTTCATACCGACGAGGCCGCGATGACTCTGGCCAGCGCGCTGTGCGACGCCGCGCGGCGCGGGGTGCAGGTGCGGGTGCTGGTGGACGGGCTGGGTTCGAGCCGCAGTGTCGAGGCGCTCTCCGGCCGCTTCACCGAAGCCGGGGTGGAGTTCATGGTGTTTCGTCCCTGGCGCAAATGGCTCGATGTCGTGCAGCGGGGTCGCTGGCGGCGGCTGCACCGCAAGCTGTGCGTGGTGGACGCGCACACCGCCTTCATCGGCGGCATCAACCTCATCGACGACCGACTCGATATTCACCACGGCTGGAGCGCGCAGCCCCGGCTCGACTATGCGGTGCAATACCACGGCCATCTCGCGCGCCAGACGCAGTGGGTGATGCAGCGACTATGGCTGCGCACGGTGCTCACCGGCAGCCTGCAGCGCCGCCTGCGCAAACTGCCCGGCCCCGGCGTGTTCGACACCTCACCCAACCGCCGCGCCTACTGGCAGGAACTGCTGGACTGGGGCAGCGACATGCCCGTAGCCGACGAAGACGGCGCGCCACTGCCGCCCAGCAGCGCCACAGCGACCGCGCCCCGCACACCCGCACCCCGCCCCACCCCGCAGACCCTCGCGCAAAGCCTGGCCGCGTTGGTGGTGCGCGACAACTTCTCGCAACGCCGCGCCATCGAGCACAGCTACATCCGCGCCATCAACCGCGCGCGCGAGCGCGTGCTCATCGTCAGCCCCTACTTCTATCCGGGGCTGGAGTTTCGCCAGGCGCTGAAAAATGCAGCGGCACGCGGCGTGCGCGTCGAGCTGCTGTTGCAAGGCCGTATCGATTACCGCATGGCGGCGTGGGCGGCGCGCGCGCTCTACGGCGAAATGCTGCGCGCCGGGGTGCACATCTATGAATACACCCCCGCCTACCTGCACGCCAAGGTGGCGGTGGTCGATGCGGACTGGGCCACGGTCGGCAGCTCCAACATCGACCCGCTATCGCTGCTGGTCAATCTCGAAGCCAATCTCGCCGTGCTCGACCGCGCCTTCGCGCTGGAACTGGGCGCGCATATCGAAAGCCAGATCGCGCAGTCGCTGCCGATCAACACGCCCGAACGTCTGCGCACGCGGGCGCCGTGGTGGCTGCGGCCGTTCGTGGCCGTCGCCGCGCGGGCCTTTGTCGCCCTGGCCGGCGGGGTGAAAAACGAATATTAGCCCCCCCGAAAGCCGCGCTTCACGCGGCTCTCCCCCCACAGGGGGCAACGAAACACTTGGGGCGGCCCGGCGTGTTTCTTAGGCTCCCCCTTGGGACGATTCGCCGCACACGCAGTTGCGCCCCATCTGCTTGGCGCGGTAGAGCGCCCGGTCGGCGCGCACCAGCACGTCGGCGGTACGCGTATCGCCTGAGCGCGACTGGGTCATGCCGAAGCTGATGGTGAGCGCCACCGCTTCGCCCTCGGCCAAGGCGATGGCCTCGGCGCTGACCGCAGCGCGCAGGCGCTCGGCGATCTGCCCCGCCTCGGCCTCGTCCGCGCCATCGAGAATCAACAGAAACTCCTCGCCGCCCAGCCGGCCGAAAAAATCGCGGCTGCGTTTTTCGCCCTCGATGATCTGGACGAAGCGACACAGCACCCGGTCACCCGCGGCGTGGCCGAATCCATCGTTGATGCGCTTGAAATAGTCGAGATCGAGCAACAGCACCGACAGCGGCGGCCTGCGCTGCAACAACCGCTCGAGAATGCCCAGAATGCTGGAGCGGTTGTGGATGCCGGTCAGGCTGTCGAAGGTCGCCAGATGTTTGAGCCGACGCTCCAGCGCCTTGCGCTCGCTGATGTCGCGCCAGATGCCTTCGACCCCGGCGTATTGGCCCTGCTCGTCGCGCAAGGCCTGGGTGCTGATGGAGATGTCGATGATCACCCCGTCCTTGCGCCGCATGCGGCCCGGAAAATCGTGCACCGCACCGTACTTGCGAATCTCGGCCACCAGGGCGTCGCGCTCCGACAGATCGGGATAGAAGGCCGCAGCGGGCAGGCCGATGATTTCCTCGGCGGTGTAGCCCAGCACGTTCTTCACCGCCGGGCAGACGTAGCGGGTAATGCCCTGCGCATCGGTGCGGTAGAACACATCCTGCATGGTGTTCATCATGCGCTGGAAATCTTCGTCGGTCTGGCGCAGGCGCTGCTCCATCGCGGCGCGCTCGGTCATGTCGAGAAAGCTCGCCAGCACCGCGCGTTCATCGTCCACCACCACGATGGCGCTGCTCATGGCCAGCATCAGCGGCTGGCCGTCGCAGGAGTAGGCGCGAATTTCAGTGACCGGGTTGATGCCGCCGCCCTCGGCGTGACGCAGCCGCGCCAGCGCGCGGTGCAGATCGAGCGGGTGAATGAAAACATCGACCTCATGCCCGATGACGTCGGACGGCTGGCGCGCCCGCAACAGCCGCAGCGCCGCGGGGTTGGCGTAACGCACGGTATCGCCCACCAGCATCGCTACACAGGCCGGCAACTGGTCGATCCATTCTGCGCTGGGGCGACCCGCCTGGTCGGGGTCAGCCATGACGAACTTCAGGCGCCGGATGCGTAACCCGGTCTGGATGGCTTGGGGCGTGCATGATGGGTTCCACTCTGCGATGGGTATGAGAAAACAGGTTAGCACTGCGCAGAGCGCATGGTCCGGCGGGCTCATCTCATATGCCTTGTGGTTGGATGCGCATGACAACTCTGTATTTCCGTTTTCGCCGCCGGACTTCCAGAATGCGGTGCATGAACACGCCGCCCCCCGCCCCTTCTTCTCTTCACCCCCCTCGCCGTTCCGCCTGGTCACGTCTGTGCCGCATCTGCGCCCTGGGCTGGCTGCTCGCCGCCTGTGCCTTGCAACAAGGCGTCAGCGCAGCGCCATCCGCGTCATCCGTGCCGGGCACGGCGCAGACTTTCGGCCCGCTGATCTCGGCGCAAGCCCTGGCCACTCTACCTACGCAGGTGCGCATCATCGACCTCCGCGACGATGCGGCAGCGGCCAACGTGGCGCACATTCCCGGAGCACTTGCCGCGCCCTATGCCGACTGGCGCGGCCCCTCCAGCAATCCGGGCCAGCTCTTGCCGCTGCCTCGGTTCACCGCTCTCGTGCGGCGACTGGGCCTGAACACGGAAACCCCCGTGGTGCTCGTCGCCAGCGGGGATGATCCCAGCGATTTCGGCGCACCCGCCCGCGTGTACTGGACGCTCAAATGGCTGGGACTGAAGCATCTCGCCATTCTCAACGGCGGCATGACCGCCTGGCAGGCCGCCGCACTGCCGCTCACCCGCCAGCCCACGCCCGCACCGACGCCCAGCGCGTTCACCCCGCAACTCGACGACGCCCTGCTCGCCACCCGGTCCGAGGTGGCGCGCGATCTCGGCCACCCAAGCACGCTGCTGCTGGACGCCCGCCCCAAGGCTTTCTACCTGGGCCGCGAAAAAGCCCCCGCCGCAAGTCGCCCCGGCACCCTGCCCGGCGCGCTGGACTTCGACAATCTGCATTGGTTTGAGCCGGGCAGCGGCGCCCTGCCCGCTGTGTCCACGCTGCAGCGAATCGCTGCTCAGTTGCCACAGCAGCCCGGCGCCGTGCAGATCGTCTCGTTCTGCAATACCGGCCACTGGGCCGCAACCAACTGGTTCGTGCTGTCCGAAGTTCTGCACCGCCCGCATGTGGCGCTCTACCCCGGCTCGATGGTGGACTGGTCGCGCGCCGACGCCCCCATGGCGCATGTCCCCACCCGCTGGCAACAACTGGAACAGACATGGCAAGCACTCTGAGCTCAACGCTTCACACCACAGCGGCGCAAACGACACGCCCAGCACACCGCCGCCTTGGCCGCAGCCTGTTGATGCTCGGCGGCCTGGCCGGGTTTGCCGCCATTACCTGGCTGGTCGGCTGGCGGCAGGGCCTGCTCTGGTTGATCGGTCTGGGCTATGGCGTGCTGCTTTCGGCGGCCGCCTTCGGCTTCACCACCGGCTGGAGGGTATGGATCACTCGGCGCGACCCCATAGGGCTTTGGGCGCAATTTGTCGGCATCGCGGTGGCCATGCTCATCAGCGTGCCTCTGCTAGCCGCGCAGCCCGCGCTGCAGGGCGCCGACGGGCCGCTTTCCATCAGTCTGCTGATAGGCGCCTTCGTGTTCGGCGCCGCCATGCAGATCGCCGATGGCTGCGGCTCGGGCACTTTGTACAAGGCCGGGCTCGGTCATCCGGTGAGTCTTGCCGTGCTGCCCGCCTTCGTGTTCGGCAGCTTTCTCGGCGCGGCTCAGCTTCCAGCCTGGCTAACGCTGGGCGCACTGCCGCCGGTCAATCTGGTGCACCGCCTCGGGGCCGCCGAAACGCTGATCGTCCAGCTTGCGGCCCTCGCCCTGTTGGCCGCGCTGTTGTGGAGGTTTCGCGGCACGCAACCTTCGCGCTGGCGCGGGCCTGCGGTGTGGTGGGCCGCCATCGGCCTAGGGCTGCTGGCGGCCGCCAATCTGGTGGTTGCCGGGCAGCCCTGGGGCATTGTGTACGGCCTGGGGCTGTGGGGCGCCAAGATTGTGCAGGCGTTGGGCTTCGATCTCCGCCACAACGCCTTCTGGGGTCTACCGGCCCAGCAGGCGCAATTGCACGCCACGGTATTGGCCGACAACACCAGCGTCACCGATCTGGGTTTGTTGCTGGGCGCGCTCATCGCTGCCAGTTGGCGCGGAAAAGCCAGCCCAGCGGTGAGCCTGCCCGCACGGCAATGGCTGGCTTCCGTTGTTGCCGGCTTGCTGCTGGGCTATAGCTCGCGGCTGGCCTTCGGCTGCAATGTCGGCGCGTATTTCTCGGGCATCGCCACTGGCAGCCTGCACGGCTGGGTATGGTTCGCCTGCGCGTTCGCGGGCAGCCTGGTGGGCGTGCGCGTGCGCCATCGTCTGGGGATGGCGGATTGAAAATGCGAACGATGCACCGAAAATTTCCCTGGCTGATCGCCCTGTTCTGGGCCGCTGTGGTCTTGCTGCTGGTGCTGGACTGGCGCGTGAGCACGCCGCACGACCGGTTTGCCGAACCGCCTCCTCTCGCGCTGGGCAACGGCCCGGCGGCGGACGCGGGTCACTGCTCGCTCGACCCCGTCAAGCCCAACTCGCGGTGACGCAGCAGTACGGTGTACTGGCTGGCGAAAGCACGGCTGAGTTGTTCGCTCAGAAACACCGAACGATGCTGCCCACCGGTACAGCCGATGGCCACGCCGACATAGCTGCGGTGATCGGCGGCCAGCTTGGGTAGCCAGCGCTGCAAAAACCCGCTGATGTCGGCCTGCATCTGCAGCACCTCGGGCTGGCGCAGCAGAAATTCGGCCACGGGGGCGTCGCGCCCGGTGAGGGGCCGCAGCACCGGGTCGTAGTGCGGGTTAGGCAGCATGCGCACGTCGAACACATAGTCGGCGTCGAGCGGCACGCCGCGCTTGAACGCGAACGACTCGAACAGCACCACCATCTGGCTGGCCTGCACCCGCACGGTCTGCTTGATCCAGTCGCGCAACTGGGCGGACTTCATCTGGCTGGTGTCGATGTGCAGGCCGATCTCGGCCACCGGGCGCAGCAGTTCGCGTTCGAGCTCGATGGATTCGATCAGCGCGTTGGCGTAGCCCTCGCCGCGGGCGGCAGCAGGGTTGCCGATCTGCTGCGCGGTCACGCGGCTGGTGAGCGGGTGGCGGCGGCGGGTTTCCGAAAACCGTTGCACCAGCGTGTCGGTGGCGCAGTCGAGATAGATCGCATGCACCTCGCAACAATCGCGCAGGTTTTCGAGTAGGCCCGGCACGTCGGCCAGCGACTCGGCGCTGCGCGCGTCCACCGCGACGGCCACGCGCTTTTGCCCCGAAGCGCGGGTCTGCTCGACCAGCGGGGTGATGAGTTGCGGCGGCAGGTTGTCCACGCAGTAATAGCCGGAGTCTTCCAGCGCGGTCAGCGCCACCGATTTGCCCGAGCCGGACAGCCCGGAAATCAGCACGAGCTGGTGGGTCGATCGCGCATCGGCAGGCGTTGGGACAGCAGCGGTTTCAGACGGGCTCATCGGGTTTCCACGGACGGGGTTTCGCAAGCCGAGAGCAGCTCGCTGGCATGCTCCAGCGCGGCGCTCGATTGCGCGTTGCCGCCCAGCATACGGGCGATTTCGCTACGCCGTTGTGACAGGTCGAGCGCGTCGAGCAGGCTGGCGGTCTGCCCGTCCGTGCTGTGCTTGCGCACTGCGAAATGCTGCTGCGCGCAAGCGGCCACCTGCGCCAGATGGGTGACGGCCAGCACCTGCCGGTCGCCCCCCAGGCGGCGCAGCAGCCGTCCCACAGTTTGCGCCACGGCGCCGCCGATGCCGGCGTCCACCTCGTCGAAGATCAGGGTTTCGGTGTCTTGCAGGGCGCTGGTGGTCACGGCGACGGCCAGGGCGATGCGCGACAGCTCGCCGCCGCTGGCCACCTTGCCCAGCGCCCTCAGCTCCGCGCCGGGGTGCGCCGCCACCTGCAGTTCCACCGCCTCCGCCCCGCGCGCGCCCACGGCGTCGAGCGGGGTGAGCGCCACGTCGAAGCGCCCGCCGGGCATGCCCAGTTCCTGCATGGCCGCCTGCACCGCCTTGGCCAGTTGCTGCGCGGCCTTGCGGCGCTTGGCGCTGAGCTTGGCCGCCGCCTTCTGCAGCGCGGCCTGCGCGGCCTGTTCGGCGCTTTCCAGCGCGGGCAGGTCGATACTGCGGTCGAGCTGCTGGATTTTGTCTCGCAGGGCGTGATGGGTTTGCGGCAGGTCGGCCGCCGCCACGCGATGCTTGCGTGCGAGATTCATCCAGCCCGAAAGCCGGGCGTCGAGTTCGGCCAGGCGCTGCGGGTCCGCCTCGGTGCGTTCGGCCAGACGGCGCAGTTCGTGACTGAGGTCGCTCAGGCTGGTTTGCGCCGCGTCGATCTGCTGCACCAGCGGCTGCAGACCGGCATCGACCTGCGCCGCCCGCTCCAGCGCCTGCTGCGCCTGCGCCAGCAAAGACAGCGCACTCACGTCCTCGCCGTCAAGCCCCCCCTGCGCCAGAGCGAAGTCTTCGAGCAGACTGCTGACATGCGCCAGTCGTTTGTGTTCGCCCTCCAGCGTGGCCCACTCGCCCTCGGCAGGACGCAGGCGATCGAGTTCCTCGCACTGCCACTGCAGGCGCTCACGCTCCTCGGCCAACGCACCGACGTCGCCCCTGGCCTGCTGCAAGGCCGCGTCGGCATCGCGCCACTGGGCCCAGGCGAGCGCGACGGCCCGGGCTTCGTCTTGCGCCCCGGCGTAGCCATCGAGCAGGTGGGTGACGACTTCGCGCCGCACCAACCCCTGATAGGCGTGCTGCCCATGAATGTCCACCAGCCATTCCCCCGCTGCCTTGAGTTGCGCGGCGGTAGCCGGGCTGCCGTTGAGAAAGCCGCGCGACTTGCCCTGCGCGTCGATCACGCGGCGCAGCAGCAGCGTGTCGGCCTCGGCGGCGAATCCCTGCTCGTCCAGCCAGGCGGCCAGCGGCGGGCTCAGGCTGAACTCGGCGCTGATCTCTGCGCGCAGCGCCCCCGCGCGCACCACACTGCTGTCGGCGCGCTCGCCCAGCGCCAGCTTGAGCGCGTCGATCAGGATGGATTTGCCCGCGCCGGTTTCTCCGGTGAGCACGGTGAAGCCCCCCGCCAGATCGATATCGAGCTCGGGAACGATGACAAAGTCGCGCAAATGCAGATGCAGCAGCATGGCTCAGTGGGGTTCAGTCATCAGGCACTTCATGCCAATGAAGTTTTCGGCGCAGGGTGGAGAAATAGCTCCAACCCGGCGGGTGGAGAAACACGCAGCGATACGGCGCCTGCGCGATGCGGATGCGGTCGCCGCCGATCAGCTCGGCATAGCTCTGCATGTCGAAGTTCACGCTCACGTCGCGCGGCGTGACCACCTCGATCACGATATCGGCGCCGCCCGGCAGCACGATGGGGCGGTTCGACAGGGTATGCGGCGCAATCGGCACCAGCACCACACCGTCCACGCTGGGGTACAGAATGGGCCCGTAGGCCGACAGCGCATAGGCCGTGGAGCCCGTCGGCGTGGCGACGATCAGGCCGTCTGCCCGCTGCACGTACATGAAGCGCCCGTCCACCTCCACCTTCAGCTCCACCAGCCCCGACGCGCCGTTGCGATTGACCACCACATCATTCACCGCAATGGCGCTGAAAATGGTCTGCCCCGCACGCTCCACCGCGCCGCTGAGCATGGCGCGCTCCTCGCGCTCGAAGTCGCCGGCCATCAGACCGTCGATCGCGGGCTCCCACTCGCTGTCGGCGATATCGGTCATGAAGCCCAGCCGCCCGGCGTTGATGCCCACCAGCGGCACATTCAGCGGAGCGAGCCTGCGCGCCGCGCCCAGCATGGTGCCGTCGCCGCCCAGCACCACCGCCACCCAACCGCCCTGCGCGGTGCGCTCGGCCAGTTCGCTGCTGCGCAGCACCGGGTAAGGCAGCTCGGTGTGCTGCGCGGTAAGCTCGCCCACCCAGACCTCCACTCCGGCCCGGCTCAGCCGCGCGGCAATCTCGCCAAGTTTGCGCTGCGCCTGCGGCGCCTGATACTTGCCGATCAGCAAGACCTGCTGGAACACGGTACGGGGCATGGGGTTCAAAGTGGAGGCACGGCGGAGAACACCGCCCTGGCGGCAAATTACAGCACAGGCGCAAGTCCAGCGTAGCGTGTCGTGCCCGCGCGCCGTCTGCGGCCTAAAATTTGCGCATGGACGAACGCGCCCGACTGCTGCTCAAAACCCTGATCGAACACTACATCGCCGACGGTCAGCCGGTGGGTTCGCGCACGTTGTCGCGCGCTTCGGGGCTGGAGTTGTCCGCGGCCACCATCCGCAACGTCATGGCCGATCTCGAAGACATGGGCCTGATCGCTAGCCCGCACACCTCGGCCGGGCGCATTCCCACCCCGCGCGGCTACCGGGTGTTTGTCGACGCCATGCTCACCGCCCAGCCGCAGATGCCAACCGACCTGCTGCCGCAGACGCTGCAACAGCACATCGACACCGCCCCGCCGCAGCAGGTCATGATGCGGGCGGCGCAGCTCATGTCCAGCCTGTCGCAATTCGTCGGCGTGGTGCTGGCGCCGCAACGCAGCGCCGCGTTTCGCCACATCGAATTTCTGCGCTTGAGCGAGCATCGCATTCTGCTCATCATCGTCAGCCCCGAGGGCGATGTGCAAAACCGCATGCTGCACTGGCCGCACGCCCTCAGCCAGAACGAGCTCAATACCGCCACCAACTACCTCAACGCCCATTTTTCGGGCCTGAGTTTCGAGCAGGTCACGCAAAAGCTCGGCAGCGAGGTGGAGCACCTGCGCAGCGAACTCGTCGCCCTCATGCAGGCCGGCGTGCAGGCCGGCAGTCAGGCGCTGCAGCAACCGCAAGATCAAGTCGTCATCTCCGGGCAACAACAATTGCTCGGCATCGGCGACTTTGGGGGCAATCTGGGTAAGCTGCGCCAGCTCTTCGATCTGTTCGAACAAAAAGCCCAGTTGCTCAAACTGATGGATGCCTCCGCCCGTGCCGATGGCGTGCGCATCTACATCGGCGGCGAAAGCGAGGCCGTGCCCTTCGAAGAACTCTCCGTCATCACCGCACCCTATGCGGCCGACGGTAAAGTGGTCGGCACCCTCGGCGTCATCGGCCCCACCCGCATGGCCTACGACCGCATGATCCAGATCGTGGACATCACCTCCAAGCTGGTGGGCAATGCGCTGAGCCAGCGGTAGGGCCTGTTAACGCGCCGTCGCGGCGGCTCACCGCACCAGCAGCACCGGCACCGTGGTGGACGCCACCACCTTGCTCGCCACAGACCCCATAACGAAGCCCTTGAGCGCCGAGTGGCCGTGCGTGCCCATGATGAGCAGGTCGGGCTGCAGACGCGTCACCTCGGCGGCGATCTGCTCGGCCGGGTCGCCCACCACAAAACGAGACTCAAACGCCAGCCCGGCCTGTTTCAGCACGCCTTCAGCGGGCGCCAGCGCCTGCGCGCTGACGTCGCAGTAATACTCGTCCAGCGTGGCCTTGCTGAGCTGCGCGCGCGCCAGCGGCGTGCCGATGGGCAGCGCCACCGTGAGCAGAGTGATGCGCGGCGGCTCCTTGTACTGTCGGACCTGCTGCACCAGAACCTGCGCAGCCCGCGCGGTGTAAGTCGATCCGTCGACCGGTAGAACAATGTGCATTGAACAACCCTCCCTGTGCGGGCATTATGCCTGCCGCAACTTGACAGCTCTTCGGCCTTTTTGCGATCCATACAGTCGAAAAAAAGCCGCCCGAAGGCGGCTTTCAAAGAAGTTGCTAAACAGCTTGCGCTGATCAGAACTTGTGACGGATGCCCAGGGCGAAGCCGCTGGACGATTGGCCACCCATCAATCCAGAACCAGCAATCGTTGCATCGCCGACGTACTGGTCGACATTGCTCTGGTTGGTGATGTGCGCGTAGGAGGTGTACAGGTTGGTGCGCTTGGACAAAGCGTAGGTGTAACCAATGGCCACCTGTTTGACCGTCGAGTTGTTCAGGTTGCTGTCTTTACGCTGGCCGTAGCTGGCCAGAACGGCACCTGCGCCAACCGGCACCGTCAGACCCAGACTCCAGATCTTCAGGTTGGGGTTTTGTCCGCCCAAGGTCATCGCCGCACCATCACCAAATTTCTCTTGGGCGTAATAAGCACCGAGCTTAGCCACACCGAAGTCATAGGCACCATAGATGTTCCACAGCTTGCTCTTGAAATAGCCGTCGGTGGGGATGATGCTGTTGCCGGTTGAATTCAACATCAATGCCTGGGTGGCAACTGCGGTGGTCCCTGCGGTGAAATTATGCTGCAGGTACGTCACGCCACCAGAGATCGGGCCGTTGGCATAGGTCAATGCCAAGTTATAAGCGCGACCATTGGAGTTGTTGCCCGGCTGGCCACCAAAACCATAAGCTACGGTACCCTGGAAACCTGCAAAGGTCGGGGTCATGTAGGCCATGGTTTGCGACACACGGACGTAGTCAAGCGAGCCCGGATCCAGGTTGGTGATGGAGCCCGTCAGGCCGGCACCGAAGGGATCGTAGGTTGCTGCCGCATTGAAGAACGGGCTGTACATACGGCCCAGTGCCACGGTACCGAAGCCACCGGTCAGGCCAACCATGCTGGTGCGGCCCATGAAGGTCGAGCCGCTGGTGCAATAACTGCCACCTGCCTGATTTTGAGCGCCTTGGCCAGCGCCAGTGTAGGCAGAAGTATTGTTGCCGTTAGCGCAAAAGCCGGTTTCGAGCTGGAACATAGCAGCCAAACCGCCGCCCAGATCTTCCGTGCCCTTCAGGCCAATACGCGAGCCGGACTGAATGCCGGAGCCCAGACGGTTCACGGTGGTGTTGTCGTAAGAAAGATGCTGCACGCCAAGGTCGACGATGCCATAAAGCTGGACATTGTCAGCAGCCATGGCCGCACCGCTGAATGCGCCGAACAATGCCAGCGAGAGGAGGGTTTTTTTCATGAGTACATCTCCAGAGATTTGTTGAACAACCTGCCCGGGAGCCGGGCCTGCCTGACACAAAAACCTTGTGCTTAAGCCGACTCCTGTTGAGGAGCTGACGCTATTTCAGCAAAGATCGCCGTGCAGTGCAAAGTTGTGGGCTTATAACGGCGCGAATGGCTTGGTTCTGTTGGTCCTGCGCAACAACTTGGTCACATCAAGGTAAACCCGGAGGCCATTTGGCCAAAAAAAGCCGCCCGAAGGCGGCCTTGATGCCTGCTGAAACTCGGTTCAGAACGAGTGACGAATGCCGATGCCAAAACCGCTGGAGCTCTGGCCACCAAGCGTGCCGGCAGCATTGATGCCGTTATCGCCTACGTACTGATCCACATTGGCGCCGTTTGTGATGTGAGCATAAGAGGTATAGACATTGGTCCGCTTGGACAGCGGATAGGTGTAGCCGATGGCGTACATCTTCACTTTGGTGTCGCCAGTGCTGTTGTTGTCCTTACGCTGAGCGTAGGAAGCCAACACGCTGCCAGGCCCCACAGGCACCTTGGCGCCAAGCATCCACACACGCAGGTCGGGAGCTTGGTTGGCGCCGGCATAGGTCAGGCCGTCGCCGTATTTCTGCTGGGAATACATGGCACTGAGCTTCGCCACACCGAGGTCGTAGCTGCCGTAGATTTCGGAGATTTTGTTGGTGAAGTAGCCATCTGCGGGCACAGTTGCCGCGGGGCCAATTTCCTTGGCCAGGCTGGTGTAGGGATTGAACGAGCCTGCAGCCGTGGCGGTGTAGTTGTGACGAAGGTAGTCGGCACCGACCATCAATGGGCCGTTTTTGTAGTTCAGGTTCAGCTCATAGGCTTGACCATTCGAGGTGCTGCTGGGCTGAGCGCCGAATGCATAAGCCAAACCAGCCGTGAAGCCGGCAAAGTTCGGGGTGATGTAGGCCATCCCTTGAGAGACGCGGGTGTAGTTGTTCGAGGCCGGATCGATGTTCTTGATCGTGCCGGTCATGCCGGTGCCGAATGGGTCGATCTGCGTAGCTGCAATGTAGTTGAACGAGTAGAAACGACCCATCTGGAAGGTTCCAAAGCCGCCCTTGAGGCCAATGATGCTCAAGCGGCCCATGAAGTTTCCGCCAGAACAATAGCTGCCGCCAGCCTGATATTGCGCGCCTTGGCTGGTGCCTTTGTAAACAGAGTTGCCGCCTGAATCATTGCCATTGGCGCAGAATCCAGTTTCAGCTGTGAAGAAGGCGCTGAGGCCACCGCCCAGATCTTCCGTACCCTTGACGCCGATGCGAGAAGTGGACTGCCCACCAGAACCGAGACGGTTTACGCTGGTGTTGTCATAGCTCAGATGCTCGACACCAAGGTCGATGATTCCGTAAAGCTGCACTTTGTCAGCTGCCATGGCGGCACTGCTGAATGTTCCGAGTAGGGCTATCGCCAATAGGGTTTTTTTCATTGCCATCTCCAGATTGCGGTTTGAAATTGATTGATTAGAAATGGGCGTCTAGGAGTCTGGGCGGCAGAATTCCGTGAACCTGTGCCGGAGCGCCGATGCTGGGCGAGCGGACTGTTTTTCGGGCACGGTCGGCATGGCCGGTCGTCTCACGCCCCCGAGAGGGCAGCAGCGGGCGTGTTGTGCGGGGCGGCCTGTGCCCCCATTTCTGTTCAGGCGGGAACCAACGAGGCCATCCGCCGGAGGTTCAGTGCTGCGCAGACGAGTTTCCACTCGGCGCGTACACGCTCAAGGCCGCGCAGGCTGAACTGGCGGAACCCCAGCACGCTCTTGATCCAGCCGTTGGGCGGCTCGGCGATCCACTTGCGCTTGCGATAGGCGGCGCGTCCCGCGGCGGTCTGCATCTTCGCGGCCATGGCCGCGGTGTGCGGCAGCCGCGCGGCATCGATGGCCGCGTGCTGCTTGCCTTCGCGCCCCAAGGCCACAACCAGATCGATCGGCGCATCGCGCAGGTTGTCCTCGCTGCGATAGCCCGCGTCGGCCAGACCCAGCGCGGGCAGCGCGCCCAGGTTCTCCTGGATCGCATCGATCATCGGCAGCAGCCAGTTGGCATCGGGTGCCGTGTTGTCCAGTTCCGCAGCCACGATGATGTGCGCAGCCTCGTCCACCGCCGTCTGCGCGTTGTAGCTGGGGTCGAAGCCGCCGCCGGCGCGCTTCATGATGCGGCTGTCCGGGTCGGTGAAGTTCTCCTGCGCCTTGTCTTCGGGCACGCCGAAGTCGCGCTTGAACCGCGCACCGCGCCGCGGCTTCCCATCCGGCCCCCGGGGACGGCGATCATCATCGTCACTGCGACCACGCTGCGCGTCGGCTTCACGCTGACGCTGTTCCAGCCGCTGGCGCGCCTGCCGGATCGCATCGAGTCGCGCCTCGCGCCGCTCGATCTCGGCCGGGATGTCGAGTTCGGGCTCCTGCGCCTCGGCCTCGTCGGTGGCCTTGGCGCGCGCCAGCAGCGCGTCGATCTGCTTTTTCAGTTCGACCTCGGTGTGCTGCATGCGCGCATAGCTCATGGCCTTGTGGCGGCTCGCGTTGGCCTTGACCTTGGTGCCGTCGATGGCCACCGTGCCCAGCTTGACCAGACCCATCTCGCGCGCCAGGCGCACGACCTGCACGAACAGGTCCGAGAATTCCTGGAGGTGCAGCGCACGGAAATCCCGGATCGTGCGGTGCTTGGGGAAGTTCCCTGCTGCCAGCATCCGGAACGCCAGGTCCTCGTGCAGCCGGCGCTCGATCTTGCGCGAGCTGAACACCCCGGTGGCGTAGCCGTACACCAGAACCTTGACCATCATCGCCGGATGGAAGGGCTGGTTGCGCGCTCCGCCACCCTCATAGCGCGCGTAGAACGCGCTCAGGTCCAGCGTGTCAATCGTGTCGTGGATGAAGTAAGCCAGGTGGCCCGGCGGCAGCCAGTCCTGCGGCGCCGCCGGCAGCAGCATCACCTGGTCCGGCTCATAGGGGCGGTAACTAGTGGGCATGCCGTATTAACGCACGCCCACCGTCCTACGTCGACCTCAACAACCTTCTGCCGCCCACACTCCTAGCGCGCCTCAATTCAAATTTACCGTGTGTGATCCGCGCGTCTGATGAATTAATACTGGCGCATGTATGTTTGAGGTATCGATTTGTATCTTCCGCACAACATACCTGACGCTGACGATGGCCAATACCCTACGTGGACTATCTGATTTCAACGCTGAACGTCATCGTCGCCGTCTTTTCCAGCATGGCGCTGGCCGAGCAGTATTTGGTATGCGAGAGTTCGACTGCCCGGCGCACCATGTCTTCGCGCAGATTCACCCCTGTCACGACAAAGTGCAGATGAATGCGGGTGAACACCTTGGGGTCGGTCGCGGCGCGCTCAGCCTCGAGCCGCACGGTGCAGCCACGCACATCCTGCCGCCCCTTCTTGAGGATGTAAACCACGTCGTAAGCGGTACAGCCGCCGGTGCCGGCGAGCACGACTTCCATCGGCCGCGGCGCGAGGTTGTGGCCGCCGGGCTCGCCAGGTGCGCTGGCCGGGGCGCCGTCCATGCGTAGCGTGTGGCCGGTTTCGGTGTGGGCGGTGAAGGCCATGCCGTCGTTGCCTTGCGCGTCTTTTCCTTCCCATTGCACGGTGCATTGCATCGCTCTTTCTCCTGTTTCCTATTGAGAGGTGTTGCAATTGTCGGCGGTTCTGCAGGGGGCCTACAATTGTTTGCATGGCTACCGTGACCTTCGATACGCACAAATTCATTCGCAAATTGCGCGAATCGGGCATGCCCGACGCTCAGGCCGAAGCGGTGGCTGATGCTTTTCGCGAAGCGCAAGGTGAGGCGGATCTGGCCACCAAACCGGATTTACGCGAGCTCGAACTGCGGCTGACGATCAAAATTGGCGGCATGCTGGTGATCGCAGTCGGCGTGCTGGCTGCAGTGCTGAAATTGCCTTAAACCCGAATTTCGTTGACTCGCGTCAATTTCGATGTGGGTGACAAAGACGGGCAAAGGCAGATTCCCGCCATAATCCAGAAAAATTTAATTATTTTTCAATGACTTACGCATAAAATAAGTGAATGCTTATTTAACAATACCATGATGCACGGATGGGCTATGCAAGATACATAAGCATCCTCTAATATTGCATCACGCGTTGAGTTTGACGCACCCCTTGTCTCCTCCACCTCCTCCTTTGGTGGATTCTTACCCGGGCCGATGTTCATCATCCGCCCGGGTAGTTTTTTGGCCGGTTTTTCATAGCGCCCAAGCCAGACCTGCGACGGCGATGTAGCGCAGGCTGCGGCCGAGCAGCATCCACGCGGCGCAGGCCCAGGCGTTGATGCGCAGCCAGCCGGCCACGACCACGAGGGCATCCCCGATGCCAGGCACCCAGGCCAGCACGGTGATGGGCGCGCCCCAGTGGCGCACTTGCGGCGCCCAGCGCCAAGCGTCGGGGGTCTGCCAATGGCGCACCCAGCGGCCGAGCGCGTAGGTCGTCATGCCGCCGAGGGTATTGGAGGCGGTGGCGACGAGCACAGCCAGCAGGGTGTGTTGCGGCTGGGCGGCAATCACCACCAGCAGCACGGCTTCGGAACTGAAGGGGATGAGGGTGGCCGCCGCAAAGCTGAGCGCCGCCAACACGTAAAGCCCTCCTGGCCCGGAGGCGGACTGCAGCAATTCATGCCACATACCGAGGGCGGCGCCAGCCCAATCGGGCGGCATCAGCACGGCCATGTCTGCAAGGTGCGATCAGCGGGGTTCATAGAATCGGTTCTTTTGCTATGGGAAGATCCAAATGGCCGCGAAGCATACCGACTATCTGCAGCGTATTTTGAACGCACGGGTGTATGACGTGGCGATTGAATCGGCGCTGGAGCCTGCGCGCAATCTGTCGCGCCGCCTGCATAACAAGGTGCTGCTCAAGCGCGAGGACACGCAGCCGGTGTTCAGCTTCAAGCTGCGCGGGGCGTACAACAAGATGTCGCGACTGACCGAGGCCGAGCGCAAGCGCGGCGTGATTTGCGCGTCGGCGGGCAATCACGCGCAGGGCGTGGCGCTGTCGGCGCACCGGCTGGGTTGCCGCGCGGTGATCGTGATGCCCGCCACCACGCCGAAGGTGAAAATCGACGCGGTGCGCGCTTTTGGCGGCGCCAGCGTGGACGTGGTGCTGCAGGGCGACAGCTATAGCGACGCTTACGCCCACGCGCTCACGCTGCAAAACCAACAAGGGCTGACTTTCGTCCACCCCTTCGACGACCCGGACGTGATCGCGGGCCAGGGCACCATCGGCATGGAAATTCTGCGCCAGCACCAGGCGCCGATTCATGCGGTGTTTTGCGCCATCGGCGGCGGCGGGCTGATCTCGGGGGTGGCCGCTTACATCAAGGCGGTGCGGCCGGAGATCAAGGTGATCGGGGTGCAGACGGTCGATTCCGACGCCATGCTGCGCAGCGTGCAGGCGGGCCGTCGGGTCACGCTGTCTGAAGTGGGGCTGTTTTGCGACGGCACTGCGGTGAAGCAGGTCGGGCGCGAGACCTTCCGCCTGGTGCGCGATCTGGTGGACGACTTCGTGGTGGTCGATACCGACGCGGTGAGCGCCGCAATCAAGGACGTGTTCGAAGACACTCGCAGCGTGCTGGAACCCTCTGGCGCGATGTCGGTCGCGGCCGTCAAGGCCTATTGCGCGCGGCACCAGCTCAAGGGCGAGACCCTCGTGGCCGTGACCTGCGGGGCGAACATGAATTTCGACCGCTTGCGCTTTGTCGCCGAGCGCGCTGAAGTGGGCGAGGCGCGCGAGGCGCTGTTTGCCGTGACCATTCCCGAAAAGCCGGGCAGCTTTCGCCGCCTGTGCCGACTGGTGGGCGCGCGCAATGTGACCGAATTCACCTATCGCATCAAGCGGCCGGAAGAAGCGCATGTGTTCGTCGGCCTGACGGTCAACGGCCGCGAGGATGCGCAGAAAATGGCGCAGGCTTTCGAGCGCGCAGGCTACGGCGTGCTCGACCTGACCGACAACGAACTGGCCAAAGTGCATGTGCGCCACCTCGTCGGCGGCCCCGCGCCGCGTGGCGCGCAGGGGCAGAGCATGGCGGAAAACGAGCGCCTGCTGCGCTTCGACTTTCCTGAGCGACCCGGCGCGCTGCTGCGCTTTCTCGACGCGCTCAGCCCGGACTGGAACATCAGCCTGTTCCACTACCGCAACCAGGGCGGCGACAGCGGCCATGTGCTGGTGGGCATTCAGGTGCCGCCTGCAGATAAAAAGGCGTTCAGCCAGTTTTTGCAGCAACTCGGCTATCACTACACCGAGGAAACCGACAACCCGGTGACGCGGTTGTTTTTGAATTGAAAAATTCCCGCCTGTGCAAATCGCTCAGGCGGGAGTTTCATGGTTTAGCCGCGCTCAAGAGGCGTAGTCGAGCACCGGCTTGGGCAGTTTGATGAGGAACAGGCGCGAAGGCGTCTCCCACGGTTTGCCGCGGATGATGCGATAGGTGTAAGCGCCCGGAGCGGTGCACTTGCCCGTACCCGCCAGGATCTGGCCGCTGGCGTCCATTTCGCAATCGTCACCTTTGAGGATTTCGCCATTCGGGCCGACGATTTCCGCCGCAAGGCCGAAGTCGTTGTCGTTGGCCACAGCAATCGTCTGCGCGTCCACCAGGGCCATGCCCTCGGTCTTGCCGGACACCCAGCCAAAGCCGCTGCCTTCGACCATATCGAACAGCAGGGTCTTTTTCACCGGGATGATGCCGCCGTCGGTCAGCGCCTTGAGCGAGGGCTGATACTCGGGCTCCTGGCCGTTGATGGTCTTGCCGGTGAGGTCGGTCGCGCCGCTGAGGTCGATGAGGAAGATCATGTTGTGATCTTTGCCATCGGCTTGCGTGCCGCGCTCGATGATGAGGTAACGGTTGTCGTCGAGCGCCACGAGGTCGCCGATCTTGGCGTCCTTGTTTTTGCTGTAGGGAACGGCCCCGCTGGCATCGGTGAGGGGATACGCAAACATGCGGGTGCCGCCGCCCGGCTGAATTTGCACCAGGCGAGTGAACACCGCTTTGGTGGTTTTCTGCGTTTTGCCTTTGCTGTCTTTGGCGTCATCCATCTTGAGAATGCTCTGCACGCCGGCCAGCAGATTGCCGTTGGGTGCAAGGGCAATGGCTTCGATGCCGCGGTTGGGCTGGCGATACTTGACGATGTCGGGCAGGCCGCTGCCGGGCGCCAGTTTGGTCTCGATCCGGCCGCTGGCGGCGTTCACCTTGAACACGAAGGGGCCGTACTCGTCGGTCATCCACAGCGACTTGCCATCGGGCGTGGCCACCACGGCTTCGGGATCGATGCCGTGCACGTCAAATGCGATGCCGCCCTGCGCGTTTTTGAGAATCTGCAGGGTGTCGCTGACCGGCGTTTCACCCGTCGATCCGACCGTGCCCGGAGGAATGGGGCGGCCGCTCATCGCAGCGCCGTCGAGGTCCTTGAGCGGGGTGGTGCTTTCCAGCGTGGCGCGACGGTTGCCCTTGCCGGTGCCCACAGTCACCACGCCAAACTCGGGATTGAATGCGGGCGCGGGAAACGACTTGGTCGCGGTGGTGCTGCCGTCGGCGTTTCGCAGGTCTGGCGAATCTCCGTTAGGGCCGCGATCCGTCATCGCCCAGAACTGCACATTGCCCTGCTTGTCCACGCCCTTGAGAGCCAAACCCGAGCCCAGGCTGATGGGGAAGCCTTTGGGGAACTCGGCCTTGATGTAGTTCTGATTGCCGGGATAGGGCACGTTGAACCGGCTCTGGCTGCCGATGGCGTACTTGCTCACGCTGAGCTGGGCGCCCTGCGCCGCGCCCGCGCCCTGGTAGGTGAAGGTGCTGGTGACGGTGCGGCCAATCAGCGAGAGCGAGTCTTCGAGGTGCGCCTTGGCGTAGCGCGGATCGGTGAGGTTGAGCTTGAGATCGGCGAGCTGCTGCTGGAACAGAGCGACCAGTTGGGTGCGGTCGGACAGATCGCACTTGATGTTGGCAAAACGCTGGCGCACCACATCGCGAATGACGATGCCGTTGTTCGGGTCGCCGTCGTCATCGAGCGCCTGCAGCAGTTGCGCGGTGTTCTGGGTGCGGGGGGCGTCTTCGCCCTGTCCATCGAGATCGGCCAGCGCCACCACATCGGCGCCCTTGGCGCGACCCAGCAAGACGCCGCCGAGCTTGAAGGTGACGGTCTCGCCGGATTTGTAGAGGAACTGCCCCGCCGCGTTGGTCTGGCGCGGGGTGGCATCGCTATCGGTGGTGTAGTCCACCCCGGCCACGGCGGAGTCGAGAAAGACCCCGGTTTGGACTGCAGCCTGGTGCACTGCAGCCAGCTGGTCAGGCGGGTTGGACGCGGTGGTGGTGCCCCCGCCGCCGCAGGCTGACAAAGTGAGTGCCGCAGCAACCGCCAGGGCTAAAGCAGATTTGGGAAATTGCATTGCTCGACTCGCTCAAAAGAGAAAGTCGAGACCATAAGTTGCAAATGTGACATTCTGTTTAATGTGCGATCCGTTCCGCCCTCAGCGCGGGAACAGCACCTTGTGCTCGCCGTACTCCGAAGGAAATCCACGCAGCACGGCCTGCGCCAGCGGCAGGGCCACCGAGGCCAGACCGCGTTCGTAACCGCCGGTGCTGGCGTGCGACTGCCAGATGAGAGCGCCGGTGGCGGTATCGCGGATTTCGAGCGAGAAACTGCGTTCGTAATAGTTGGGAGGCGGCATCCAGCCGAACATACCGCCTCCCCAGCCCCCCCAGCCTCCGGGAAAATACACCGCGCCGTTGGGCAGCAACACGGGCGGGGGCCAGACCGAGGGGCCGTAGGTGGCTTCGAGATCGAGACGCACGGTGTAGGCGTAGCGCGCGGTATAGGGCGCCGGTGTGCCCAGCAAGGGCACCATGCCGGCCTGGGTCATGGCGTCGAGCACGGCGGTCTGCAGGGTGTAGGCATCGGCGCTGTCGGCATTGCCGGGCGCGGCCTGCACCTGCACCTTGGCGCCCACCAGCGCTTGCGGCGCGGGGTTGGGGGTGACAACGGTGGCGCGCAAATCTGTCAGGCTAGCGCAGCCGCCAAGCAGCAGCGCGGGCACCAGCAACAGGCCGATGCGGGCGGAATGCCAAAGGCGGGTTAGGCTGTTAGGTGAGCGCATGGCCTGTTCTCCTCTACTTCAAAACCATTGGACGGATTGTGCGCGCGGGAGTTCGCCTGCGCCGCTGCAAGGTTCCGCATCAAAGGCGATGTCGCCCATCGGGTCGGGCAGCCCGGTGGCGCGCAAGCTCGCGAAGTCGAACAGGCTGCGGTCGGCCAGATGCGAAGGCACTACCTGTGTGAGCGCGTTGAACATGGTCTGCGCGCGGCCCGGCGTCTCGCGCTCCCATTGACGCAGCATCGCCTTGACCTGTTTGCGCTGCGCATTCTCCTGGCTGCCGCACAGAGTGCAGGGAATGAGCGGAAAGGCGCGCAACTCGGCCCAGCGCTCCAGGTCGGTTTCCTCCACATAGGCCAGCGGGCGGATGACCACGTGTTTGCCGTCGTCACTCACCAGCTTGGGCGGCATGCCCTTGAGCTTGCCGCCGAAGAACAGATTGAGGAAAAAGGTTTCGAGAATGTCGTCCCGGTGGTGGCCGAGCGCGATCTTGGTCGCCCCCAGCTCGCCCGCCACGCGGTAGAGAATGCCGCGCCGCAGCCGCGAGCACAGTCCGCAGGTGGTCTTGCCCTCGGGGATGATGGACTTGACGATGGAATAGGTGTCCTGCTCCTCGATGTGAAAGGGCACGCCGCGGCTCTTGAGATAGTCGGGCAGCACCTCTTGCGGGAAGCCGGGCTGCTTCTGGTCGAGGTTGACGGCCACCAGATCGAAGTCGATCGGCGCGCGTTCGCGCAGGCTCAGCAGAATGTCGAGCAGGGCATAGCTGTCTTTGCCGCCGGACATGCAGACCATCACCTTGTCGCCCTGCTCGATCATGTTGAAGTCCACCACCGCCTGGCCGATGAGGCGGTGCAGGCGCTTGGAGAGCTTGTTGTTCTCGAACAAGGCCTTGTGGGCGGCACGATAAGTGGCAGCGGCCTGCGGCGACTCGGCTGAGGTGTCAGACGAGACTCCCCTCCTCGCTTCGCTCGACTCCCGGTGGGAGTTGAACGCTCCTTCGGAACGGCCGTGCGGCGCGCTCATGGCTGCAAATCCTTCACATGGAACACTTCCACGCCCACGCTCTCGCAATCGGGATAGACGTCGGGCTTTTCGGTGGACACCCGCACGGCCTTCACCCGCGGATGTTCGAGCATGATGCGCGCCACGTCGTCGCACAGGGTTTCCTGCAGATGGATGTGGCCGCGCGCGATACGCGCCGCGATCACGCTGCGCATGAAGTCGTAATCGACCACTTCGTCGAGCTTGTCCTGCTGCGGGGTGGACATGGCCAGCGGAATGAACAGATCGACATTGATGAGCACACGCTGCTCGCCCCGCTTTTCGAACTCGTGCACACCGATATTGATGTTGACTTCGTAGTTCTGCAAAAACAAGCGGCGGCAAGCGCGCAGGGCGGGATGCGACAGGGCACTGAACATGGTGAGATTCCTTGAATTAACGGGGCGCCTGATCGCGCGCGGCAAACAGCACGTCGCGCCCGGTGCCCGCGAGATGCTGGCCGCCATCGACCAGCAGGGTGGCGCCGGTCATGGCGCGGGCCTGCAGCGCGAAATGCACAGCCTGCGCCACGTCTTGCGGCGTGCTGCCGCGCTGCAGCGGGGTGCGGCTGTGCACGCGGGTGAATTCGTCATCGGTCATCGGGCCGGAAGGCAGCATCAGGCCAGGCGCCACGCCCACCACCCGCAGCACGGGCGCCAGCGCTTGCGCCAGCGCCACGGTGGCCGCCTGCAGCGCCGCTTTCGACAAGGTGTAGGAGAGATAGTCCGGATCGGGATTGGCGAGCTTCTGATCGAGCAAATTGACCACGCAGCCCTGCGCGCCGCGCGCGCTCAACTGCGCGTGCAACGCCTGCGCCAGCAGCACCGGGGCGATGGTGTTGACTTGGTAGTGACGCTGCGCCGCTTCCACGCTGAAGTGCTGCGCGTCGTCGAACTCAAACAGCGCGGCATTGTTCACCACCGCGTCCACCCGGCCCAAGGCTGCGACAGCCTGCGGCAACAGGTCTCGCGCGGCGGCGGGGTCGAACAGGTCGGCGCCGACGGCTGCGGCTTGCGCCCCCAGCGCCCGCGCCTCGGTGCAAACTGCGTCGGCCGCCGGTTTTGAGCGGTGATAGTGCACCGCCACATCCCAGCCTTGCGCGGCCAGATGCAAGGCGATTTCCCGCCCGAGCCGGTGCGCGCCGCCGGTCACCAGCACCTTGGGGCGGGTAACGGGAAGGGTTGTGGCGTCGGGCGGCATGCTTTCTAGAATGTCTTGATGAACGAACAGTCGGCAAGTCTACCGGCGCCCGCCCCGATGGCGCTGGAGCGCAGCGCGCAACTCCTGGCGCAAATCAGGGCTGCTCTGCATGCGGGCGGGGGCTGGTTGCCGTTCGATGCCTATATGCAACAGGCGCTCTACGCACCCGGCCTGGGGTACTACACCGGGCAGGCCGGGCAGTTTGGCGACTTCGGCAGCGACAGCGACTTTGTCACCGCGCCCGAACTGTCCCCGCTGTTCGGCCGCACCCTGGCCGCTCAGGTGGCGCAGGTGCTGCAGCAGGGCGATCTGCACACCGTGGTGGAATTCGGCGCGGGCTCGGGCCGGCTCGCCGCGCAGATACTGGGCGAACTCGATCATCTGGGCTGCGCGCCGCGGCACTACGCCATTGTCGAAGTCTCCGGCGCGCTCAAGCACCGGCAGATGCAAACGCTGCGCAGCGCCGTGCCCCATCTGTTCGACCGCGTGCAGTGGTGGACGGCCTTGCCCGAGACGTTCGAGGCCGTGGCCATCAGCAACGAAGTGCTCGATGCCATGCCCGTGAAACTACTGCACAGACACGAAGGCGGCTGGATGGAACGCGGCGTGGCGCAAGAGGGCGACGATCTGGTCTTTGCCGACCGCGCCACCGCCCTGCTGCCCCCCGCCCCCGAAGCGCACGCCCTGCCCATCGGCACCGTGACCGAAATCCACCCGCAGGCCCTGGCCTTCGTGCGTACCCTGGCCGACCGGCTTGCGCGCGGCGCGGCGCTGTTCATCGACTACGGCTTTCCGCAGCGCGAGTACTACCACCCGCAGCGCCACATGGGCACGCTGCAGGCGCACTACCGCCACCGCGTGCTCGACGATGTGCTGCTGTGGCCGGGGCTGGCCGACATCACCGCGCATGTGGATTTCACCGCCATCGCGCTGGCCGCACAAGACGCCGGGCTCGATGTTCTGGGCTACACCAGCCAGGCCAGTTTTTTGATGAACTGCGGCCTGCTCGATCTCGTCGCCGCCGAACTGGCCGCCGGGCCGCCGCCGGTCGCTCCGAGCAGCGCCGCCGCCCTATGCGCGGCCACAACCGCGCCCGGCGGCTCGCACTACCTGCGGCAGACCGCCGCCGTCAACAAACTGTTGAACGAGAGCGAAATGGGCGAACTGTTCAAAGTCATCGCCCTGGGCCGCGGGGTGGACGCGCACGCCCTGCGCGGCTTCGCGCGCGGCGACCGCACCCATACGCTGTAGAGCCGACCATGCGCTGGCTGATCGTTTTCATTCTCGCGTCCATCGTGTTTTCGGCGCTGCTGCCGCATCTGCGCCGCTTTGGCATCGGCCGCATGCCGCTGGACTTCACCGTCAAACTGTTCGGCCGGGAATGGCTATTTCCCTTCGGCTCAAGCATCCTGCTGTCTTTCCTCGCCTACGTCATCGCGCGACTGGTGTAGAGGCAGCGAAAAGCGCAACTGCATTCAAGACGCCTTGTGCGTGATTGAGTACGGTTTCCCACTGACGGAAGCTGCAAGCCTTGCAGCCCGATTCGTGCGGAGACTCTTTTGAAAAAATGCGTGTTGATCATCGACGGCAGCTTGCCCGTCGGTTTGGTGGCGAACACCGCCGCCGTTCTTGCCATGAGCCTCGGTCGGCTCCACCCCGAGCTGATCGGTGCGGACTTGCCCGATCAAGACGGTCAGATTCATCCGGGCATCACCACCATCGTCCTGCCCGTTCTCAAAAGCCAACCGGAGCAAATGGCGAACATTGCCCGACGCGCACGAGAACTGCCCAGTGGCGAGGTTCTGGTGATCGACTTCACCTCCTTGGCCCAGCAGGCGAAAACCTACGGCGATTACCAATCAGCCTTATCCGCAACGCAGGCAACCGCGTTGCGCTACATGGGCCTGTGCCTGTTTGGCGAAGCAGCACACATCAAGTCGTTGACCGGCAGTCTGCCCCTTCTGCGGTGAGCCATGTTGAACACGCCTGATCTGATTGCTCTGGTTCGAGAACTCGCGTTGCCTTTGGCGGGTTTCGCCGTGGTGACTTCGGCATCTCCCGGCCCGGTCAATGTCATTGCCGCCACATCCGGAGCGAATTTCGGCTGGCTGCGCACCTTGCCGCATGTTTTCGGAGCCACGTCGGGCTTCACTTCTCTGATTCTTGCGATGGGGTTTGGCTTGGACTCCGTCCTGCGTCACACCGCTTGGCTGCACATGGCGTTGAAAGTGCTCTGGGCGACCTTTCTCACCTACATCGCCATCAAGCTATTTATGGCACGGGCAGACGCTACGGCCAGCGCACGATTACGAAAAGCCCCTTCGGCAAGACAGGGACTGCTGGCGCAATGGACAAACCCGAAAGCCTGGATTGTTGCGGCCACTGGCATCGCAACCTATACACGCACAGGCGATGCCTAAATCCCAAGCGTCCTGCTGCAGGGCATCATCTTCACGTTGATCTGCTTTCCATCCATCGGCGCATGGGCGCTCTTCGGGCACGCAGCGAAACACCTGCTTGCCTCACCCAAGGCGATTCATCATTTCAACGTCGGCATGGCTGTCTTGCTGCTGATCTCCATCGTTGGCGTGTTCTTTTGAGAAACGCTCCGCAGAAGGGGCCTGTCGGCTCAGGCTCTGGAACCGTCCTGGCGTCACACCAAACACCTGTTTAAACGTGCGGGTGTAGTGAGGTTGATCTGAAAAATGCAGGGCATGCGCCGTCTGCGCAATAGTCAGGCCGGAACGCAAGAGGTGACGGCTTTTAATCGCACGGAGTTGCCGCAAATAGGCTCCTGGCGTCAGACCAACCTGTTGCCGGAATGTGCGAATCGCATGCCAGCGTGTGTGTTGGGTTGCGCTTTCAATTTCCGCAAGAACCAGAGGCTCACTCCACTGTTGATCCAGCGACTGACGCAGCACATTGGAGGGTGGACGGGCCACGCCAGGGGATGCCGTACGCAACCTGGCGGCGAATGCCCGCAGCCACTCGCCCAGAGACACGTCAGGCGACATCAACGTGCGAGCGTCAGAGCCGATGGCAAAGGCCCCTTCACCGTCCACCCAGACCCGCTTTCGACCGGCGTGAATCAATCCGGGCAATTCGGGTGCATGGGCCTCCAACACGTGCGCCGCAACGTAAACCACTCGGTATTCAACTGCCTCGGCTGTTGGAAGACTTTCATGCACCTCGAAAGGCGGGATGGCGAACACGGCCCCAACCGGTGCAAGCTGCATTTCGCCGCGAGACTTGAAGGTGCAGTTCCCTTTGACCACAATGCCGAACGACCAGGAATCGTGAAAGTGCGGCTCCAAACCCCGTCCGTCCATGCGGGCCTGGATCTTTTCCACCTCGTTACATGGATCCGCGTGCCAGTGGGAGATCTGTTTCATTGCGTGCTCGCTGTCTTTCCAAGAGCGGCGAGAACCGCCCCAAGACGTTGCCGCCAAAAAATCGTACTGGAAGCAAGGATAACGATCAAACGGTTGCTGTGATGGGTGTTGGTTTCCACAACCGCCAAGCCGCCACGCCGATAGCCAGTTGAGCAATCAGCACCAGCGCCACACACCCGGCCCAGCCCGCGTGCGCCCAGACCCAGGCCGGGCCGAAAGCGCCCACGCTGCCGCCCACGTAGTAGCACAGCACATACAGCCCAACGGCGGCTGACCGCGCCTGACCCGCGAGCGCGGGCACCTGCGCCGTGGCCATCGACTGCGCGATGAACACGCCGCCGGAACTCAGCGTCAGCCCCAGCACGATGGCCCAGACCGGACTGAGCAGGGTCAGCAACATGCCCCCGCTGCCCAGCACCACCGCGGCGACGAACACCCGCCGCTTGCCAAATTTCCACGCCAGCTTGCCCGCCAGCGGCGTGGCCACCATGCCCACCAGATACACGGTGAACAGCAGGCTCAGATCCTTGAGGTCAAAGCCATACGGCGGCGCAGCCAGATGAAAACTCACATAAGTGAAAGTGCAGACCTGCGAGAACAGAATGCCAAAGCCGATGGCGTAGGTACCGAGCAGTTTGGGGTTGCGCAGGTGCAAGGCAAAGCCGGACAGCGCAGCGCGCACCCCGCCGCGGCTTGCCGCAAACCGGCGCGAGGCCGGCAAGCCGCGCGCAATCAACAGCAGAAACAGCAGATTGATCGCCCCCAGCACCACGAAGGCTGCCTGCCAGCCCGCATGCGCCGTGACCATGCCCGCGATGAAGCGTCCGCTGAAGCCCCCGGCCACTGAGCCCGAGATGTAGAGCGCGGTCACCGCCGGAATTTCGGAGGGCGGCCATTCCTCGCTGATATAAGCCACCGTCGCGGTGAACACGCCGGGAATGCACAAGCCCTCGATGGCCCGCCACACCAGCAGGCCGTGCAGCGAGGTGGCCGTAGCCGCCAGCAGGGTGGACAGCCCCAGCCCCGCAAGCGAGACCAGCAGCACCCGCTTGCGGCCGAAGCGGTCTGCCGCGATGCCTGAAAACGGCGCCGCCACCGCGACCGCCAGTGTGGTGAAGGTGATGGTCAGACTGAGCTCGGCCACGCTGGCGTGGAACACCGACTGCAGGCTGGGCAGCAGCCCCTGCGTGAGGTACATGGTGAAAAACGCACACATGCCCGCCGCCGTCACCGCAGCGCGGCGCAGCCACTCGGGCGGGCCTGCGGCATCCTGAAGCGATGGGGACAAGGCGGTGGTGGACATGGGCGGGATGATTCGGGGGCGATACGGCGAGGCCAGCTCGCCCCGCCTCATCACAGCTTAAGTCCACCTGTTTGATAGGTGAAATATCATTTTCTAAAACTCTGATCTGTTTTCGATATGGACTTACGCCATCTGCGCTACTTCGTCGCCGTGGCCGAAGAGCGCCACTTCACCCGAGCCGCGCAGCGCCTGCACGTGTCGCAACCGCCGCTGAGCCAGCAGATTCAGGCGCTGGAAGCCGAGCTCGGCGTGCCCTTGTTCACCCGCGGGCGCGGCGGAGTGCAGCGCACGGCCGCTGGCGACGCCCTGCTGCCGCTGGCGCGGAGCATTCTCGACGCGGTGGAACACGCCGTTGCGCAGACCCGGCAGGTCGGCCGCGGCGAGACCGGCAGGCTGGCCGTGGGCTTTGCCGGCTCGATGCCCTTCACCGATGTGATGCCCCGGCTGCTGCGCGACTTTCGCGCCGCCTGGCCGCAGGTCGCGCTCGATCTGCGCGAGCAGCCTTCGCAATCGCAGATCGACGACCTGCTCGCGCACCGCCTCGATCTGGGTTTCATCCGCACCACGCAACTGATGCACGACCCCCGCCTGTCCACCCTGGTGGTGCAGCGCGAGTCCTTGTTGGCCGCCTTCCATGCCGACCACCCCCTGGCCGCGCGGGCCAGTTTGCGCTTGAACGATCTGCGCGATCAACCCTTTGTAATTTACAGCGCCAGCCTGGGCGCAGGTCTGCGCGAACAGACACTGGCGCTGTGCGCCCAGGCGGGTTTTAGCCCGCACATCGCGCAGGAAGTGCACGAAATGCCCACCCTCATCGGCCTGATCTCGGCCGGATTGGGCGTGGGCATCGTCGCTGCGTCGATGCAGCGCGCCCAGTTGCCCTGGGTCGCCTACCGGCCGCTGGCCGATGTGCAGGCCAGCACCGAGGTCCTCTTGGTGTGGCGGCGCGATGACCCGCAGCCGCCGCTGCGCAACTTCATTGCGCAGGCGAAGGCGCTGTTGCCGCAGGCTGCATCTGCGCCCGCAAATCCTGACGGAACTGACGCAGCCAGTCCTTGACCGCGCGCTCGTTTTCCAGCCCCATGCGCATGAGGATTTTCTGCCCCGCAGGGGCGGCTTCGAGCGCCGGGTCGGCATAGATGTAGAGCACCTTGGGCTGGCGCAACAGCACCGCCCCCTGCGGCTCGGGTGCCTGCAGCAGATTGGTAATCACCGCCAGCAGGCGGTCGTTGAAAGCGCTTTTGGGATGCCCCAGCTCGCGCCACGCCTGCTCGCACAGCGGGTAGAGCTGCACATAAAGCTGCGCGGCGCGCTGCGGTGAGATGGCGGTGAGCATCTGCACATAAGGCGCATAGCGGCGGGCATTGTCCGGCGCGATGGCCAGATCGGCCCCCTGCCCCGTGGTGCGCAGCGCGCCGGGAACGGGATGCACCGGCCAGACCTGCTGCGGCACGGTCTGCCGCGTCAGGTTGTCCACCGTGGCGACAAAGTGCAGGATGAGTTGGCGCGGCACCAGCCAGGACAGCCCAGGCTTGCCGAGCAAGGCGCCGAGCTCTTGCAGCACCGTCGCATCGCTGTGGTGCAAGGCGGGCAGCGAGGCCGTGCTGGCGGGCAGTTGCAGCGGCGCCGATGCCACCGATGCCACCGAGGCCGCAGGCTGGGGCGCACTGCTGAGCGCGGCGGGTGCGCTGCCAGTCTTAGCCGGGGCGGAGGCTGCCGTGGGCACAGCGGCGGTATGACCCATCCAGGCCTGCGTCCACTGCTGCAAACGCTCGCGGTTGGCATAGCCCAGCACGACCAGCGCCACAATCAACAACACCGCCACCAACCAGCCCACGCGGCGCGGTGGCGGTGGACGCAAGGGATCGTTGGACGGGGCAGACTGCGGCATGGCGACCTCCGGAGAACATGTCGCCTCAGTATGCCAGCATGCACTGTAAACAGGTTTTACCGCGGGGGTTTTACTGCCGGAATCAAAGCACCAGCACGGCGCGGAAGTCGTTGACGTTGGTGTAGGTCGGTCCAGGCGTCAGCAGATCGCCGGTAGTGGCGAACAGGGTATAGGCGTCGTGGCCGTCGAGCACAGTGCGGGGGTTCAGCCCGGCGGCGCGGGCGCGGGTGAGGGTGTCGGGCGTGATCCAGGCGCCGGCGTTGTCTTCGCTGCCGTCGATGCCGTCGGTGTCTCCGGCGAGCGCCCAGACGCCCGCCTCGCCGTCGAGGGCCAAGGCCAGGGCGAGCAGAAACTCGGTGCCGCGCCCGCCCTTGCCGGGCGTGCTGCCTTTGGCCACGGTCACGGTCGTTTCGCCGCCGGAGAGGATGACGCAGGGCTTGGCGAAAGGCGTGCCGTGACGCGCCACGCTGCGGGCCAGCGCCGCGTGCGCCAGCGCGATGTCGCGCGATTCGCCTTCCATATCGTCGGCCAGGACATGCGCGGCGATGCCCGCTTGAGCGCAGGCGTCAGCCACGGCTTGCAACATCTGCCTGGGGGTGGCGATAAGTTCGACGCGGTTGCCGTTGAACACGGCATCGCCCGGTTTGGGCGTTTCGAGCGCGCCGCTCTGCAGCCCGGCGCGGATAGTCTGGGGAATGCCGATCCCGTATCGATCGATGATGGCCAGCGCCTGCGCACAGGTGCTCGGGTCAGGCACGGTGGGGCCGCTGGCGATGGTGGCGGGATCATCGCCCGGCACGTCGGAAATCAACAGCGTGAGCACCTGTGCGGGGGCGCAGGCGGCGGCGAGCCGTCCGCCCTTGATGGCCGAGAGGTGCTTGCGCACGCAGTTCATTTCGCCAATGGTGGCACCGCTCATCAGCAGTTCGCGGTTGATGCGCTGTTTGTCGGCCAGTCTCAGCCCCTCGGCGGGCAGAGGCAGCAGCGCCGAGCCGCCGCCGGAGATGAGGCAGACGACGAGATCATCGGCGGTGAGAACGCCCCCCACGCTCGCTTGCGCTCGCTGCCCCCCGAGGGGGCTCTCCCCGCCTTGAGGCGGCTCGGCGGCGGTGAGACCCTGGGTGAGCGCCAGCATGCGCCGCGCCGCCGCTTCCCCTGCAGCGTCGGGCACGGGGTGCGCTGCTTCCACCAGTTCGATGCGGCCCGGTTTGCCGCGCAGCGCCGGCGGCACATACCCGTAGCGCGTCGCGACGAGCCCGGAAATCGGCGCGTCCTGCGGCCACAGCGCATCCAGCGCCTCGACCATGGCGCCGCTGGCCTTGCCCGCACCGATCACCAGGGTACGGCCCTTGGGCGGCGGCGGCAGAAACGGCGCCATCACCTCCCGCGGCTGCGCGCGAGCCACGGCCACGTCGAACAGGGCGCGCAGAAACGCGATGGGCTGGTCAGTGGCGCTAGGCAGGGTCATGGGGCAGTCGCGGCAGTCGTCTCAGGCGTCCGGCGCAATGGTGTGGTGGCTCATCAGCTCGACGGCGCGGCACAGCGCGGAGTGATCGAGCCCGTCCATGCCGTTGGCGGCGCAGGCCGACATGAGTTGCTGCGCCACGGCCGTATTGGGCAGTGCGACGCCGAGTTGTTTCGCGCCCGACAGCGCCAGGTTCAGGTCTTTCTGGTGCAGGTTGATGCGGAAGCCCGGCTGGAAGGTGCGCTTGACCATGCGCTCGCCGTGCACTTCGAGAATGCGTGACGCCGCGAAGCCGCCCATCAGCGCCTGGCGCACCTTGGCCGGATCGGCCCCGGCCTTGCTGGCGAACAGCAGCGCCTCGGCCACGGCCTGGATGTTGAGCGCGACGATGATCTGGTTGGCCACCTTGCAGGTCTGGCCGTCGCCATTGCCGCCGACCCGGGTGATGTTCTTGCCCATGAGTTTGAACAGGGGCTCGACCTTGTCGAACACCTCCTGCTTGCCGCCGACCATGATGGTCAGGCTCGCCGCCTTGGCGCCGACCTCGCCGCCGGAAACCGGCGCATCGAGATACTCGCAACCCAGCGCGTTGATCTGCTGGGCGAAAGCCTTGGTTTCCATCGGCCCGATGGAGCTCATATCCACCACGATCTTGCCCGGCGTCAGCCCCTGGGCCAGGCCATCGTCAGCGAACAGCACCTTCTGCACATCGGGCGTGTCGGGCACCATGGTGAAAATGATGTCGGCCTTTTGCGCCACTTCGGCATTGCTGGCGCAAGGTTTGGCGCCTGCGTCGAGCAGGGCTTGCGGCACTTTGCTGCGGGTGTGGACGTACAGCGTATGCCCGCCCGCCAGCAAATGGCCCGCCATAGGCGTGCCCATGATGCCCAGTCCGATGAATCCCAGTGTTGCCATGTCGATCTCCGTTTTGTTGTGAACGTGTGGTTGGGTTTACAGCCCGGCCAGCCAGCCCAGCCCAGCGGTCGTGGTGGTCTTGGGTTTGTATTCGCAGCCGATGTGGCCGGTGTAGCCGATGCGGTCGAGATGCTGGAACAGGAAGGCGTAGTTGATCTCGCCAGTGCCCGGCTCGTTACGCCCGGGGTTGTCGGCCAGTTGGATGTGGGCGATGCGCGGCAGGTGCTTTTGCATCGTCGCGGCCAGCTCGCCTTCCATGCGCTGCATGTGATAGATGTCGTACTGCAGGAACAGGTTGTCGCTGCCCACCTCGTCCATAAGGGCCAGCGCCTGCGCCGTGCCGTGCAGGTAAAAGCCGGGAATGTCGAAGGTGTTGATCGGCTCGATCAGCAGACGGATGCCGTGGGCGCCAAGTTGCCCGGCGGCGTAACGCAGGTTGCCGACCAAGGCGGCGCGCAGCACGGCGGGGTCGGCGCCTGCCGGGGCCTTGCCCGCCAGACAGTTGACTTGGGTGACGCCCAGCGCAGTGGCGTATTCGATGGCGCGGGCCACGCCCTCGCGGAATTCATTCACCCGGTCGGGCAGGCAGGCGATGCCGCGCTCGCCCGCATCCCAGTCGCCCGCGGGCAGGTTGTGCAGCACGATCTGCACACCGGCCTCCAGCGCGGCGTTGCGCACCTGCTGCGCGGTGTGGGCGTAGGGAAAGAGGAATTCCACCGCCTTGAAACCGGCTTTGGCGGCAGCTTCAAAACGGTCGATGAAAGGCTCTTCGGTGAAGAGCATGGTGAGGTTGGCGGCAAATTGCGGCATGTCGGAGTCCTCAGGCTTCAGCGGGTTGCAGGTCGATGACCGGATCGAATTCGGTGATGGCGTCGATTTCACCACCCATGGAGATATTGGTCACGCGCTCCAGAATGATCTCGACCACCACGGGCACGGCAAACTCCTTCATCAACTGCCGCGCCTGCGCCAGCGCGGGCTGAATCTGGTTGGGGTCGAACACGCGTATGGCCTTGCAGCCCAGCCCTTCGGTCACCTTGACGAAGTCGATACCGTAACCGCTGACTTCGGGCGAGTTGACGTTGTCGAACGAGAGTTGCACGCAGAAGTCCATATCGAACTGGCGCTGGCCCTGGCGGATGAGACCGAGGTAGGAGTTGTTGACCACGATGTGGATGTAGGGCAGCTTGAACTGCGCGCCCACTGCCAGCTCCTCGATGAGAAACTGGAAGTCGTAGTCGCCGGAAATGGCCACCACGTCCGCGGTCGGATCGGCCACGCGCACGCCGAGCGCAGCGGGCATGGTCCAGCCCAGCGGGCCCGCCTGGCCGGCGTTGATCCAGTGGCGCGGCTTTTCCACCTTGAGCAACTGCGCCGCCGCGATTTGCGACAGGCCGATGGTGGTGACGTAGCGCGTGTTGGCGTCGAAAAACTCGACCATCTCCTTGTAAACGCGGTGGGGCTTGATGGGAATCTGGTCGTAGTCCCACTTGCGCAGCAGGGTCTGCACGCGCTCGCGGCAGGCGCTCGCCCAGGCGCTGCGGTCTTTGAGCTTGCCCGCCGCCTTGCGATCGCGCGCCACGGCAATGAACAGTTCGAGCGCCGCCTTGGCGTCGGAGGTGATGCCGAAATCGGGCATGAACACCCGGCCGATCTGCGTGGGCTCGATGTCCACATGCAGAATCTTGCGGCCCTTGGCATACACCTCGGGCGAGCCGGTGTGGCGGTTGGCCCAGCGGTTGCCGATGCCCAGCACCAGGTCGGAAGCCAGCAAGTTGGCGTTGCCGCCACGGTGCGAGGTTTGCAGACCGACCATGCCCGCCATCAGCGGATGGCTGTCGCCAATCGCGCCCCAGCCCATCAGCGTGGGAATCACCGGCACGCCGGTCAGCTCGGCGAACTGCACCAGCAGATCGGTGGCATCGGCATTGATCACGCCGCCGCCGGCGACGATCAGCGGGCGCTCGGACGCTTCGAGCATGTCCAGCGCCTTTTCAATCTGCGCCTTGGTCGCCGTGGGCTTGTACACCGCCAGCGGCGCGTAGGTGTCGGGATCGAATTCGATTTCGGCGAGCTGAACGTCCAGCGGCAGATCGATCAGCACCGGCCCGGGACGGCCCGAGCGCATCACATGGAACGCCTGCTGAAACACTTGCGGCACCAGCGCGGGCTCGCGCACGGTGACCGCCCACTTGCACACCGGCTTGGCAATGGACTCGATATCCACCGCCTGAAAGTCTTCCTTGTACAGCCGCGCGCGCGGGGCCTGGCCGGTGATGCACAGAATGGGAATGGAGTCGGCAATGGCCGAATACAGCCCGGTGATCATGTCGGTACCCGCCGGGCCGGAAGTGCCGATGCACACGCCGATATGGCCCGGCGCGGTGCGGGTGTAGCCCTCAGCCATATGCGACGCCGCCTCGACGTGGCGCGCCAGCACATGCGCGATGTGGCCGTTCTTGCGCAGCGCGGAATACAGCGGGTTGATCGCCGCACCCGGCACACCGAAGGCCTGATGCACGCCTTCTTTTTCGAGCACTAAAACCGCGGCATCCACCGCACGCATCCTGGCCATGATTCCCTCTCCTCGTTGGGGTGCCCAGCGAACTATGCGGGGCATTTCAGGCCATGAGTCTATTGATGAGATGACAGGAAGTGAATGGAAGGATAAAGCGAAAGATTCAGTACTTTTCGGTAGTCAATCAACTTCCGGAGTCTGCCCCCTGCTCGCCCGGCATCACCCGGCGCACCAGAAAGTAAGTGATGCCCACCGCCACGACCGCCGCGGTGATCAGGCCGTAAGTCCAGGCCCAGTTCTGCAACTGCCCCTGGCTCTCGACCGGAATGATGATGAGCTGACGCAACAGGGTGATGAGTGCGGCCTCGATGAACACCAGCACCGAAAAATTGCCGGTGCGCATGTAGCGGATTTCGGCGGAAATCAGCGAAGACAGCACCCAGAGGATGAACAGATTGCCCAGCGCATGCAAAAACCCCTGCGCCACCGCGCCGGAACGCACGGTCTGCACCACGTCCTGCCCGAACTGCCAGATCAGCAGCAGGCTGGCCACGAGCAGCACGACGGCCATGAACACATGAAGCAGCTTGTTGGCCTCCTCCATCAGCGATTCAAACCCCTTATAGCCCACCATGTGGCGCTCCCGTCTGAAACTGGACGTTCACTCGCGCGGCTCGCTCCACAGCTTGCCGCCGGTGGCCCAGTGCGCCTTGGGCACCTCGTTGAGAATGATGTCCACCGCGTCGGGCGAACACTTGAGCGTGTCCACCACGGCCTGCGTGATGGCTTCAATCAGCTGTTTTTTCACCTCGGGGCTGCGGCCCTCGAAAAGGTCGATACGGATGGCGGGCATGGGGTCTCCTAGGGTTGCATGACAAAGCAAAAGCTTACTTCGCCGACTTGTGTTTGCGCCGTGCTTTGACGCCGTCGGCCAGCACCTGCATCAGCTCGACCGAATCGTCCCAGGGCAGGCAGGCGTCGGTGATGCTCTGGCCGTACTGCAGCTTGGACGGGTCGTCCTTGCCTGCGGTGAACTTTTGCGCCCCGCCGTGCAGATGGCTCTCGGCCATGACGCCGAAAATGCAGCGCTCTCCAGCAGCCAGTTGCGCGGCGATGTCGCGCGCTACGTCGAGCTGACGCATGTGCTGCTTGGCGCTGTTGGCGTGCGAACAGTCGATCATCAAGCGGCAGTCGAGCTTGGCCTCTTCGAGTGCGGCGCAGGCCTCGCGCACGCTGGTGGCGTCGTAGTTCGGCGTCTTGCCGCCGCGCAGAATGACGTGGGTGTCTTTATTGCCACGGGTCTGCACGATGGCCACCTGACCGTTCTTGTGCACTGACAAAAAGGAGTGCGGCCGACGCGCAGCATGAATCGCGTCGATGGCGATGCGCAGACTGCCATCAGTACCGTTCTTGAAGCCGATCGGCGCCGACAGCCCCGAAGCCAGCTCGCGGTGCACCTGGCTTTCGGTGGTGCGCGCGCCGATGGCACCCCACGAGATGAGATCGGCGATGTATTGCGGCGAAATCACGTCGAGGAATTCGCTGCCCGCAGGCACGCCCAGACGATTGATGTCGATCAGCACCTCGCGGGCAATGCGCAGCCCTTCATCGATGCGGAAACTCTCGTCCAGATACGGATCGTTGATCAGCCCCTTCCAGCCCACCGTGGTGCGCGGTTTTTCGAAATACACCCGCATGACGATTTCCAACTCGCCCGCATGTTGTTTGCGCAACACCGCCAGCCTCTGGGCGTAGTCGAGCGCGGCCTTGGGGTCGTGGATCGAGCACGGGCCGATGACGAGCAACAGCCGGTCGTCCTCGCCGTGGATGATGCGATGCAACGCATGGCGGGTATCGGCCACCAGCGTTTCCACCGGGGTATCGGCGATGGGAAAGAAGCGGATCAGATGCTCGGGCGGCGGCAGGGGCACGATGTGCTTGATGCGGGCGTTGTCGGTGCGGGAGGTCTTGTCCTCCTGCGGTTTGTGCAAGGTTTCTGCGGCGGATTTGGACGGCATCGGAATTTCTCCAGCAAGCATTGAGGACAGGGAGGCCGCCGCCGAGGCAACGGCAAGATCACTTGGGGTATGGGCTTCGTACATGGGGGGTTGCATCGCGTGGTTTTCGCCACACCAGCCCGAAAAAAAACCGCCGGGCTGGGCCGGCGGTTTTTGAGGATTTGTGAGCTGCGTTTGTGGGTCGCGCTTCAGCCTCTCCCTCCGCCGGTGCGGTGCGAGAAATACCAAAAACCAAAAAACAAGCAGTTTGCGGTCATGGTGAGGTGATAGCGTTCTGTGTCTAAAGGCTTTGATTGAAGCAGAACGGGCACTTGCTGGCAAGCGTGGGCGTTTTCTGACCTCAAAATGGTTGCGCACTTTGTCGCAGCGCAACAGCGCCTGCGGCAGCGAGCAAACCCCGCAGCGCAGCACTTATCTCCTCTCTATGATGTTCAACTTTCGCCCGGACGCCACTCCGGGCGTCGAAAATCTCCGCCGTTCAACTCATGCCCGCCCCGTCCAAAACCTCCCGATTTCCCTGGCAGCGCCTGCTTTGGGTGCTGCTCGCACTGGCCATTGCGGCCGCCGTGCTGTGGTGGCGCAGCCGTCCGCCCGTCGTGCCCGGCTACAAAATCGAAACCCGCAATCTGGTGCAAAACGTGGTGGCCACCGGCTATGTGATCACCCCGTCCAGGGTGCAGGTGGCGAGCGAAATCACCGGCACCGTGGTGAAACGGCTGGTCGATCGCGGCGCGCATGTCAAGGCCGGACAAGTGTTGCTGGAACTGCGAGCCGACCAGACCTCGGCCCAGCTCGACCAGGCGCGGGCGGCGCTGCGCCAGCTGGTTGAACAATCACGTCCGCAGGCCGCCGCCGCGCTGGCGCAGGCCAAAGTGCAGGTCGAGCAGGCTGAGCGCGACCTGAAACGCGCTCAGGGGGTGTTCGACGCGGGAGGCGGCTCGGCGCAGCAACTCGAACAGGCGCAGACCGCCCTGCGAAACGCCCGTCAGCAGCGCGACAGCGCCCAGGCGGCTTACAACGCCGTGGCGCCCGGCGGCGCACAACAGCGCGTGCTCGAAGCCGCGCTCAATGCCGCCAGCGCGGTGAATGCGCGCAATGTGGTGCGCGCCGGGGTGTCGGGCGTGGTGCTGGCGCGCAATGTGGAAGTGGGCGATACGGTCACGCCCGGGCAGACGCTTTTCACTCTGGCGATGGACGGGGCGACGGAAATCCTGCTGCCGGTCAACGAACAAAGCATTGGCAATCTGCAGATCGGGCAGCAGGCGCAGTGTGTGGCGGATGCTTACCCCGACCGCAGCTTCGCCGCGCAGGTGAGTTTTCTCGCGCCGCAGGTCGACCGCACCACGGGCACTCTGGAAGTGCGCCTGCGCGTGCCCTCCCCGCCTGCCTGGCTCAAGCAGGACATGACGGTGTCGGCGGACATCGTCACCGCGCAGCGGCGCAATACCCTGGTCGTGCCCAACGACGCACTGCGCAGCGTGAACGGCGATCAGGCCACGGTGCTGGTGCTGCGGGGCGGCCGGGCGCAGGCGCAGCAGGTCAAGCTGGGGCTGCAAGGGCTGACGCTGACGCAGGTGGTCTCCGGCCTGTCCTCTGGCGAGTCGGTCCTGGCGGGCAATAGTGTGGCGCCGGGAGAGCGCGTGCGGTTGAAAACGCTGCCGCTGCCCAGCGCCGCTGCCAGTGCGGCGGCTTCGGGCAACGATCTGCCCATGCCGGGCCGCTGAGACCGCGAGCCGCTTCGCCCATGCGCCTGTCCTGGAATATCGCCCTGCAGTTTTTGCGCGATGGCCGCGCGCAGTCGCTGCTCATTCTCATCGGCATTGCCGTGGGCTCGGCGGTGATCGTGTTCATCACCGCCCTGGTCACCGGGCTGCAAGGCAATATCGTCAACCGCACCCTGGGCAGTCAGCCGCAGATCGTGGTGAAGGCGCCCGATCTGGTGCCGCTGACCCCGCCGCCCGCGCCCGACACCACCTATTTGTCGCGCATCGACCCGCGACCGCAGCGCCTTCGCGGCATCGACAATGCCGCCGCGGTGCTGCATGCCATACGCACCATGCCCGACGTGAAGGCGGCCACCCCCGTGGTATCGGGCCCGGCATTTGCCCAGCGCGGCAATGCGGTGCGCGCAGTGGCCATCCTCGGCATCGAGCCATCGAGCTATGTGCACATCATTCCCATCAATACCGACATCGTTGCCGGACAGTTTGCCGTGGGCGCGGAAAAAATCCTCATCGGCTCGCGTCTGGCCTCCGATCTCGGCCTGAGCATCGGCGACACGCTGCGCCTGACCGGCCCCTCGGGCCAGGCGCAGGCGTTCCGCGTGGCAGGCATTTTCACCATTGGCGTGCGGGACGTGGACGAGCGCCAGGTTTATCTCGGCTTGCAGCAGGCGCAAACGCTGTTGGGCCTGCCCGGCTCGACCACTGAAATCGACCTAAGCGTGCACGATCTGTTCAGCGCGCAGGCGATTGCCGCACGCATCGCCCGTACCTTCGACGTCAAGGCCGAGAGCTGGATGACGACCAACAGCCAGTTGCTCAACGCGCTGCGCTCACAGTCGCTGTCCACCAACATCATCCGCCTGTCCATCGCCCTGTCGGTGGCGCTGGGCATCGCCAGCGTGCTGGCGGTCAGCGTGGTGCAGCGCACACGCGAAATCGGCATCCTGCGCGCCATGGGCGCCACCCGGCTGCGCATGATGTCGGTGTTTCTCATCCAGGGCGGCGTGCTCGGGCTGATCGGCTCCACCATCGGCGCGCTGCTCGGGGTCAGCCTAGTCTATGTGTTCAACACTTCGGGGCCGCGGCTGTTTCCGGTCACCATCAGCCCCTGGCTGGTGCCGCAGGCCATGCTGATCGCCACGCTGGCGGGCATCGTCGCCGCATTCGCACCGGCGCGGAGGGCGTCGCACCTCGATCCGGTCGAGGCCATTCGCACCGTCTGACCCCTGCGATGAACAGCGCCGTCACCCCATCCCCGCCCCCTGTGCTGCGCCTTGACGGCCTGCGCAAGGCCTATGGCGTGGGCACGCCGCTCGAAGTCGAAGTGCTGCACGGCATCGACCTCACGCTGCAGGGCGGAGAATTTGCCGCGCTCATCGGCCCGTCGGGTTCGGGCAAGAGCACCCTGCTCAACCTCATCGGCCTGCTCGACACGCCCACCCGCGGCGAAATTCATGTGCAGGGCCGTCCCACCGTGGATTTGAACGATACCGAACGTACCGCCCTGCGCGGCCGCTCGCTGGGCTTCGTGTTCCAGTTCCACCACCTCATCAACGCCTTCAGCGTGATCGACAACGTGATGATGCCCGCGCTGCTCGGCGGTGCAAAGCCCGATGCCGCCACGCGCGAGCGCGCCCTCGAACTGCTCGACGCCGTCGGACTGGCGATGCACGCCCACAAACGCCCGACCGAACTCTCCGGCGGCCAGCAACAGCGGGTAGCCATCGCCCGGGCGCTGATGATCCGCCCGCCCATCCTGCTGGCCGACGAGCCCACCGGCAACCTCGACTCACGCGCCGCCGACGAGGTGTTCGCGCTGTTCCGCCGCTTCAACCAGTCTTTCGGCTGCGCGGTGCTGCTGGTGACGCACGACCCGCGCATCGCCGCACGCTGCGACCGAGTGCTGGAAATGCTCGATGGCCGATTGGTGGCGGATCGCGCCCAAACGGCTCAGGCATAATCGCAAATAAGAGTTGTTCTTATTTGTAAATTTTGCCGATGAACTGTTTGCGCTTTTTTCCAGTTGCCGGGGTCGTCGCCGCCGCTGCACTCGCTCCCGTTTGGGCGCAGACCACCGACAGTGGTCTGCAGCTTGCGCCCTATACCGCCCCTATCACGCCCCCGAGCCAAACCTGGAACCAGGGTTTGAGCACGTCTTTGCACCTCGACGCGGAAACGCTGGGGGTCATCGGCGGCAAGGGCGCGCGCCAGGCTGTCTCGGTGGCCGCCTTTCAAGCTGCACTCACTCTCGACACAGCGCAGGCCGCCTGGTGGCAGGGCGGCCAGTTCGACCTTATGCTCATGGGCCTGCGCAGCCATGGCAATCTGCAAACGGTGACCAACACGGTGCAGTTGCCGAGCAACCTCTGGGCGCCCAATTTTCTTCGTGTCTATCAGCTCAGCTACCGCCAGCAGTTCGGCCCGGGCTTTGTGCAGGGCGGCATCATGGACGTGAACAACACGTTCGACACCACGGGCGTGGCCGGTCATTTGCACAATGCCTCATTCGGCATTGCCCCGACGCTGACCTCCAATGCCAATATCGCCACCTACCCCAATCCCGGCCTGGGGCTGATGGGCGGGCTCGATGTGGGCAACGGCTGGTCGGCGCAGGCGGGCGTGTGGCAGGGCGACCCTCCGGGCATGACGGGCGCACTCCATCGCGGCGCGCTGTGGATCGCCGAGGCTGATCGCTCCTGGGGCGAGGCCGAACACGCGCAGGGCACGCTGAAACTGGGCGCCTGGCATCTGCAGCAAAGCACTTCAGCCTACGGCCCCGATAGCAGCGGCTTGTATGCGGTGAATGAATGGCGCTGGAAAGACGCCGACCGACGCGATTGGGCCGCTTTCCTGCAAGGCGGCTGGAGCCCGGCTGCGTCCAACCCAGTACAAGGCTATCTCGGTGCGGGCGTGCGGATTCAGGGGCTGAACGCCGCCCGCCCTGCCGACGTACTCACCTTGGGCATCGCACAGGCGCGTTTGCAGGCGCGGCCCAGCGAAACCGTGGTCGAGGCGGTGTACTCGCTGCAACTCGCCCGCCATCTCTACCTGCAGCCCGACATCCAGCACATTCAGAACCCCGGTGGCGAATCCGGTCATCAGTGGGTTGCGGGGCTGCGGGTGCACATCGAACATTAGGCGGCCCCCTACAATCCTTGGCTTCGCGCGCGACCTGCGCGCTCATCCATCCCCACACCATGAGCCTGAAATGCGGCATCGTGGGCTTGCCCAACGTGGGCAAGTCCACCCTCTTCAATGCGCTGACCCAAAGCGCCATACCGGCGGAAAACTATCCCTTCTGCACCATCGAGCCCAACACCGGCATCGTCGAATTGCCCGATCCGCGGCTCGATCAACTCGCCGCTATCGTCAAGCCGCAGCGCGTCCTGCCTGCGGTGGTCGAGTTCGTCGATATCGCCGGACTCGTGGCTGGCGCGAGCCAGGGCGAGGGGCTGGGCAACCAGTTTTTGGCGCACATCCGCGAGACCGACGCCATCATCAATGTGGTGCGCTGCTTTGAAGACCCGAATGTGATTCACGTCGCTGGCCGGGTGGACCCGATCTCGGACATCGCCGTGATCCAGACCGAACTCTGCCTGGCCGATCTGGGCACGGCCGAGAAAAGTCTGCACCGCATGAACAAACAGGGGCGCTCCGGCGACAAAGATGCCAAGCGCGTTGCCGATCTGCTCGAGCGCATCATCCCCGCGCTCAACGAAGCCCGCCCGGTGCGCGCCCTGGGGCTCAGCGCCGAAGAGCTGGCCCTGATCGCTCCGCTATGCCTCATCACCGCCAAGCCGGCCATGTTCGTCGGCAACGTGATGGAGGATGGCTTCGACAACAACCCCCACCTAGACCGGCTGCGCGAGTATGCGGCCCAGGAAAACGCCCCAGTCGTGGCCATCTGCGCCAAGCTGGAGAGCGAACTCGCCGGGCTTGACGCCGAAGAAAAACAAGCGTTTCTCGCCGACCTCGGACAGGAAGAACCTGGACTGAACCGCCTCATTCGCTCTGCCTACAAACTTCTTGGGTTGCAGACTTATTTCACCGCCGGTGTGAAGGAAGTGCGGGCTTGGACCGTGCATGTCGGCGCGACCGCGCCGCAGGCCGCTGCAGTGATTCACACCGATTTCGAGCGGGGCTTCATCCGCGCCCAGACCATCGCGTTTGACGACTTCATCCGGTACGGCGGCGAGCAGGGCGCCAAAGACGCGGGCAAGATGCGAGCCGAAGGCAAGGACTACATCGTCAAGGACGGCGACGTGCTGCATTTTCTGTTCAACGTCTGAGCCTTCCTTTGCTGCCGCGCCGCGCGCGCTGCAAATCCTCACGGCTGCAGCTACAGTGTGTAGCCCGGCATGCCGATGTCTGTGATCGGCAAGCCCAAAATAAACCATCCGTTCACATGAATTCCGGCGTTGTTTACGCCCTGGCGGCGTACGTCATCTGGGGCCTGTTTCCGCTTTACTTCAAGGCGCTCGAACAGGTTCCCTCCCTGCAGATCCTCGCGCATCGCATGGCGTGGTCGCTGCTTTTTGTCGCGTTGCTGCTGGCGGTTCTCAAGCGCTGGTCGTGGATGCGGCTGCTGCGTGAACAGCCCGCCCTGCTCGCCCGTTTTGCGCTCAGTGCCGTACTCCTTTCGAGCAATTGGGGCATCTATATCTGGGCGGTGAACAGCAACCACGTGGTGGACGCAAGTCTGGGCTACTACATCAATCCCTTGGTCAACGTGGCGCTCGGATCGGTTCTTCTGCATGAGCGTCTGCGCGGTCTACAGTGGGTTGCTCTGGCCATTGCTGCGGCGGGCGTGACGGTCATGGCGATCGAGGTCGGCCATGTGCCTTGGATCAGTCTCAGCCTGGCGCTCACCTTCGGCAGTTACGCGCTGCTCAGAAAGACCGCGCCGCTGGGAGCGCTCGAAGGCCTCGCCGTGGAGACCGCGGTGCTATTCCCGCTGGCCGTGGCCTATCTGTTCTGGCTGAGTACCCAGGGCATGAACGCGTTCGCCTCCGCCGACCTCTCCACGCGCTGGCTGCTGGTGGCCGCAGGCCCGATCACCACCATCCCCCTGCTGCTGTTCGCTGCGGGCGCTCGCCGCATGTCGATGACCTTGCTGGGGGTTTTGCAGTACATCACCCCCACTCTGCAGCTGGCACTAGGCGTCTGGCTTTATCACGAACCCTTTGCCGCCGCCAAAATGGTCGGATTCGGCCTAGTCTGGGTGGGCCTTGCCGTGTTTCTGCTGGACGGCTTACGCGCAGCCTGGGGCCGCCCGGCCACGACGCTGCCGTCATTGGATGACGGCGTCGCGGCGCCCCCCAAGCTCTGAGCGCCCAGGGCCGGGCGCTGACAGCCGACTTCAGGGATAAAGGCCGCGTTCTTCGCGCGCTTGCAGCACTCGCTCGCAAGCCACCACGAATGCGGCCGTTCTCAGGCTGATTTTCAGTTGGTCTGCGGTATCCCAGATCCGGGCCAAGGCATTGCCCAGAATTTTGTCGAGGCGGGCGTTGATGTCGTCTTCGTCCCAGAAGAAGCTCGAAAAATCTTGCACCCATTCGAAGTACGAAACCGTCACGCCACCCGCATTGCAAATCACATCGGGGACGACAAGAATGCCCCGGCTTGCACAGACATCGTCTGCAGCGGGCAAGGTCGGGCCGTTCGCGCCTTCGAGTATGAGCTTGGCAGTGGTTTTGCGGGCGCGCTCGGCCGTCACCTGCCCTTCGAGGGCTGCGGGAATCAACACATCACAGCGCACACCCCAGAACGCTTCATCGTCGGCTTTTTGTGCGCCCGAGAATCCGGCGACGCCGCCATGACTGCTGACATGACGCAGCAACGCGGCAACATCCAATCCTTGTTCATGAATGATCGTGCCGGTGTGATCCTGCACCGCCACGATCTTCGCGCCCGCTTGCGCGAACAACTCCGCCGCTGTACCGCCCACGTTGCCGAAGCCCTGTACAGCGATCCTCAAACTTTTCACGTCAAGGCCCAGGCGCCTGATGGCCTCACTGCCGGTCACGAACACGCCGCGCCCCGTGGCCTTGACCCGACCGAGAGAACCTCCGAGCGGAATTGGCTTGCCCGTCACCACCCCGGTGGCGGTGGCGCCCACGTTCATGGAATAGGTGTCCATCATCCAGGCCATGATCTGACCGTTGGTGTTGACGTCGGGCGCGGGAATATCCTGCTGCGGCCCGATGATGATGCCGATTTCGCTGGTATAGCGGCGGGTCAGCCGCTCAAGCTCCTTGCGCGATAGCTCTGAAGGGGTCACCCGAATGCCCCCTTTCGCCCCGCCGTAAGGCAGGCCAACGGCGGCGTTCTTGATGGTCATCCACGCCGACAACGCCATCACCTCCTCCAGCGTGACATTGGGGTGATAGCGCACGCCGCCTTTGCCCGGTCCGCGCGACAGGTTGTGCTGCACGCGGTAGCCCTCGAAGTGGCGCACCGAACCATCGTCCATCTCGATCGGCACATCGACGATGAGCGCGCGTTTCGGACGCTTCAAGGTTTCTCCCCAACGGGCCAGGTGACCCAGATGAGGCAGTACCCGATCGACCTGGGCCAAATAGGTCAGCCAGGGGCTGTCCGGCTCGGGATGGATGTACGACAGCGTGCAAACCGGCGGTGCGGTTACCTGTTCTTTGGACTTGGGTGTTTTCATTGCGTCTCCTGTGCTGTGTTGTTGTTCAGCCGAGACCGCCTTGTCCTTGTGAGCCTTGGCGGCATCAGCCGGGGCCGTCAGGGCCCTCAACACACTGTAGTCCGTCGCGCCCACGCCGTACATCCTGTGCGGGTATGCAGAGGCAAGACGTGCAAGCAATTCTGACTGCGTGAGACGATCGGAAAAAAGAACAGTGCAAAAAGCCCGTCGCCCGCCTGCTCCGCATCTGGCGAAACAAACGGGCGACGGGCCCTGATCTATTTATACAGCCACCCTCTGCGCAACAAACGCAAAAGGGGCTGAAAAACGCAAATCAGCAGAAGAGAACTGCGATCAGATCACCTGACCTTTGGTGATCAGACGACTGACCACCCACGCCTTGGTCTTGGAGATCGGACGCGATTCCGCGATCTCGACCACATCGTTCAGGTGGTACTGGCCCGACTCGTCGTGCGCGCTGTACTTCTTGGAGCGCGCAATCAGCTTGCCATAGATCGGGTGCTGGATACGGCGCTCGACCAAAACGGTGACCGTCTTCTGCCGCTTGTCGCTGACCACACGGCCGACCAGCGTGCGCTGCACTTTCTTTTGTTCAGTCATGGCTTAACCCTTGGCCTTCTTTTCTTGAATCAGGGTACGGACCCGCGCAATGGCGCGCTTGGTGTTACCCAGTTGGCACGTATTCTGAAGCTGCTGCGTGCCCTTCTGCATACGCAGATTGAAGTGGGCCTTGAGCAGACTGTCGAGTTCGGTCTGCAGCGCCGGAATATCCTTGGCGCGCAGTTCGGTGAGTTGAGCGGAAGTTTTCAAATCGCTCTCCTTAGGCGCCGATCTGGCGCGTGACAAAAATGGTGCGGAACGGCAGCTTGGCGGCAGCCAGCTCGAACGCTTCGCGCGCGATGGCCTCGGGCACACCTTCGATTTCGTACAGCACGCGACCGGGCTGGACTTCCGATACGTAGTACTCCGGGTTGCCCTTGCCGTTACCCATCCGCACCTCGGCGGGCTTGATGGAAATCGGTTTGTCCGGGAACACACGGATCCAGATCCGGCCGCCACGCTTGACGTGACGGGAAATCGCGCGACGAGCTGATTCGATCTGGCGAGCGGTGATGCGGCCGCGGGTGGTCGCCTTCAGGCCGAACTCACCAAAGGCCACCGTGGCGCCGCGTGTGGCCAGGCCCGTGTTGCGGCCTTTTTGCTCTTTGCGGTATTTGCGACGAGCGGGTTGTAGCATGAAATTTCTCCTTAAGCGCTGTCTTTATGCGCCAGTTGCGCCACCGGATGTACCACCCGACTGAGCCGGTTTGCGCACGCGCTTGACAGCAACGGATTTTTCGCCATCGGCAGCCGGGGCGGCACGGCGTGCGCCGGACGGACGGGCTGCGCCGGGACGGCGATTGCGACGATCTTCCTCGGGGGCAGCAGGCTCGGCCTTGGCCGGGACGATAGCGCCCTTGGCCGGCGTATCGCCCTTGTAAACCCACACCTTCACGCCGATGACACCGTAGGTCGTCTTGGCCTCAGAGGTTGCGTAGTCGATATTCGCACGCAGGGTCTGCAGAGGCACGCGGCCTTCACGATACCACTCACGCCGGGCGATCTCGATGCCATTCAGTCGGCCAGACGACATGATCTTGATACCCTGAGCGCCCATACGCATGGCATTCTGCATGGCACGTTTCATGGCGCGGCGGAACTGAATGCGCTTTTCGAGCTGCTGGGTGATGGAGTCGGCAATCAGTTGGGCATCAATTTCGGGCTTGCGCACCTCTTCAATGTCCACAGCGACCGGCACGCCCAAGCGCTTGGCCAGTTCGGCCTTCAGGTTTTCAATGTCTTCGCCTTTTTTGCCGATCACCACACCCGGTCGGGCGCTGTAAATGGTGATGCGGGCGTTCTTGGCCGGACGCTCGATGAGCACGCGCGACACCGAAGCATTTTTCAAACGCTTCGCCAGGTACTCGCGCACCATGATGTCTTCGCTGAGCATCTTGGCGTACTGGGTGCTCGGCGCATACCAGCGCGAAGCCCAACCGCGGGTGACGGCCAGACGGAAACCGGTCGGATGAATTTTCTGTCCCATATGACGTCCTCAGTTCCCGACTTGAATGTAGATATGGCAGGTGGGCTTGCTGATGCGATTGCCACGACCTTTGGCGCGCGCACTGAAGCGCTTGAGGGTTGCCCCCTCTTCCACCATGATCTGAGTCACTTTCAGTTCGTCCACATCGGCGCCATCGTTGTGCTCGGCGTTGGCGATGGCCGACTCCAGCACTTTCTTGATGATGCCCGAGGCCTTCTTGGGCGAGAACTCCAGGATGTTCAAAGCGGAGTCCACTTTTTTACCGCGAATCAGATCCGCCACCAGTCGGCCTTTTTGGGCCGAGAGGCGAACGCCGCGTAGGGTTGCACGAGTTTCCATGTGTCTGCCTTACTTCTTCGCCTTTTTATCGGCGGGATGTCCTTTGAATGTCCGCGTCAGCGCGAATTCGCCAAGCTTGTGGCCCACCATCTGGTCGGACACATAGACCGGAACATGCTGCTTGCCGTTGTGCACGGCAATCGTCACGCCGATGAATTCGGGCAGGATGGTGGAACGACGCGACCAGGTCTTCACCGGGCGCTTGTCTTTGGTGCTGACAGCAGCTTCAACCTTTTTCAGCAGATGCTGGTCGCAGAACGGACCTTTTTTGAGTGAGCGAGCCATGTGCTATCCCTTACTTCTTACGACGCGACACGATCATGCTCTGCGTGCGCTTGTTGTTGCGGGTGCGATAACCCTTGGTCGGCGTACCCCACGGGCTGACCGCCACGCGACCCTCGCCTGTCTTGCCTTCACCACCGCCATGCGGGTGGTCGACCGGGTTCATGGCCACGCCACGCACCGTCGGGCGAATACCTTGCCAACGCTTTGCACCCGCCTTGCCGTACTGGCGCAGGTTGTGCTCTTCGTTGCTCACCTCACCCAGCGTGGCGCGACACTCGATGTGAATGCGGCGAACCTCGCCAGAACGCATGCGCACTTGAGCGTGAATGCCTTCGCGCGCCAGCAGCACCGCAGAAGCGCCGGCGGAACGCGCGATCTGGGCACCCTTGCCAGGCTGCATTTCGATGCAATGAATGGTTGAACCCACCGGAATATTGCGGATAGGCAGCGTGTTGCCCGCACGAATCGGCGCCTCGGAGCCGCTCATCAACGTAGCGCCCACTTCGAGGTTGCGCGGCGCAATGATGTAGCGGCGCTCACCGTCGGCGTAGCACACCAGCGCGATGTGCGCGGTACGGTTCGGGTCGTATTCGATACGTTCGACCTTGGCCGGAATGCCGTCCTTGTCGCGACGGAAATCGACCACACGGTAATGGTGCTTGTGACCACCGCCGCGATGGCGCGTGGTGATATGACCATTGTTGTTGCGGCCAGCCTTCTGGAACTGGGGCTCGAGCAGCGAACGCTCGGGCTCGCCCTTGTACAGATGCGGGTGCGAGACCTTGACGACGGCGCGGCGGCCAGCCGAGGTCGGTTTGACTTTGACGACGGGCATTTAGATACCCTCCTGCGCGAAATTCAGCTCTTGGCCCGCCTTCAGGCAGACATAGGCTTTCTTGACATGATTGCGACGGCCCGTGCCACGCGCAGTGCGCTTGACCTTGCCCTTGATGTTGGCGACCTGGACCGACTCGACATCGACCTTGAACAGCAGTTCGACAGCAGCCTTGATCTCAGGCTTGGTCGCGTCACGCAGGACGAGAAACACGACTTGATTGCGCTTTTCAGCGACCATCGTCGCCTTTTCCGAAATGACCGGCGCGCTGAGCACCTGCATCAGACGCTGCGGATTGAGAACGGCCTGCGTCATGACAGCATCTCCTGAAGTTGGCTGACTGCACCCTTGGTCATCATGACCTTCTTGTAGAACAAAAGGGACAGCGGATCGGCGTAACGCGGCTCGACGACCAGAACATTCGGCAGATTGCGCGCAGCGAGGAACAGATTTTCGTCCGCGCCGTCAGCAATGATCATCACCGAGTCGAAGCCCATCGCCTTGCACTTCTCGGCAACTAGCTTGGTCTTCGGCGCCTCCACGGTGAAAGTGTCGACCACCACTAGGCGGCCTTCGCGCGCCAGTTGCGAAAACAGCGAACGCATCCCCGCGCGATAAGCCTTTTTGTTGACCTTGTGCGTGAAGTTCTCGTCCGGAGAATTCGGGAAAATCTTGCCGCCCCCACGCCAAAGCGGCGACGACGTCATACCCGCACGAGCGCGGCCCGTACCCTTTTGCTTCCAGGGCTTGCGCGTCGAGTGCTTGACCACCGCACGGTCTTTCTGGGCACGGTTGCCCAGGCGCGCATTGGCCTGATAAGCGATCACGATCTGGTGAACCAGATCTTCGTTGAAGTCGCGGCCGAACACCTCGGGGCTGACCTCAAACTTCTCAGCAGGCTGGCCCTGCGCATTGATGAAATCGAGCTGCATCACTGACCTCCTGTCGCAGACTTGACCGCGGGACGCAGAAACACAAAGCCCGAACGCGAGCCCGGCACCGCACCCTTGACGAGGATGAGCTGGCGCGCTTCGTCGATGCGAACCACCTCCAGGTTCTGCACCGTCACGGTTTCATTGCCCATCTGACCCGCCATGCGCTTGCCAGGAAACACACGCCCGGGATCCTGCGCCATGCCGATGGAACCTGGCGCACGCGTGGTGACCGAGTTACCGTGAGAGGCGCGATTGGACGAAAAATTGTGGCGCTTGATGGAGCCAGCAAAGCCCTTGCCGATCGACACGCCCTGCGCATCGACCATCTGGCCGACCTGAAACAGCGAAGCGGGAACCGTCGCACCCGGCGCGTAATCCGCCGCTTTTTCAGCGGGCAGATCAAACTCCTTGAGGATTTCTGCCGGCTCGACCCCTGCTTTCGCCAAGTGACCCGCCTGACCCTTGGTAAGGCGTGACGGCTTGCGAGAGCCGTAAGCCACCTGGACGGCACTATAGCCATCCACATCTTGCGTGCGCACCTGCGACACCCGGTTGCCAGACGCATCCAGCACGGTGACGGCGATGGATGCCCCATCGTCGGTGAACACACGCGTCATTCCGACCTTGCGCGTGACAAGGCCCATTGAATGTGAGCTCATTGTTTTCTCCTACCCGGCTACGATTGGCCAGGCCCGTAAGTTATTCAAACGATTCAAGCCACGCGGCTTGAGTCAATTACTGCCAGCTTTCTTTCGGGCCTCGCCAGAAAGAAAGCCTTAAATCATACATCAACCGCCCTGCGATCTGCAAGGCAGTGTGCTCACTGCAGTTTGATTTCCACATCGACGCCCGCAGGCAGGTCGAGCTTCATCAAAGCATCTACCGTCTTGTCCGTCGGATCAACGATGTCCATCAGACGCAAATGGGTGCGGATTTCCAACTGATCGCGTGAAGTCTTGTTGACGTGGGGCGAGCGCAGGATGTCAAACCGCTGCAGGCGAGTCGGCAACGGCACGGGGCCTTTAACAATGGCGCCTGTACGCTTTGCGGTATCGACGATCTCCATCGCGGACTGATCGATCAGCTTGTAATCAAACGCCTTCAGGCGAATACGGATTTTCTGATTTTGCATGATGTTCTCTTCAAAGAGCGAAGGCCGACGCCGAAAGTAAGCGGCGCCGGCCGATTCCGTTGAACGATTTACTCGATGATCTTGGCCACGACCCCGGCGCCGACGGTACGACCGCCTTCCCGGATGGCGAAGCGCAGACCTTCTTCCATCGCGATCGGGGCGATGAGCTTGACGGTGATGCTGACGTTGTCGCCGGGCATGACCATTTCCTTGTCCTTGGGCAGTTCCACCGCACCGGTGACGTCGGTGGTGCGGAAGTAGAACTGGGGACGGTAGTTGTTGAAGAAGGGGGTGTGACGGCCGCCTTCGTCTTTGCTGAGCACGTAGATCTCGGCGGTGAAGTGGGTGTGGGGCTTGACGCTGCCGGGTTTGCACAGCACTTGGCCGCGCTCGACGTCTTCGCGCTTGGTGCCGCGCAGCAGAATGCCGACGTTGTCACCGGCTTGGCCTTGGTCGAGGAGTTTGCGGAACATTTCGACGCCGGTGCAGGTGGTTTTCTGCGTGGCGCGAATGCCGACGATTTCGATTTCTTCACCGACTTTGATGATGCCGCGCTCGATCCGGCCGGTCACGACGGTGCCGCGCCCGGAGATGGAGAACACGTCTTCGACGGGCATGAGGAAGGCGCCGTCCACAGCGCGCTCGGGCGTGGGGATGTAGCTGTCGAGGGCGTCGGCGAGGTTGAAGATGGCTTTCTCGCCGAGTTCGCCTTTGTCGCCTTCGAGGGCGAGTTTGGCGGAGCCTTTGATGATGGGGGTGTCGTCGCCGGGGAAGTCGTACTTGGACAGCAGCTCGCGCACTTCCATCTCGACGAGTTCGAGCAGTTCGGCGTCGTCGACCATGTCGCATTTGTTGAGGAACACGACGATGTAGGGCACGCCGACCTGGCGGGCGAGCAGGATGTGCTCGCGGGTCTGGGGCATGGGGCCATCAGCGGCGGAGACGACGAGGATGGCGCCGTCCATCTGGGCGGCACCGGTGATCATGTTCTTGACGTAGTCGGCGTGACCGGGGCAGTCGACGTGGGCGTAGTGGCGGTTGGCCGTCTCGTATTCCACGTGCGCGGTGTTGATGGTGATGCCGCGAGCCTTCTCTTCGGGCGCTGCGTCGATCTGGTCGTAGGCCTTGGCCGATCCGCCAAACTTGGCCGCCAGCACGGTGGTGATGGCCGCCGTCAGCGTGGTCTTGCCGTGGTCCACGTGACCAATCGTGCCCACGTTGACGTGCGGCTTGGTCCGCTCAAACTTTTCCTTCGCCATGATGTTGTTCCTTATCTGAATACGTTTGAAAGGGGTCGATTATTGGGGTCAATTACTTGCTGGCGCGAGCGCTGACAATGGCATCGGCCACGTTCTTCGGCGCCTCGGAGTAATGCTTGAACTCCATCGTGTAAGTAGCACGACCTTGCGACATGGAACGCAGCGTGGTGGAGTAGCCAAACATCTCCGACAGCGGCACTTCGGCCTTGATCGCCTTGCCGCCGCCGACCATGTCTTCCATGCCCTGCACCATACCGCGGCGTGACGACAGATCGCCCATCACGTTGCCGGCGTAGTCTTCAGGCGTTTCCACCTCAACGGCCATCATCGGCTCGAGGATCACGGGGTTCGCCTTACGGCAGCCTTCCTTGAATCCCATGGAAGCGGCGATCTTGAACGCCTGCTCCGAGGAGTCGACATCGTGGTAAGAACCGAAATGCAGCGTCACCTTGACGTCCACCACGGGATAGCCTGCGAGCACGCCGGAATTCAACGACTCTTCAACACCCTTTTGCACCGCAGGGATGTATTCACGCGGCACCACGCCGCCCTTGATCGCATCGACGAACTCAAAGCCCTTGCCGACTTCGTTGGGCTCTACCTTGAGCACAACGTGGCCGTACTGTCCCTTACCACCGGACTGGCGCACGAACTTGCCTTCGGCATTGTCCACCGTCTTGCGGATGGTTTCGCGGTAGGCCACCTGCGGCTTGCCGACATTGGCCTCGACGCCGAATTCGCGTTTCATGCGATCCACGATGATTTCGAGGTGCAGCTCGCCCATGCCCGAGATGATGGTCTGGCCTGACTCTTCGTCCGTTTTCACGCGGAACGAGGGGTCTTCCTGCGCCAGACGCTGGAGCGCCAGGCCCATCTTTTCCTGGTCGGCCTTGGTCTTGGGCTCGACGGCTTGTGCAATCACCGGCTCGGGGAACACCATCTTTTCCAAGGTGATGATGGCATCAGGACTGCACAGGGTCTCGCCCGTGGTCACTTCCTTCAGGCCCACGGCTGCAGCGATGTCGCCTGCGCGCACTTCTTTGATTTCTTCACGGTTATTGGCATGCATCTGCAACAGGCGGCCGATACGCTCCTTCTTGCCCTTGATCGGGTTGTAGACCGTATCGCCCGACGACAGCACGCCGGAGTACACGCGAATGAAGGTGAGCTGGCCCACATACGGGTCAGTCATCAGCTTGAACGCGAGCGCGGAGAACTTTTCGTCGTCAGCCGCCCTACGAACGGCCTCTTTCTCGTCATCGTCATGTCCGGCCACAGGCGGAATATCGATCGGGGACGGCATAAAGTCGATCACCGCGTCCAGCATGCGCTGCACACCCTTGTTCTTGAACGCGGTACCGCAAAGCATCGGCTGGATTTCGCTCGCGATGGTGCGCGCACGCAGACCCTGCTTGATCTCGGCCTCGCTCAACTCGCCGGTTTCGAGGTACTGGTTCATCAGCTCCTCGCTCGACTCTGCGGCAGCCTCAACCATTTTCTCGCGCCATTCCTTGCAGGTCTCCACCAGCTCCGCAGGAATTTCTTCATAGTTGAACTTCATGCCTTGGGATGCTTCATCCCAAATGATGGCCTTCATCTTAAGCAGATCGACGACACCTTTGAAGTTCTCTTCGGCGCCAATGGGCACGACGATAGGTACGGGGTTCGCCTTGAGGCGGGTGCGCATCTGATCGTAGACCTTAAAGAAGTTGGCGCCGGTGCGGTCCATCTTGTTGACAAAGGCCAAGCGCGGCACTTTGTACTTATTGGCCTGACGCCAGACGGTTTCCGACTGGGGCTGCACGCCGCCCACGGCGCAATACACCATACACGCGCCGTCCAGCACGCGCATGGAGCGCTCCACCTCAATGGTGAAGTCCACGTGGCCAGGGGTATCGATGATGTTGATGCGGTGGTCAGGCAGGGAACGATCCATCCCCTTCCAGAAGCAGGTCGTCGCGGCCGAGGTGATGGTGATTCCGCGCTCCTGCTCTTGCTCCATCCAGTCCATCGTGGCAGCGCCGTCATGCACCTCGCCAATTTTGTGATTGACGCCGGTATAGAACAAAATGCGCTCAGTCGTCGTAGTTTTGCCAGCGTCGATGTGCGCAGAGATACCGATATTTCGGTAACGCTCGATCGGGGTAATTCGTGCCATGATGAAATCCAGATAAATGTTTAGAAGCGGAAATGCGAGAAGGCTTTGTTGGCTTCAGCCATACGGTGCACTTCGTCACGCTTCTTCATTGCAGAGCCGCGACCTTCAGCGGCCTCAAGCAGTTCATTGGCCAAGCGCTGCTGCATCGACTTTTCATTGCGCTTCTTCGCAGCCTCACGAATCCAGCGCATCGCGAGGGCCATACGGCGCGAAGGCCGTACCTCGACAGGAACTTGATAGTTGGCACCGCCAACACGGCGGGACTTGACCTCAACCATGGGGCGGACATTGCCCATGGCAGCCGAAAACACTTCGAGGGGATCTTTGCCAGATTTTTCTTGAATCGTGTCAAAGGCACCATAGACGATGCGCTCTGCAACGGCTTTCTTGCCGGAGAGCATGACAACGTTCATAAATTTGGCAACATCTACGCTACCGAACTTCGGGTCCGGCAGAATTTCTCGCTTCTCTACTTCGCGACGACGAGGCATGATTTCTCCAATTCAGTTGGGCTGAGCCCAAGCCCTATTTGGGCTGCTTACTCCGCAGATGCGGACGGAAATCGATTTGCAATCAAGTAAATCGAATTATTTCTTCGGGCGCTTGGCGCCATATTTCGAGCGTGACTGCTTGCGGTCTTTCACCGCCTGCAGATCCAGTGCCCCGCGCACAATGTGATAACGCACACCAGGTAAGTCCTTGACACGGCCGCCACGCACCAGCACGACCGAATGCTCTTGCAAGTTGTGCCCCTCACCGCCGATGTAGGAAATCACCTCGAAGCCATTGGTCAAACGAATCTTCGCGACCTTACGCAGCGCGGAGTTAGGCTTCTTCGGTGTCGTTGTGTAGACACGGGTGCACACACCACGACGCTGCGGGCTGTTCTCCATCGCAGGGCTTTTGGATTTGATACGCTCGCTCACACGAGGAGAGCGAACCAATTGATTGATCGTCGGCATAGATCTTCCTCACTCCTGCTGGAGTACGGTAACTGGAACAAAACAACATGACAAAAGCCCGGCCATCAGGGGATGGCCGGGCTCGTTAGG